>JBJMLU010000044.1:0-15959 GCA_045805145.1 Flavisolibacter sp. | reverse complement strand
TCAATATCTACACCGATATACTCTGAAACAGCAAAGAGATTTTTGTAGGGCTTGCGGCCGCAACCAAGATCGATCAGCTTTCCTTTCAGATTTGGAGCAAGTTCTCGAATGTTCGTAAACAGGGGTCGCCGGATAAAATAAAAAGGGTTGAAGACGAGGCTTAACCAGTTGGGCTGAAAGCTTTGACGTCGCAGGTATCGTACAAAAAAATTGTCCTTCATAGAAACTGGTGCGCTCAGAATTTATTTCAATTTGTATTTAGGGTTTCTTCCCAACTGTTGTTGCTCTCCATCATGGATGGCTTCAAAAATCAATTTCAGCCTTTTAAATTTTCCCCGCAGCATTCCTATTCCTGTAATGAGAAGAAGAAAAACCATCTTGTTCATAAAATACGTCAGGCGGTTGGTGATAAAATATTTTCGCGTGCAATAAACGGAATTCCGCGTGGCATAGTATATCTGCACATCATTTTCAGCATCGAGGCTTGAATGATATAAAAAACCTTTTTTAACGGGCAAATAAAATGGTGTATCAATATCTTTCACCGCACTCTCCGGCACCAGCCAAATCTCCCCCTGCTTCAGGGTAATGGGATAGGTAAAACAAAAATCATCTGAATAAAGCACCAGGTCCTCGTCCGGGTATCCGATTTTATCAAGGATCTCCCTGTGAATAAACAGACCTCCATAGAATGCCGCATCTATTTTCAAGGCAGTTCGTTCTAAGGTTTGTTCTGATTGAACAGGGAAAATCCGCTCACGGATCTTGGAAGATACCTGCCGGAGGTGAAATCCGAGAAAGCTGTTCTTCGGCCACAAAAGGGCATCCGCTTTTCTGGTTTGCAAGGCCTGCCTGAATACCAACCTGTCCGACCGGAGCGAACTTAGAGCAAATAGTCCGTCTTTCCTGCGCTCATTTTTCGTCCAGAAATCTTTCAGGGCATCAAGCGCATGCGCTTCAGGAAGGTTGTCATCGTCTAACAGCCATATATATTCGCAGTCAAGCTGCCTTGCCGTTTTCAAACCATACTTAAATGCTCTGGCAGAACCTTCATTGCAATCAAAGCGGTGCAGGACCAGGGATTCTGCATAGCGGGATGAGAGCTGTTTGATCATGTTCCGGCTTTTTTCCCAGGATCCATTATCAATCAGCACCAGTCGGTTCACTCCCTGATGAAAGGCTTCCTTCACCACTTTTTCAACCAGCTGCCACCGGTCGCCATATGTAACGATAACACAACAAACCCTCATGATGATTGAACTTTCTTCACTGCTGGCAATTATTTATTTGTAAATCAGTCTTGGTCTGTTGATGATCTTCTGCGCTGGATGTCTGAAATAAAGAATCAGGTGCATGCCTACGGAAATAAATAATTCGGTTAGGATCACCGCAGCAATTGTCCCCCAAAGAGAAAAATAACTGGCCAAAATTAAATTCAGCCCAATATTCAGGGCCGAACCGATCAGGAACACCACGGTGTAACTCTTTTGGTAATTATAAGCCAACAAGGTTTGAAATGGCGGCATGTTCATCAGCACAATTACCGGTACCAGAATAAGCCACCGGATCGCCGTGCTGATCTGGGGAACAGCCTGCTTCGCAAAAAATACGACGATGTAATCGGAAAAAATAAAAATGCAGGCGCAGAGAAGGATAATGGAAACAGAAAAGGGAAGAAAATATTTTCTATAAAAAGCCAGTAAGGCTTCATGTCCCCTGGCCATTTGTTTGCATACTGCGGGGTAGGTAGTCTGGAAAAAAATCAACAGGAGCTGCCGTGCAATATTGGTCACTTTTTCTGCGATGCTGTAGTAGCCCACCACGGTGCCGCTGGCAAAAAAACCAAGAATAAAAATATTTGAATTGGTACAGATGTTAATGGAGAAATGTGAAAGGAAGATATACCAGCCCGTTTTCAGTTCCTTTATAAAATGGTAACCAGCCGGCCATTTGAACCGGACCTGAAAGCGCCGAAACATCAGCCAGATGCCCACCAGTCCCGGAATGAAATTGCCCAGGCCGTAAAAAAAACTGACATACACAAAATCCGAAGGACGGGTGATGAAGAAAAAAATGGACGAGGTCAGGATCAATTTGCTGAAGATATTGATATAGGTGATGAATTTCATTTTCTCCATCCCCTGGAAAAACCAAACCGGAATGCAGGCCTGTCCAATCACCATCATAAAGCTGATGGAATAAAGGGCCTTATGTGCAGAAAAATAAGGAATGGAATAAACCAGAACGAAAAATGCAAGGGCCGAAAATAAAAGCAGCAGCCCCTTGGTCAGTACAGTTCTGGAAACTATATCGGAGAGAAGTTCCCTGTCTTCCTTGTGAATGGCGATTTGGCGGGTGGTAGAGAGGTTGAATCCATATTCCACCAGCATGGTCCAATAAAAAGCGAGCGACTGGGCAAGAGAGACAAGGCCGAAGTTAGAGAGGCCAAGCACACTAATCAGATAAGGGAGAACCATTAGAGGCAAAAGAAAATTCGTTCCTTGAATCAGGCCCAGGTAAAGAAAATTGGAGAGGAGCGTTTTGGTTTCCTTTTCAGAAACTATATGATTTATTTTTTTTAGGAAGGACAATTTGATACGGTTTTTCAGGAACTATCATTAAAGATTCGACCAAAAATATTGAATCAACTCTATATCTGATCAATATTTCACTTTTTCCGAAGGAAAGCTCACATGAAAAAATAATTTTTCAGAAGCCACGTTTTAGAACTTGCTCTTGTCATGACAGAGTACATTCACAGTCAATTTTTAAATTATGGCGGCAAAAGTATTGAAATATTGGAATATATATCTAACATTGCAGCCAAGTAATTAGAACCTATTTGAAACCAAACCTTCTGAGGTCTTATGAGTTACATTGAACGAGGAAATGTCTTATTCAGAAAAAGTTCCAGACTCCTCTCCGTTACTGAAACAATTTCATTTCCAGAACCAGACTTACAAATCGTTTCGATTCGCGAAAAAAACCTCCAGTTCAAGCGGCTATTCGATATCGCTTTCTCTCTATTGATGATCGTCTTCGTTCTGTCCTGGCTAATTCCTATTCTGGCCATTCTGATCAAGCTGGATTCAAAGGGACCGGTATTTTTTGTTCAGAAAAGAGTCGGGGCCATGGGAAAAGTATTTTATTGTTTCAAGCTCCGGACCATGACGGTGAATGACCAGGCTAATGTCAAGCAGGCAGAATTGAATGATCCACGCATCACTGCATTCGGAAAATTTTTACGACTCTCCTGCCTCGATGAATTTCCACAGTTCCTGAATGTGCTGTTGGGCAACATGAGCGTAGTGGGCCCCCGGCCGCATATGATCAGCGACTGCAGGGAATTTTCAAAAATCGTTAAACACTATAATTACCGCAGCCTTGTAAAACCAGGCATCACAGGCATGGCGCAGGTAAAAGGATACCGGGGCGAGACCATTGATTATTTCGATGTGTTTCATCGTTACAAATGGGATATGTTTTATGTCAAGAACAGAAGTTTCAAGCTCGATATGCGCATCTTGCGGCTCACAATAACAACCACTTTGTCTTCTTTGTATTCAAGCCTCATTGATTCAAGAATCAGGAAGAAGCAAAACCTGTATCAGTTCGATGGTCCAGAATACCTTAATTGAAAAACCTAATCAGCGAATCATGCAAATCGAATACAGAGCAGAGAAATATCCTTCAGGCGTTTTACCCCACGCGCACGCTGTAGCCACCCAGTCTAAAAGAGCACTGACCTTAACTGGAAAAGAACTGGAAGATCCGCGTGTGAGTGCCGTCATTATCACCTACAATGAAGAGACGTTGATTGGAAAAACGCTGGCACAACTCTGGTGGTGCCACGAGATCGTGGTCATTGACAGCGGAAGCACAGACAGGACGGTGGAGATATGCAGGGACTTTGGGTGCTCGGTATATACCCACGCTTTCAAAGGATTTGGTGAACAAAAAAGTTTTGGCGTTTCTAAAGCAAAGAACGACTGGGTACTTTGCATTGATGCCGATGAGGTGCTGTCGGAGTCATTGATTGATGAAATTCGTACGGAGCTTTCCAAAAAAGAGATCAACTATACGGCCTTCTCTATTCCAAGGAATCTTGTTTTCATGAACAAGGTCTTCAAGTATGGAAAAGAAACAAATTCATTTGTGATCCGCTTGTTCAATAAAACAAAGGCCGGCTGGGATGGAGCCCTCGTCCATGAGCGCGTTCTGGCAGACGGTCCTGTAAAAACTTTGCATCACAAGATCCTTCATTACAGCTATCACGACTACAGCCAGTTTCTGGGCAAGATCAATCTGTATTCGAGCATGGGTGCACAAAGACTCATGGAGCGCAATGCCAGAAAAAGCAGGTTGATGGTGATGCTGGCATTGCCCTTTAATTTCTTTCGCTATTTTATCATCGACCGAAACTTTCTCAATGGTTACCGCGGATTTTCCTGGGCCCTGCTCAATACCTGTTATCACTTCGTCAAGTACCTGAAGCTGGAAGAATTAAGGAGAAAAGGGAATTAAGGGAATTGGGAATTAGGAATTTGGGACAGAACAGGATTCTATGAAATTCGTCAATCACGCCAATCCTTCTTAATCAATCGGTGAAATCCGCCTTTAATCTGTGTTATCCGTGATGATGGACCGCTGAAGTCTGCCGTCCGGCGACGAACGACTATTAATTGGCAACCATGAGGCTCTAAATCACGTTTCTATAAAAAACAAGCAGACCTATTGTCCGTCCAACACGACATATTAGCCACCATTTCATATTTTGATATTTTTGACTATCCGCTCACCCAGACTGAAATCACCCAGTTCCTGCAGCGTAGTTATCCCAACCACGAAATATCACAAGCACTTCACCACCTCTCGCTGGATAACTGGATTTTTAAATTCGACGAATTTTACACCCTGCAGGATAATTATACACTGATTTTGCGTCGCAGAAAAGGCAATCAAAAGGCCCGTCAAATGATGCATACAGCCGACAAAATCGCCGCATTTTTATCCGGCTTTCCTTTTGTGAGAGGCGTTGCCTTATCCGGTTCCCTTTCCAAGAATTTTGCAGATGAAAACGCGGATATCGACTTCTTCATCATCACGGCAAAAAATAAACTCTGGTTGGCGAGGACCTTCATGCATTGCTTCAAAAAATTTACTTTTCTTTTCAAAAAGCAGCATTGGTTCTGCATGAACTATTATGTCTCCGAAAGCATGATGCAGATCAGGGAGAAGAATATTTATACCGCCACCGAAGTTGTGACCCTTCTTCCTCTTCGCGGCATCGAATGCTTCAACCAGTTTTATTCCGAAAACAAATGGAGCGCCGAATACCTGCCCAATCATACCATGCGTGTCTCGTACGTCAAAGAAACCAGGAACTCTTTGCTTAAAAAATTCATAGAACTATCCCTTTCACATCCGCTCGGCAACGCCCTCGATTATTTGCTCATGAAACTCACATCCCGCCGCTGGTCCTTGAAAACAAAAAATAAAAAGCGTAATATGCGGGGAATGGTCATGGGTATGGATTCGGCAAGGCAATATGCCAAACCCGATCCTGAAAACTTTCAAAAGAACCTGGTGGCCATTTATGAAAAAAAGATCTCCGGACTGGTGCGCCGGTACGAAAGCAAAAGCAAAACGATTTTATAGCTCATGTTGCCCTTTTCAATCGTCATAATTACCCTGAACGAGGAAAGCAATATCCGGCATTGCATCCGCGCAGCAAGAGCTCTGAGCAACGACATCATTGTGGTAGATGCAGGAAGCACGGACGCTACTCAGCAAATTGCAGAACAGGAAGGTGCAAGGGTTTACTTTGCTGGCTGGAAAAATTATGGATCGGCAAGAAATTTTGGCGCCCTCCAGGCAAGGCACGACTGGATCCTGGCCCTTGACGCCGATGAAAGGCCCGCTCCCGGACTCATAGTTACCCTGGAAGACATGAGCACTCCACTTTCTCATCAAATACTTCGATTCAGGCGGCATAATTTTATCGCGCAACAAAGAATTCGCTATGGTGTTCCGGGCTCCGACAAAGTAACGAGGATCTATAACCGAAAATTCGCCAGCTGGGACACCAGTCCTGTGCATGAGAAACTCAGAGGAGAAAATCTTTCCACCGTTTTTATTCCCGGTCAGCTCCGTCATTACTGTTTCAGCAGTTTAAATGCCTACCGCTTGAAAATGGAACACTATGCCTGGCTGAGTGCTGAAAAATATTATGCAGACGGAAGGAAGCCGGGTGCAGTCAAAAAATATTTTTCGGCTTTTTTCAATGCACTGAAATCATTTGTGTTCTGCCTTGGATTCCTGGAAGGAAGAAAGGGCTGGACCATTGCGAGAATCATTGCCCGGTATAGCTGGCTCAAATATTTCTATTTGGAACAAATGCTTCAGGAAAAGAAACAAACCAATCTTGTTGTGGGCCTAAAAAAAATGGAAGCAGCTAACTGATTTTTTTTCTGAAAGAAATGATATAATAATCACCCCAGTATTTCCAGGGCCATCTGTTCTTCCACCTGTTCTCTATTGATCGCAGAAACTCGTAAGCTTTGGGATGTTTTTCGGCAAATCCTTCAAAGTAGGAAGGAGGAACCAGGGTGCAAAGGCCTTCCAGACCAATCAAATCAAATTTGTCATGGAGTTGTTGCGTCACAAAAGAAGATGAATAATACCAGCAGGTAAAGCTCGTGCCTTCCACCCGGGCCTTGCGTCCCCTACCACTGAAAAATCTTCTAAAGGCTGTTTTGAATCGCCCCCGGAACATCAAAAGAAATTCCCACATGCAGAAAGGAGAAATGATCACCATCGTCAGTACTCCGCCCGGTTTGATCAAAGGATCCAGCGATGACAATACTTTTTGAAGTTCACCGGTACAATTCAATCCGCCAAAATTGGAATACACTGCATCGTAGGGCCCTCTCTGTTTCAAAAGTTCCAGTTCAGAAAAAGAACATTGCTCGGTACTCACCAATTCCGTAAGCATCTGTTCATCCAGTTTTTTATTCAGCATTTCCAGCATGCCTTCAGAAATATCAGTAGCATGCACCTTGTATCCTTTCTGAGCAAAATAAATAGCATCTTCTCCGGTACCGGCATTCAATTCCAGCAGGTTGCTTTCTGGTTTGATGCGCCGCAGCATGTGCGTACGCACGCGTTTTCTTTTGTAACGAATTATGGCATTGGAAGAATAGAGCTGGTCGAAGACCATTGCCTGTTTTGAGAAAGCTTCTGCAGCCCGCAGTTCATTGATATGGTTGGACAGGCTGTTCATGAAATTTTTTCCAGTTGTTTCAATCGGATTTTCGATATGAATACAAGCGGCACCAGCAAGAATCCGGAAATTGCTTTTTTAAAAATCTTCCAATTTCCCGACAATGGACTAGCAAGAATTTTTTTGAGATGATCAAAGGCCTGCTGCTTTCGGTACCTGCTGTGTACATACCGGTGGAGCTGTTTATAAAATTTTGCCTGATAGGTATTATGAAACATAAGAGCCAGTTCATCCGAATCGGTCCAGTTTGATTTGTGTTGCAACTGTTCCTTTACTTTTTCGTAGAAGCCAGTTCCAGGTAAAGGATAAGAAACAGAAATGCCAATTTCCGAAGGTCGCAGTTCACTGATCATATCTATGGTCTTTCGTATGTCCTCACCCGATTCACCGAGATAACCAAACTGGATAAAGAAGCAGGGCCTGATGCCATGCTTTTTTAAAAGATGTGTTGCTCCACGTATCTGTTGCACCGTGATGCCCTTGTCCATGGCATCCAGAATTTTTTGCGACCCGCTTTCTGCACCCATCCAAACCGATTCTGCACCGGCACGCGCCAGCGCGGATACATAATTTTCCTGCATCAAAAGATCGGCCCGCGATTGAATTTTAAAACGGAAATGAAGTCCCTGTTTTTCCACCAGGTCTGCAAACTCCTGCACCCATCCGGGTTTCAGCCCGAAGATGTCATCGCAGAACCAGACATGATCAAATGCAAAAATCTCTTTCAGGTACACCAGTTCGCGTACTACGTTTTGTGGAGAACGGGCATTGTAGCGGTTTCCGTAAATGGGTTTCGCGCACCAGTTGCATTTATAAGGACAGCCTCTCGTTGTTCCGATGTTGATGGAAAAATATCCGGCTTCTTTCATCCACCTGCTTTTGTATGGGCGAATATCCACCAGGTCCCACGCAGGAAGCGGAAGGCTGTCCAGATCGCGCATCACTGAACGTGCAGTAGTGCGCACCAGGGCTCCGTCCTTTTTAAAAGCAATTCCTTCCATGGAAAAAAATTCTTCTTCTCCGCGCTGCAGGGCCTCAACCAGGCAGGATAAAGTTTTCTCTCCTTCACCCAGTATCACAAAATCCGCTCCCGCGTCTAGATAAGTTTCATGATGGTCGGTCGCATCCGAACTGCAAACAATAACAGTGCAGCATTTCTTTTTTGCCAAAGCAATCATATCAAATGCAGCTTCCCTCATGTTGGTGAGGCACATCTTGGTGAGATAATTGAAACCATCATCGTATAGAACAAAATATGAAGGATGATTCTTCTCCAGCGCTGGTAACAACTCCTGCGGTGAATGGGCGAACATGGTATCAAAGAGAGATACAGAAAAACCTTTCTCGCGCATCAGGGCTGCAGCATACAGCGTACCTAGTGGCGGATAGGGTTGCCCCAGCTGCCACTGTTTTGGGTCGAAACGCAAAAAATAGGAATGCGAGAAAAGAATGTTCATGATGGGTTTTTTAGGTTCATGCGCGGAGGCAGGTGAAGAGAACAAACACATCGCTGACAGGTTGGATCTGTTCCCATGTCCAGATTTTTTCTGAATGATTTTGCTTTTTCGCTGTTCAGGATAGCCTCCAGTGGTGTTTGATGGATGTTTCCGATGGCTTCATGAAAAAAACAGGGCCTTACCGTGCCATCTGCTTCAATAACGGTAGATACCCAGGGCGCATTGCATTTTTTAAAAGGAAAAGGATTGCGTCCATAAAATGCGGCATAGTACTCATAGATCTTCCATAATTTCTCCGGCGATTCTGCAATAAAGCCTGAAGAAAAATCTTCGCTGCACTCCGATATAATTTTTTCCAGTACTCCCTTTAATTCATCAAGTTCCTGTTCTTCGGGAAGGAGTTCATGTTGCCTTGATTCTGTCCAAAGCACTTCCCGGTTAAAAGCATGACTGCTGACATCTGCGGGAAGAAAACTCATTCGGTCCAGTCCCAGTTTTTTTCCAGCCTCAATGATCCCGGGCCAGTTCCTGAAATTCATCCGGTGAATGACCGTACGCGAACTCAAAGGAAACTCTTCGTCCCACTCACGAATGGCGTCCACACCCTGTTTTAATTTGTTGAATGCACCGGGAATATTCCTGATTAGGTCATGAACCTCTTCATCACCGTCTACCGACACCACCACATCCTGTACCAGTCTTGCGATCTGTTCTGCATTTTTTTTAAGCGCGATGCCTGTTGACAAAAGAGAAATGGAAATGCCTTCTTTGCGCAACAGTTCACAAAGGCGGAAAAAATTTCCATGCAACAGGGCTTCGCCTCCCGACATCACTACCTGCTGGCTGCCGAATTTTTTGAGGGCCACCAAAAGTTTTTCCACGTCCTGCTCTGATAGTTGTTTGAGGTGATGATTGCCCTTCCAGATATCACACATCACGCAACGGCAGTTGCAGGCACTGTGAGGCATGAGGATCACGATGGGAAGGGCATAGATGCGGTGCGTCCTCAGCGTGCGGTATCGTTGAACAGTTTGATATATTGAGGTGGAATTCAAATTTTGTTTTTGATACAGATCCAGTAAAAAGGTCCTCGTTTCAACAAGCGGTTCACCAATGAAAGAGGATCATACAAAATAGAATAATTGAACCCGTCGAGGTCTTTTAACGAATGTTGGTAATAAAAATGCTTCATCGCTTCCATCTCAATGGAACGAAAATAATTTTCAGTGCGAAGCCTGGCCTGTTCCAGTTCTTCTGCACGATACAAATGCGTGTCGATCAGATGAATTTCTCCGCCCGCCTTCAGAAGCTTCATTGTTTTATTAATCGCAACTTGCAGGGAAGAAAAATATTGAATGGAGGCTGCAAAGACAATCAGGTCATATTTTTCATCTCCCGTTTCTTCCGATTGGAAATTGTGGTATTCAAAATAAAGATTGGAAATAGATCCGAAAACTCTTTTGGCCTGATCCAGTTCCGGCTGATGCACATCCCACCCTGTTACTGAAGTGCCCAATAGTTTTGCCATCTGTGCAGAAAGCCAGCCATTGCCACAACCAATTTCCAGAACATCCATAGGCTTTTTCTTTTTTTTCAAAAAACGCAGCAGCCTTTGGGAGGAGAAATTTCTGAGTCCCCATTCGCGGTGATACCGGTGTGTTTTATTGGTGAAGGGAAGCAGCGACACCTCTTCATCAGTGTAGATCCTCTTCTCCCGGCTTCTAAGCGTAAAATAAAGTTCTCCAAACTGCGGATCTTCCGCTAAAGAAGAATTCGATTGTAATTGATGTGTTGCTGCTTTCATGCCATGATCTCAATTTGAAAAATAAAATTTCTTTCCAGCAGGGTCTTGCTCGTATGCACACAGATCATTTCAAAACTATTATCATTGGCCATTTCTGATATCATCTCCAGGTCGCAACCATCGCAAAGCACCATCAGCACTTTTGATCCGGAGTGCATGAAATGTCTGAGGTCGCGAAACAGCTCTTCAAAGTATTCTCCCTTCTCGCCACAGTTCCAGGCCCTGTCCCATTCCGTAACGGCTTTTTGCTTATAGTAAGGAGGATTGATCACAATAAAGTCGAATTTGCGCAAAGGAAGGTTCAAAAAAAGATCCGAATGGATCACTTCCACCATGACGCGGTTCGTTCCTGCATTGCTTTCTACACTGCGGATAGCCGACCAGCTGATGTCGCTGGCCACCACATCAGCCCCACGTTTGGCAGCACAAATGCTGATCAAACCACTGCCTGCTCCCAGCTCCAGAAAACTTTTTCCTTCCAGTGGTTCATGTTCCAGATAGCGAAGCAGAAGTTTGGTGCTGGAAAAAAAACCCGGATGAAAAACTTTGGGTGGTACTTCTACGGTAATTCCCTTGTACACATAGCTCCGCGTGCTGGAGAGATACCGCACCAGCAAAGGCTTGTATGTATTGGCAACAATATATTTTACGATCCGGCTCATTAAAATCCTTCTATTTCAGGCTGGCGGTATTTCCACAAAATTTGCAAGGCTTTCAACTCATAAGGTTTTTTATACAGTCCTGTTTTATACCTTGGATAAGAGAGTGAACGGAGCATGGTTTTTTTCATCCTGCTCAACCGGATGTCCGATACTGTGGGATAATAGGCATTCAGAACGGTTTCAAAGTCCTTGATCTTGTCAATCATTTCCGGAGTCAACCAGGGTGTAAGCGGATTTTTGCGAAGATCAAATGCATCCCACTGAGGAGAGATCCAGTCTTCCAGGTGTTCTGGAAAACGAAATCCGCTTTCCAGCACTTTCTGATACATGTCCGAACCTTCCGTGGGCACAGGACTATAAACATAAATGACGATCTCTGTTCTGGGATTAATGGATTTAATTTCTTTAATGAAAGCAATGTCCTGGTCAATTTGTTTCATCACCTGCTCCTCTGTTTCTGCCGGTGTTCCCAGTACAAAAGAATATTCCGGAATGATGTCGAATCTCCCGATGCGGTCTGCAAACTTCCGGATCTGATCTGCGGACTGTGTGCCGCCCTTATCCATTTTTTTCAGGATTTCGTCATTCCCTGTTTCAGCTCCGAAAAAGATCATTTTGCAACCTGATTCGCGCATGATGGCCAGCGATTCATCCGAATATTTGTTGATGGTGTCGATCCTTCCTTCACCCCACCAGACCATATTTTCTTTTTGTATCAGCTTTGAAAATTCAACCGTTCGTTTTTCAGATACAAAAAAATTATTGTCGTGAAACTCGATGGCATTTCCGCCAAAATTTTTTTTCAGGTACTTGATGTCTTTATAGATCAAAGGGGCGGACTTTCCTTTCCATCGCGCATTAAAAATGGGAACCACAGCGCAGAAAGAACATTTGAAAGGACAACCCATGCTCGAATGATAGGCAATGGTTTTGGTGCCCAGGTAAGTTTTTCCCAAATATCTTTTGAGGGGATAAAAGCTATTCAGCTTTTCATAAGGCAGTGCAGGCAATTCATCCTGGTCGTAGATTTCGTCCTTGGGTGTCTTGATCATCTCACCATTTTCCAGAAAGATGAGATTGTGGATGGGGCGAAAAGATTTTTTTTCTTCGAGTGCCTCAAGAAGTTGAGGGAAAGTTTTATCGCCCGGACCATTGATCACGAAATCAATATAGCCTGAACGAAGAACAACCGAAGACTGGTTGGAAGCAAAATAACCACCCCAAATGATGGTAAGCTCCGGAAATCTTTTTCGGATCTCTTTTGAAATGGGAATGGCCTGTTTCAACTGGGGACCCGGCATGCAGGTGCATCCAAAATAATGGAAGCCGCCCTGGGACAGATACTGAAATATTTTTTCCCCAGGATCTTTTTCCAAATTGCCATCCACAATCACATAATCAAACAATCCCTCAATAGAAGCGGCAATGGTGAGAATGGAATTGGGAATGCGTGGCTTGGACCTGGCGCTCCTTGGGTTGAACAAAAGGACTTTTGGCATCTCAAGTGGTTGACAATCATAAAATATACGGCTATCGAAGCAAAAAGTTGCCTGGCTTCCCGTTTTTATACAGCCAGCTGGCAAATTCGTTATGGATATGAACAAGGCTATTGGACTCGTTCGATTCACTGGCATACTTCACCTTAAATAAAAAAATCCCGTGTATGCCCCAATTAAAATGATCCACCAGCTCCAGTTCCTTGTATCCAAGGTATGATTCAGGAAGCGGAAGGCCCTTGGTCATCGACCGCTCGCTGCTGAATTGAAAAGCTTCTTTCTCCCGGGGTTCCTGCATGTGGTTTTTCCCCAGTCCATAAACTTTTTTGTAAGCAGACGCAGGCATATCCGAAAGCACCATGGTCTTGAATTGCATCAGCTGCCTTGCCGCCTTTCCTTCATGCCTCAGGGAGACAAGATAATGTTCCGGGCCCATAGTACCATGGAGATCGGTAGGAAACTCATTGAATCTTTCTTTTTCACCAAGGGTTATGAGACAGATCTTTCTTGGAATGGAATAGGCGATCCGGACCTGGGTAAAAAGATTTCCCTCGAGAAAAACATTTCCCGGTTTGCGATTAAAAATTTGGTCGTTTAATTCACTGGCCCATTGGCCGGCCCGGGAAGTAAAACGGTGCGAACCATGGATGCCACAATAAAAATAAATTTCCTCAACTCCCGCTTTCATCGAGCGGATCATTTCCATGGAAAGCCAGGCAAGGGCATCCTTTTTTTTAATTTCTTCGTTATTAGTGATTGGATGCTCAGTGAAGGCCAATTCAATCTGTGGCCTGGGACTAAGCACAGAAGAATGAAAGGCAAAGACCAGTGGATGATAGCCTACGAATGCATGATGCTTTGTAATATCTTTAGCCGCCCTTCCCTCTTCAACCAGGTAAGCATGCAGAGGATGAACCAGATCATCTTTTGCCAGGCAAAGGTAATCCTGTGAATAGTGAAGTCCATTGAGTTTGTTCAGCAGGAATTGAATGGGATTGGTCATGCAGATAAATACGCAAACAAAATAATGCGGCACACGCAATATATAAAAACAAGATTGAAAAGCAGGTTGCATGGCTGGCACCGCGATACCGGATGGCAGTTGGGACTGAATCAGAGTTTTCTGAAGAATGCCCGAGGAGTCCGGATACTGGTGTATCACGGCCTCTGCACCGATCATCCTTTTCAGTACAATACTTTATTTCTAAGCCGGCAAAGTTTTGAAAAACAGCTCCGGCTGTTTAAAAAATATTTTCATTTTCTGTCCCTCGACGATGTATATGAACATCGTTTTGCAGAAGACCGCTTCAATCTTTGCCTGAGTTTTGACGATGGATTTGCCAATAATTACAAATACGTTTTGCCTTTACTGGAACAATATGAAGTGCCAGCCTGTTTTTTTGTAACGGGAATCAGGGAAGCCGGATATGATATTCTGTGGAACGATTTACTTGCTGTTCTTCAGAAATGCGGTCCCGATGAAATTGAATCCCTGAATAAAAGATGGAAGCGAGACAGGGAAGAAAAGTATTGTTCCGAAGATGGAAAATTTTTGACGCAGGAGTTGCGCTCCACCGGTTTTCATGAAAAGGCAGAATTGATCCGCATGTACGGCTCTTACCGGTACCATGCTTCAGAAGATTACTGGCTTCAGATGAACGAGGAGCAGATCAGAAAGCTTTCTGAAAGCAAATGGGCCACCATCGGAAGCCATGGCTATTATCACAACGACCTGGCGCAATTGCCTGCTTCCTTTGCAAGGTCCGAACTGCAACAATCAAAAAGATTCCTGGAAAGGGTTACTCAAAAATCAATCAATGCCATTGCTTTTCCTTACGGTTCTTATGCCCGCGAAACGCTAGCACTCGCCAGGGAATGTGGCTATACTGCCATGCTGGCAACGGATTTTATTTTTCAGGAAGATGAAAAAGATAAAGCTTTAAAGGAAAGGCTCACCATCAATCCATTCATCACTGCAATCAATCAGATGCATGCCAATATCTACGGAAACTACCAATGAACCGGTTACAGGCCAGTACTCCATCACGAGATTATCCAGCCAAAACCTTCGCGACCTCGACCTGCTATACGAAGCTGTGTATGGAAGGATGCCGGAGGAAAATTATTTCGAGAAAAAATACAATACGGAATATACCGGTGTCTCGCACGTGGGTTATATCGCCTACCACCATCAGCAGCCCATTGCTTATTATGGAGTGATACCCTGTTTCATTCAATATAAAAATGAACAGTTGCTCGCTGCACAATCAGCAGACACCATGACCCATCCTGGATTTCGGATGAAAGGAATGTTTGTTACGCTTTCGCAACAAACCTTTGAGTTATGCCGCACACTGGGAATCCGTTTGATCTTCGGTTTTCCGAACCAGAACTCCTATCATGGTGCGGTAAACAAACTGGGATGGAAACCCGGGGCTCAAATGATTTGCTTTACCATCCCGGTAAAAACTTTTCCGCTTTATCGTCTCTGTCAAAAATTAAAATCGTTGAAAAAAATCTATTCAGCTTATGGCCACGCTGTTCTCAAAAAATATCTGCGTCCTTCTGCACGTGTTACAAATTCTGTGACTGCGGATGGTTTTGCAGGTGTATGGAGAAATGAATCCTATCATCAAACAAAGAGTCAGGGCTCCATCGTTATTGAAAAGAAAGGAATGCTGGTCTGGCTCAGAATAAAAGAAGCGATGCTCATTGGTGACATGGAAGGTGTGAATGAAGGAAATTTTTCCTCCATGATTTCCTTTCTTAAAAAACTGTGCGCGGTGCTGGGTGTTCAACAAATCCAGTTTCATGGAAGTCCGGGAACAAATTTGACTAAACTGTTTGAAGACCGGTTTTCCTCTTCGCCTTCCTATCCGGTATTGTTCCAGAATTTTGGTTCACCCATTCCCATTGACGACATCCGTTTTCATTTTGCAGACATCGATATTTTTTAAGCAATGACACTTGTATTTACCGGATATGTGGGTGTGCCCGAATTTCACGATCCTGAAACCTGGCTGAAAAGAATTAAAGGGCATACCGGCGTGCTGGAAGAGCTGGCCAAAACACATAAGGTGATCGAAATTGAAAAAATTAGTTGGGAAGGCGGATTGGAAAAAAATGGTGTTCAGTATTATTTCTTCCGAATGAAAGGCGCTGTTGCCCGTTTCCCCTTTCGGCTGCACCGACTGATCAAAAAACTCCAGCCTGATGTAGTTTTTTTTAATGGAGCTAATTTCCCACTTCAATTGATCC
>JBJMLU010000043.1:0-10296 GCA_045805145.1 Flavisolibacter sp. | reverse complement strand
AATTCCTGGCCACACCATTCGAATATATCGGTGATGATGCGCATGGAAGATTTGGGCGGATAGATATATGTACCTCTCGCTGCATATTCTTTCAAAATATCATTTTGAATGGTACCCGAAATTTTTTTCAGGTCGGCGCCCTGTCTTTTTGCCATTGCCACATAGAAGGCCAATAGAATAAAAGCTGTGGCATTGATGGTCATGGATACAGAAACCTCTTCGAGCCTGATGCCCTGAAAAAGTTTTTCCATGTCCTCCAGTGAATCGATGGCCACTCCGGCTTTTCCTACTTCACCTTCCGCAAG
Source organism: Flavisolibacter sp. (assembly GCA_045805145.1). Classification (GTDB taxonomy): domain Bacteria; phylum Bacteroidota; class Bacteroidia; order Chitinophagales; family Chitinophagaceae; genus Flavisolibacter. Next base: position 9,991 of record JBJMLU010000043.1, on the reverse strand, counting down.
CGAATGATCACTGTCATAACCAATCTGAGTAGGCAGATCAAATGCTACACTGAGTCCCATCACTCCTTGCGATAAAAGATAATGATACCGTTTATTGCTTTCTTCCGCCGTTGAGAATCCTGCATACTGTCGCATGGTCCAAAGCTTGCCCCGGTACATATCCGGCTGAATACCTCTGGTAAAAGGGGCGTCACCAGGACGATTATCAGTTGTAATGCCGCGCAGATCTTCTTCTGTATAAAGAGGTTTAATCTCGATGTTACTATCAGTAAATTTTTTTATCACGGATTTCTCAGATTAAGAGACGGATGACAAGATTGATTAAAAGGGATTGCCGGATTAGTGGTTTCATAGAATCCTGTTCTCACCCAAATTCCCAATTCCACCTTAATACTTATAACCTTTTACCTCAATACCCCAATACCCAGTACCTTAATACCTTCACCGTAACAACTGTTTTGCTTCAAAATTTAATGTTTCCAGTACAATAGTATGCAAGGCTTGTTCCTGCTGGTTCATGATCACTTCCAGCAATTGTTTGTTCAGGTCACTGGACCTGGCGTCGGGTGGAAGTATATTGGCAATCTGATTGATGATGAGCATGCTCTGGTCGCGCAGGTTGCGTACGGCATCCCAGGCCAAAACGCTTACATATAATTGTTGCGAAACATTGTATTCAAACTCCTGCTTGATGGTTTCGATCAGAAAGAGCTGCATTTCGCGGGCAGTAAGTCCGGGCTGACTCACCCTGCTGATCAGACTGGGAAGAGAAATGCGTTCGCAAAGCAGAACCAGGCGTTCATAGGCCTGTAACTGGAGGGGCCTGGTGGTGAATGAATCATCGGCAGGTTTTTCCGAAGGAGAATTCCTGGACTGAAAGAAAACGAAAATGGAAATAAGAAGTGCAATAACAGAAATAACGATACTGATTGTTGATTCGTCCATCGGGGTTATTTGATGCGCAAAAATAGTGGGAAAGCGCCAACGGGCTGCAGCTTTTACCATTCCTGTTAAAGCTAGCCGGAAATGGGAGAAGCTGATATTCTTTGGATAAATTTGCAGAATGGAAACCATAATCTCTTCTCCTGTCAAATTTTCTCCCGGTGCCGTAAGAGAACTGCGGCGCCTGATGCAGGAACCGGGCTTCGACACCACACAACTATTAAGAGTTGGCGTAAAAGGTGGTGGCTGTTCCGGACTGTCTTATGTCCTGGGCTTTGCTCAAAAAAATGAAGGAGATGCCCATTATGAATTCGAGGACATTGGTTTTATCATGAACAAGGCTCATGAAATTTATCTCTATGGGATGGAGATCGATTACCAGGAAGGCTTGAACAGCCGCGGTTTTACTTTCCACAATCCCAATGCTTCTACTACCTGCGGGTGCGGAACTTCCTTTGCTGTGTGAGAGCTACCCGGAGAGGTTTCACGCAAAGACGCCAAGGACTGAAGACGCAAAGGTTTTTTTATTTTAAGGCGGTCTTTCAATACTGGTTTGGAGAGGCGTTTAAATTGAAGAGTTGAGATTTTAAAACCGCGTTTATAATTAAATTAAAGCGGACATTCCTCATTTATATGCATATCATTCGAGGAATTAGTTGGTCTGTTGACTAATTCAAAAATGATCTTGCTAAAAATATTGCATCAATTTATTGATATCTCCGAACAAGCCCTGATATGTAGCTTTCGAACTGAATACAACTTAAAACCATATTCAATTATCGGCCCCTTCGAATCAGTAACCACTTAACCCAAAAAAAATTCTTTGCGCCTTCTTCCCTTAGCGTCTTTGCGTGAAACCATTCTCAGCAAGCATAAAAAAAGCCTCCCGTGGGAGGCCTTTCTATTTCGAAATGAAATTGATTAATGTTTGGCGACGGCCGGTTGTGGCTTGGACAACTTTTTTTCTGCTGCCGTTTCTGAACCAAGGGCTTTCTTTCCACCCAGGTCCACCAGCACCGGTGCAGCTACAAAGATGGAAGAATAAGTACCCGTAATGACACCAATGAGCATGGCGAAGGCAAACCCTTTCGTTACATCACCGCCAACCAGGAACAAAATGAGAATGGTGAGGAATACGGTTAGTGAGGTCATGATGGTCCGGCTCAATGTATCGTTGATAGCCTTGTTGATCACCGCTTCTTTTGGAGCGCCGATCATCTGCCTGCTGTATTCACGAATCCTGTCGAACACGATCACTGTATCATTCATGGAAAAGCCGATCACCGTTAGTACGGCTGCAATGAAGTGCTGGTCCAATTCCAAGGGGAATGGAACCACGGTTCGCATGAAAGAAAAAACTGCCAGTGTCACTAACACGTCGTGCAGCAGCGCAATGATGGTACCCAGTGAATATCTCCAGTCGCGAAAGCGGATGAAGATATAAAGCGCGATGATGAGGAGCGACCAGAAGGTGGCCCATTTTGCATCACGTTTCAGTTCATCGGAGATGGTAGGCAACACCGTGGTAGAACCCACTTTGTATTGCTTGTCGAATTGCTGGAAACTGATATTTGCAGGAAGGTAATTGTGCAATCCCTGTATCAGTTTTGTTTCTACCTGCTCGCTCACATTCTGTCCTGTTTCTCCGATCTTATAAGTAGTAGTGATATCAAGCTGATTGTTTCCGCCAATGGTTTTGATCACAGGCGCTTCACCAAACACTTTTGCCAGGTCGGCACTAATTGCTTCGGTCTTGTTGTCTACACGCTGATTGAACCGGATCACATAACTACGTCCTCCCTTGAATTCAACACCCTGGTCGAAACCATGGAAGAAGGATCCAATACCCAATGCCAACACTATAAAGGAAATGACATAGGCTACTTTTCTATATTCAATAAAACGGAAGCTTGCGTGTTTGAAGATCCTTCGTGAAATAGGTGTAAAATATTCGAGGTGACGTCTTTTGTCTGTAAACCATTCTGTAACCCAACGGCTCACCAAAATTCCGCAGAACAAGGAAAGGAGGATACCAATAATCTGTGTCGTGGCAAATCCCTTCACGGGTCCCAGTCCAAAGGAGAACAGGATGATGGCTGTAAGCAAAGTTGTCACGTGCGCATCCAGAACGGGAGGCAGTGAACGTTTGTATCCTTCGTTCACCGCAGGAATATATCCCTTTCCTTTCGAGAGTTCCTCCTTGATGCGTTCATAAATGATCACGTTGGTATCAACGGCCATACCGATGGTCAGTACCAGACCTGCGATACCTGGCGCAGTAAGCGTTGCACCAAGTCCGGTGAGAATCCCAATGGTGAAAAGAAGGTTTAGGATCAGGGCGATATTTGCGATCCAGCCGGCAGAATTATAATAAATCAGCATCAGCAGGAAGATCACCGCAAATGAGATAGCAAAGGCCATGATACCTCCGCGAACCGCATCGGCACCCAGTGTTGGACCTACTACCTGTTCCTGAACAATCTTGGCAGGAGCGGGGAGACGTCCAGCTTTTAAAATGCTTGCAAGGTCCTGGGCTTCTTCTACTGTAAAATCACCAGAGATCTCTGTACGGCCTCCGCTGATCTTTCCATTGTGGGCAATGGGAGCCGAATAAACTAGATTGTCCAACACAATGGCAATGGGCCTGGTTTCCTTATTACTCGTCTCGGTCATTCTTTCCCAAAGCACAGAACCATTAGGGTTCATGGTCATGGAAACCGTGGGTTTGCTTCCGATCTGGTCGTAAGTTTGAGAAGCATCGGTGATCACATCTCCTTCAATCGGAGCTTTCTCCGAGTTCATTGTTTTCAACACATAGACTGGAACATATTTACTAAGCTTGTTGTTCTCATCGCGTGGAGGAATACCAAAAACGAACCTGGCATCTGATTTAAAATCTTTTTTGATAATGGGTGAATTCACCATCCTGCTGAAGGCAGCGGTATCTGTGATGGCAACCATACCAAAACCTCTTTTAAAGAAATCGGCTACAAGCGATCTTTTACTGACGCTGTCCGCTGTTTTCTTTTTTTGCGTATCTGCAACAGCAGTTGCGGCATGAGAAGTATCCGTTAATTTCTTTGTGGTGTCGGTTCCAAAGACGCCATTTCCTCTCACATAAGCATCATAGTCGCGGTCTGCGGCAGCCCAGCTCTCTGCCAGTTCATCATTTCTATAAACTTCCCAAAACTGAAGATTGGCTGAAGACGTCAGATAATTACGTACGCGTTCCGGATCCTGGAGACCTGGAAGTTCTACGGTGATTATATCCCGCTCACGGTCTGGATTGATATTGGGTTGAGCCACTCCGAACTGGTCGATACGGGTGCGCAATACCCGGTAGGTATTGTCGAATGCATCGTAAGCTGATTTGCGGATCTCGCTGATCACCTTGTCGTCTGAATCTGTGATCTTGATCCTGTCGTTGGAGGCAGAGAACAAGGCAGCCAAACGGCCATTGGGGTTGAGTTTTTTGTATTCTTCTACAAACAGTGAAATATAATCGGTTCCGCTGTTGGCTTTGCGGGCGTTGGCATTATTCAGTGCCTGAAGAAAGTTTGGATCTTTGGAATTACCTGCCAGTGAACGAATCAGGCCAGAGAGTTCCACCTGCATGGTTACATTGATACCACCTTTGAGGTCCAGTCCAAGATTGAGTTCTTCTTTTTTGGCCTTGTCGTAACTGATAGCTCCGGTAAAACCGTAGTGAACTGTTTCGTCCTTGGTGCTGTCGATCAGTTTTTTGTAGCGTGCTTCATAAGCCTGGGCCCTGGTGGCACTGTCGGCTCCGGCATAGTTGCGGGCCACGAATTGTTTGGCGCGATCGGCCATCTTGTTTTCGTGGGCGCGTACTACCCAGGTAAAGGATAATTCATAGATAGAATAAAGGATGAGGAGGACGGTAAAAAAACGTACCAGGCCTTTCAGTTGCATACACGGTTTTTTTTAAGAGTGGGCAAAGATAGTTTTTTCACCTTAATTTCAGACTGCAAATCTGCCTGGTTTGAACGCCCTAAAACGCCTGTTGATAGGCATTTAGCTATTTTTTAAGCTTTATGAAGTGTAAAACCCTTGCCCTTTTTCTTTTCCTCTCCGTGGGTTGCGCTACCCGTAAGCCTTCCCTTACACCGGCACAGGAGGTTGCAAAAAATTCACCGGCGTTGGACAACAGCTTTCTCCTGGATCTGATGCAACACTATCCGGGTTATTTCGATACTCTTTTACAACAGAACAACCAGTGGAAGATCAAGATCATTTATACAAGGATCGACCGCGATCAGAACAACCACCCTCAGTTCACCAATTATTATTTCAACCTCGACCCCCGCCAATATTTTTATCCTGCTTCCACAGTAAAAATGCCCACTGCTGTTCTGAGCTTGCAAAAACTCAGTGAACTGAATATTCCCGGGCTGGACAAGAACACGACCATGATCACTGACGCAGACTACCCCGGACAGACTGCCGTGTATAATGATCCCACTACAGCCGACGGAAGGCCCACCGTGGCACAGTACATCCGAAAAATTTTCCTGGTTAGTGACAATGATGCTTTCAACCGCCTATATGAATTCCTGGGTCAGGAATACATCAACAACAACCTGCACCGAATGGGATATGATAGTGTGCAGATCATTCATCATCTCAATATCAGTCTGAGTGAAGAACAAAACCGCCGAAGCAACCCCGTTCGTTTTTATGATACGGCAGCGCATCTGCTTTACCAGCAGCCGATGCAGAGAAGCATGCTCACCTATTTTAAAAGAAATGATTTATTGGGAAACGGATATTACAGCGCAAGTCAATTAGTGAACCAGCCCTTTGATTTTTCGAAAAAGAACAGGATCAGTCTTGTGGATCTTCATTCTATTCTGGAAAGCATTCTTTTTCCGGAGTCTATTCCTTCACGACAAAGATTTCACCTCAAGCCGGAAGACTATTCTTTTTTATACCGCTACATGTCCATGAAGCCAGCCGAATCGGACTATCCGGCTTACGACACCATTCCGGATGCCTATTCCAAACTTTTATTTTATGGAGGCAAAGGATCAATGGACCCCGATATCCGGATATTCAATAAGGAAGGTGATGCTTATGGTTTCCTGACCGACGTTTCCTATTTCGTGGACTTCAGGAGCAAAGTGGAATTTTTTTTATCGGCCACCATTGCCTGCAACAGTGATGGAATTTTTAACGACGATCATTATGATTATGATACTGTAGGATATCCCTTTCTGCAAAACCTGGGAAGGGTGGTCTATCAATATGAACTCACGCGCAAAAGAAAATTTATCCCCGACCTGTCGAAATTTAAAATGGAATACGGAAAATAGAACTTCCTACTTTTGGGCCCTTTATAAATATTTCCATGATACTATCATCGATTCTCAACCGGTTCAGCGAGCCGGAAACTTTGAAAATGGCGAGACTGGGTCGTGAACTCAAGGCCAAAGGCTTAGATGTGGTGGACCTCAGTCTGGGCGAACCAGATTTTGATACACCGGACTATATTAAAGATGCAGCTAAAAAAGCCATTGATGAAAACTGGAGTCATTATTCACCTGTGTCTGGCTATCTGGATCTGCGCGAAGCGGTCTGTCAGAAATTCAAACGCGATAATAAACTTCAGTTTAAGCCGGAACAGATCGTGGTGTCTACGGGCGCCAAGCAAAGTCTGGCCAACGCAGTACTCAGTGTGGTGGATGCCGGCGATGAAGTAATTATTCCCACACCTTTCTGGGTAACCTATGCAGCACTGGTGCAACTGGCACAGGGTACGGTGAAGTTGATCAAAACAAGGCTTGATGAAGGATACAAGATCACACCCGAACAACTGGACAAAGCCATTACACCAAAAACAAAACTGTTCATGTTTTCTTCTCCCTGCAATCCCAGTGGTGCAGTGTACACAAAAGAAGAACTGGCAGGACTGGTAGAAGTATTTAAAAGACATCCGCATGTAGTGATCATCTCCGATGAGATCTATGAGTACATCAATTTTATCGGAGGCCATGAAAGCATTGGGCAATTTGAAGAAATCACTAATCGCCTCATTGTGATCAATGGTTTAAGCAAAGGATTTGCAATGACGGGCTGGAGGCTGGGTTACATGGCTGCACCTCCTGAAATTGCAAAGGCCTGCGAAAAACTTCAGGGACAGTTTACCAGTGGCACCAACGCGGTGACACAGAGAGCGGCCATCACAGCCCTGACTGTATCATCAGAGGATACAAAAAAAATGGTCAGCGAATTTGCCTGTCGAAGAAAGAAAGTAATGGAGTTGATGAAACAGATCCAGGGTTTTGAATTTGCAGAACCAGATGGAGCTTTTTATGCCTTTCCCTGCGTGGATTATTATTATGGTAAAACTGATGGAACAGATATCATGAAAAATGCAGATGACCTCAGCATGTACTTGTTGAATAAAGGCCATGTGTCCACGGTTACCGGATCTGCGTTTGGGGATGACCGTTCGATCCGTCTTTCCTTCGCCAACAGCATGGCCAATATAGAAAAGGGTTTTGAGCGGATATCAGGTGCATTATCTAAGTTGAAATAGAAAGATTACCTGCGCATTTTTCTGAAATAATACATGCCTCAAAAGGCAGTAATACTATTGCCTGTCTAAGATTCAACTTCTAGTTTTGATCTATCAATCATTTATACACTCAAACCACGAATCTTATGAAAACTCTTTTTGTCGGCGTTTCATTGTTTGTTGTAAGCGCTTTTGCCAATCATCAAAAGCCTGCACAGAAAACGATGGATGGTTACAGCGTAACCCTGGCTTCCACTCAACAAGTAGGTACTAATTATGAATGGGTATGGAGCGTGTACAATCCCGATCCAGGAAGTGGAAAGGACGGTATCTCTCTGCAGGACCTGAGCCACTGGAACCTGGTCCTTCCTTCGTGCATGACCCAGGGTGACCTGGTGAGTGCTGCCTATAGTTTAGATGGACAAACCTGGCATAGTCTTTCTGCTACCATTGCAGTAGACCCTAGCCAGTCTTGTTACACGCAACCAGTTATGAAATTCGATCAAGGACTTGACGGAGCACAGGTCACATATTTCAAGTTGGTGGTGAACAAACCATTCAGCGTGGGAAATATGCCTGCCGTTTTTAAAAGCGGAAAAACCTTGCCTTGTTATATCGGTACAGTTCAAGGACTGTCCTGTGATTCAGGCGAAATTAGGGAGTAAAAATGCATGCTGCAAAGGAATGCCTTCGAGAGAGGGCATTTTTTATTTGGAGTAGTTCTTCGTTGAAATCGAAAGAAAATATTCGTGGAGTTTTAGTACTTGTGGTATCACCATTTCCTGTTCATCATTTCGGATCACAAAATCGCAAAGCTTCATCTTCATTTCTTCATTGATTTGCCTCGCTGCACGATACAGGATCTCTTCGCGTGAGAGTCCATCCCTGTCCATTACTCGTTTAATACGCAATGCAACAGGGGAATAAACACCAATGACATAATCCAGTCCTTCGCCGGAACCGCTTTCAAAAATGAGTGCTGCTTCTTTGATCACGTAAGGAGCATCTTGCTTTTTCATCCAGTCCACTGCATCCTGAATGGTGAGTGGATGCACCAGCCGGTTCAAAATTTCCAGTTTCTCGGGATTGTTGAATACCAGTGCTGCCAATTGAGAGCGATTCAATTGCTCATTGGTATATACATCTTCACCAAAATGTTTTTTGAGCGCCTGCATCAGATCACGGTTGGTATGATACAGCCTTTTGGAAGCATCATCCGCATAATAAACCGGAATATCCAACAGCTCAAAAATTTTGGCTACTGTTGTTTTCCCCGATCCAATGCCGCCTGTGAGTCCGATCTTAAGCATGTTCGTAAAAAATCCCCGAAGGTCGGGGAATTTCTTAAGCTACGAGCTGTGAGCTACGAGCAGCTTCGAGCTCGCAGCTTCTCGCAGCTCATACCTCACAGCTCAAAGCTTATTTCTTATCAGCTACCACAGCTACCGGCTTATTCAGCTGCGTGGTCCACTCCATGGATATGGCTGATTTTTCCAGTTTGATATAACTGCCCGGGTTTATCTCGAGACTAATGGTGCCGTCATCATTTACTTTGTTGACCACGCCATGAATGCCTGCGATGGTGACTACTTTTTCTCCTTTCTGCAAATTTTCCAGAAAAGTTTTTTGTTGCTTTTGCTTCTTGGCCTGGGGGCGAATAAAGAAAAGCCAGAACACCAGGATCATCAATCCAAAAAAAATGGGTGTAATGCCGATACCGCCTGGTTGTGCCTGTAATAAAAACATATAAGTGTTTGGTTGTTGAATTATTTTTTGGGAACCACGTCTACAATAAAATTGAGGATGTCCTGTCCGTCCGAATTTTTATTGTGGTCGTTCGCCATTACATAAACCTGTTTGTGTTGGGTGCCCTGGAAATTCTTACTGTCAAATTTTGCCTTGATCACTCCTTCTTTACCCGGAGCAATGGGCTCCTCAGGGCCTTCTGCGCCGGTGCATCCGCATCCTGGGCGAACGTTGGCCACGACCAAAGGTTTGTTTCCCGAATTTTTAAAATGCCAGCTGATTTCCACCACCTGTCCTGCATCTACTTTGCCCACATTCTGTTCGGTTGAATCGAGCCATTGGATCGTGGTGTAATTGGCCGTGTCTTTAATCGCCTTGTCTTTATCTACCGTACTGGGTTTGTCGGTACTGGTGCAGGCCGAAAACACCAGTGCTGCTGCAAGAATAAAAAACAATTGTTTCATGGTAAGATTTTGCAGTTGCAAATGTAACAGAATTCACCTTAAGCCTTTTTAAAATCTGTTTTGTGCAGCTTGCCCTGTAGTGCCAGCTCTTTATGAATATTATCCAGAATTCCATTGACAAACTGACCGCTTTGTTGCGTACTATATTCCTTTGCGATATCAATATACTCGTTGATGGTGACCTTCGGAGGAATGGTTTCGAAATACAGAAACTCCGCCACGCCCATTTTCATAATGATCATGTCCAGTGCTGCTATCCTCTCGGCGTCCCAGTTCTTCAACTTGGGAACAATAAATGTTT
>JBJMLU010000042.1:0-3834 GCA_045805145.1 Flavisolibacter sp. | reverse complement strand
TAATTGGAGGTGTTACTTTATAATTTGAAGGTTTTACTTACGCAATAACTTAAAAGGTTTTACTTACGCAATAACTTAAAAGGTTTTACTTACGCAATATCTCAAAAGGTGTTACTTACGCAAATACCTAATTAGCATGATCGAAACAGTAATGCATTTTTGATTTGGCGTCATTGCGAGCGCAGCGAGCATCAGGTCTTAGACAGTGCTTGCATTAAAGGCAGCAATAAAACCGGTAGTGAGCATTGTAGTTTAGGCGTCATTGCGAGCGAAGCGCGGCAATCTCCTTGCAAGCGAAGCGAGCACCAGTCCCAAGACCGCCTCGCAGTACACTCACGAACAGTAAAGCGCTCCAAAACAATGAAACCAAGACCATTCATTAACAACATCGCAAATCTCACAAGACGGGCCCAGCCCCCGGGGGAACACAGCGCCTTTAGCATCTTCGAATAAAAGCCCTTCAACTATCAAACAGATTGATACGAGTAGTGAACTATATTCTGTAAAGGCCAGACTGCTTAGCATAACGCAATCATGAGACAACCTTTGGCTGACTGTTGTGCCGCGGCCTGGACGCGCGTCCCGCCGTAGGCGGGATCCTTGAACTTTTTGCTCTACTTTTTCTTTCCAAGAGAAAAAGTAGAAAGGAAAAAAACCAACCAGTAAAAACTGACTGCCTTAAAAAGAATCTCTAATAAAAATCTAATCACTAAAGAATGACTGCTGTAGAAGAAATCTCTTCAAAATATTTGCCCGCGGACGCAAATAAGAGCTGAAGACTGTAAAGAAAGAATGCCTGTGAAGAAATCCCGAGGCCCCTTCGGAGTCCCCGGGCGAAGGAGAGTCAGTAAAAGAAGATTGCCATTAAGAATCTCTTAAAAAAAACTTTGATGAAAGAATGACTACCTCTGAGGAATCCTCTTCAAAAAACAACTTTGATTAAAGAATCACCCCTACTAATCTCCCTGTAACGGTGTAACCTGATGGGGATGATTACTGACATGAGCAAGGAGCAAAGTGCGGATATAACTATTTTCTTTATAAGGCTTGATGAATGATTCAATGTTTTTCCGGTTGAGATCCTGCGTATTTTTCGGAAGGTATCCCATTCCAAAAAAACTTCCCTGCACCACCATGATGCACGATACCTGGTCTTCAGTGAGTCCCCTGTCCATTACAATGTAGGAAGGCTTTTGTGTAAGCGAGGCGATTGCTGAAAGCACGCGGCTGTTGTATATACCTGCTTCTTCTTTTTTTTCACAGGCTCCATGGCAATGATTCTCCGCAATTCCCACGCAGGCTTCATTGTCGGTCTGAATAAAACAGAGCTTGGGACAGAGAGAAAATTCTTTCAGCAGCTTGCGCAGTACACCATGACCATCTACTCGGAAGTGAAAAGTGCAAACCGGATTGGAATATTTTCTTTTCTTTTCAATAGCCAGTCGCATGTAGCCGTTCTGATCTTCGTAAACAAATATTCCAAAAAGTTCTTCCTGTCTTTTTTGAGAGGTGTTAAACTGGGGCCAGAGCCTTTTGATCTCGGTTGATTCCAGAATGGCGGCCATCAGTTCTGTGGCTGTGGGCTGAAAGCTGATGGAAAATGTATTACGGATAAAATTTTGTTTCTGCCGACTGTCCGAATTGTTGCTGAAATGACTGTTGACACGCGAATGAATATTTTTTGCCTTGCCTACATAAATTATTTTTCCCTTCTGGTCGTGGAAATAATAAACGCCGGGCGATTTAGGAAGGGCTTGAAAATCCGCTTTCGGCACATGCGGTGGAAGCATCTGCTCTTTTGAATTGCGCTGAAGACTTTTCTGAATGATGTCTTTGGAATCGTTGGACAATAATTTCCGGAAAAGGATCACAGTCGCTGAAGCATCTCCGCCTGCGCGGTGACGGTTCTCCAGATTGATCTCCAGCGAATGACAAAGATTTCCCAGGCTGTAAGAAGCAAATCCGGGAAAGATTTGACGCGATAATCGAACGGTACATAATTTTTTTGCATTCAAATTGTAGCCGCAGGACTCGAGATGACTCTTGATAAAAGAATAATCGAAGTTGACATTATGGGCGACGAAAATATTTCCCTGCAAATAAGTGAAAACTTTTTCAGCTACTTCTTCAAACCGGGGTGCGTCGACCACCATTTCATTGGTGATTCCTGTAAAGGCCTGAATGTAGCGCGGAATGGGTTGTCCGGGATTGATAAGCGTTTCAAAATGCTCTACCACTTCCGATCCATCGAAGACCTGGATGCAAATCTCAATAATGCCGTTTGCCGAAGCATATCCACCTGTGGTCTCGATATCTACAATTGCATACATCACCCTGGAGTATTTTTGAGGAATTGGGGGGCACCGAAGTTCTAAAAAATTGACTAATGGAACAAGCTTTTGGGAAATATTTAATGTTTCGGAACCGGCTGGAAAAAGTTTACCGCCACCTCGCCAAACAGGCACGCAAGCTGGGAGTGAGCTGCTTCAGGCTGTATGATCACGACCTTCCCGAGTTTCCCTTTCTGATTGAAGTGTATGAAAGCCATCTCTATGTTTCAGAATATAGAAGAAATCATGGCATGGATGATTCCGCGCATGAACAATGGCTGGAAGAATGCAGGCGGATCATGGCCGAAGTGATCCAGATCCTTCCTGAAAATATTTATCTGAAAACCAGGCAGCGAAAACCAGGCAGGGGCGGACAATATCAACGATTGCAGGAAGAACGAAATGAATGTATCGTATCCGAAAACGGACTGAAATTTATTGTTAATCTCAGCGACTATCTGGATACCGGATTATTTCTCGACCATAGGAACACCCGCCAGATGGTAAGAGAGATCAGCACCGAAAAAAATGTACTGAACCTGTTTTCTTACACTGGATCCTTCTCCACCTATGCCGCTGCCGGAGGAGCGAAAAAAATTGTTTCAGTAGATCTCTCCAAAACCTATTTGCAATGGGGTGAACGAAATCTTCATTTGAATTTTCCCAGCTATACGGCTCATGAATCCATCCATGCAGATGTAAAGCAATTTCTGAAAACAATTCAGCCTGGTTCTTTCCATCTGATCATCATGGACCCACCTACATTCAGCAACAGCAAACGCATGGATGATTTTCTGGACATCCAACGCGATCATGCAGAACTGATCAACGATTGTATGAGATCGCTCCAGGAAGAAGGACTGCTTTTCTTCAGTACCAATTTTACCAGGTTCAGACTGGAGACGGAAAAGATCAAGGCAAAAAATATCAAAGACATCACACGACAAACTACACCTTTTGACTTTGAAGGAAAATTAAAAAGGCAGTGCTTTCGTATCAAAAAATAAGGCCGCCCGATTGAGCGGCCCTCCTGAATAAAATTAAAAATCAATACACATAATTCAGTGCAGTCCTGTCGGCAGAAGTGAAGGGACGGTTTGCATGGTGAATAGTGAATAATGAAAAGTGAATAATGAATGGTGAATGGTGAATGGTGAATGCCTGACCGGCGTAGCAGCGTTGCAGCTATAGCTTTAAGGCACGCGGTCAGCGAAAGCGGGTGAATAGTGAATAATGAAAAGTAAATAGTGAATGGTGAGAGGAATTCTAAGTTTGAGATTAGATTTTCATTCTTCACCATTCACTATTGAAGCTGTTGGTTATGATTCTTCCCTATTTCTAAATATCTATCGTCTGCTTTTTGCATGCGAACGATTCACTAATTCCTTATTCACAATGGACGATTCACGCTCTTGCCGTCTGAGGCCAGAGGTCTTCGTCTTAATATACGTAAGCGAGTGCTATTTTATCATTGGCATTGAAGGGACGGTTTACATTGCTTCCG
>JBJMLU010000041.1:0-5532 GCA_045805145.1 Flavisolibacter sp. | reverse complement strand
TATTCGTCAGCCAGCATAGCAGCAAACCACTGTTAGGCGCATACTCTTATTGATAGTACTTGTTCATATCAAAACCGTCCATGTATGATACCTTCCATTTCCCATTTTCCTTTACAAATTTTACCGCATATTTTTCCGAAGACCAGTCTTCAATTTGTGTCTGCCATTGTAACGATGCTTGGTCTAAAGATGATTTAAAATCGACTATTTTTAATTTATTCCAAAAATCAGGTGCATCATCTTGAAAATTGGTCCAAGGATCGGCTTCTTGACATGCAAAATTGATTTCGTTAGAATATTTAGGATTGGCGTTTGCCAATTTGTCGTTGATATACTCACCAATCTTTTTGTAGTTGTTTAAAAAAGATACAGAAAAATAGCCTGACTTTTTAATTGCGTCAAATGTCCTTTTGAATAACTTATAATTTAATCCGGTTTGGAACGAGTCTTTTATCACTACATCGAAGTCTAGTAATTCCCTTTGATTTTGGTCGTGCCATTTGTATACGTCCTGCAAAAGTTTAACTAATTCCAGGCTGTCATTCTTATAGAAACTGGTGTCCGCCCCTGTTGGCGAAGTCTGTTGATTAATTGGTGTTGTACCAGCCGAAACTTTAGTTTTACCGGAACTGTTGCAGGAAAATAATAGTCCGAGTTCCATTAAAATAAAAATAGTCTGTCTCATAAGGTTTCAAGATACGGATTGCTCAAAAAGGTTGCGCTTAACGTTTAAGTGTTTATGAAGTTGTGGCATTTGAAAAACGTCAGGTTCAATTAACCACAAAAGCAAAATATTGATTTATAGTTGAATGCTTAACGTCCCGCCACAATTTTATAAACACACTGTTAGTGGCAGGGCATCGGCACTCATCGTTTCAATGATATATTTTCGTGTACCCATCTTGCTTCTTCGTCAGGTGTAACTTTGTCTACAGTGCTACTAACCCTGCTGAAAGTTGAATGCGGAAAGTCATATGGTTTACTATCGTCGAAGTACGGCCCAACAACACCCAAAATCCATCCGTCTTTTGCCGCCCAATGCGGCTCATTCACTCTATACTTGAACACCTCGTAGTGAACAAAATTATTATGTCCATCAAAGTCATATGTTATCCGTTTTATGTGTTCAATTTCGTCTGGACAAATATCAAGTTCTGTCGGAAAGTCTAACCAATTTGCAAGGTTGCTTTCCGCTCCTTTTATAAGTGTGTTATATTCCTTTGGGAATAGTTCAATTTTGGCATGTTCATTTAATAGTTGAAATGTTGTCTCTCTGGTAAGTAGATTTTTAGCATACGGTAAAACCTCTTCTGTCGTTAAAGTCTGCCCACTTTCAAGTTTGTCATACAGTGGTTTAATTCTGTCAAATCGTTCTGCGTTTAATTTACTGTTTTGTCGTTTAACGGTAATGAGTCTATAAACAACAAAAGTTGCAACTGCTAAGATTATAATGCCAACGATTATAAAAACTGATTTCATTTTTTCTTCTAAGAGTTTTATTGTCTATTAGTTTAGTGCTGTTCGTGTGTTGCCTTGCCACTAACGGAAAGGGCTTGCCGCTGTACCGGCAGTCCGTGATTCGTCTGGCTGATAAGTTATTCAAAAGCTCAATAAAGAACAAATGCTGAATTAAAGTTCGTCAGCCGGTATAGCGGCAAGCGCCTGTTATAGGCAGGCGGTTTCGTGGCGACGCTCTGCCAATTTGTTTTCAATTGTTGATTTGATTTTCTTGGTCATGTAACGATAATACCAAAAGTCAAGTAACATACATTTTCCCGCATCCATGACGTTGATGTAAAATCCGTCACTTTCCACAGCTATAGTAATCGTCAAACTGACTTTGTTTATTTTCCCCCAATACAAGAACCGATAAATGTATTGTTCAGTGTTGCCTTTATACCTGCCCCATCTAAAAACTGATTGTAAACTGTCGACAACAGCAACCTTCTCTTGCAATCCGAGAGTACTTGACACTAACACCATTTCCCGAAAGCGAAAGAAGTTGTCAATGATGTAAATGTCAAATAATATAAAGACAAATATCAGGGCATTTACGAAGACTGGATTTTCTCGGCTAAGTCTGGAATTAGAAAAATAAAAGTCATGAATGAACCAAATTGGTAAAGCGAACAAACAGAGTTGTATTATCACCAAAAAGAACCAGTCCGACGTTTTAAACTTAATTTTCTTTTCCATTTCGTAGGGTTGCTCATTTCGCTTGCCTATAACGGAAAGGGCTTACCGATGTACCGGAAGTCCGTGATCCGTCTGCTTGGTAAGATATTATATTGCTGATTAAAGAACAAATGCTGATTGATTATTCGTCAGCCGGTATAGCGGCAAACTATTGTTAGCAGCATCATAGTTTCCAGAACTTAACCTTTGGATTCCTTTCTTTCATAAAAGAAGTTTCCTTTTCAAAGTCTATATTTAAGTGCCTACCGGTATCATCTAAGCTGTAGATTCGATCGAGAAAACATTTGTTTATGCAATTAAAAAAATCAGGTAAACATTCAAATGCGGCTACAGGTTTATTGACTAAGATAGCGGGAGAATACACCAATAGGCTTGCGAAAGTTTTGCTCTTAGTATTCATATCATAATACAAATAATCTCCACCAAAGCTGGTCATAACCGGAAATAAGTGTTTTCCAGGGGACCCAGACGCTTTGCCAGCTAAATATAAACTCACCGCGTTATTAAAATCAGGCATCTTTCCAAATGAGCAAATGTCGTATTCTGTGATTTTGTATTGCCAACCATTTTCAATTCCGTTTTTCCAATTAAATAGCGTAACCAAGTTCTCATCTTTAACCCTCAATCTACTAAGCATTTCTACAAGATATTCCTTTGGCAGGCCTGGCGATAATTTATCGTAGATTGTAAGTGCCAAAATCTGTAGCGTTCTTTCAAACAGTTTGAGGGATTCTTCTAAAGTATTAGAGTTCATCAAGAAATTATAATTCGAAGGGTATAACAATTTCTGGTAACGGAAAGGGCTTGCCGAAGGCCGTCTAATTTAATGAAACATTTGAACTTAATGGAAGCAGGCTTTTGGTAAGCCTGTGTTATCGGAAGTGTTACTTGCATAGACCCTCCAAAACATTTAGTTCCTTCTGATTTGGCAAAGCTTCTATTTTCAGCCCCAATAACTTTGCTTGCTTAAAAGCATCACACGCTTGAAGCAAATTATGACTTGAATAATAACTCATTGCAAGATTTGCGTAAAAGACATAGTTCTTGTTGTCCAGACTAACTGCCTTCTCAAAATCGGCAGTTGCAGAGTCTTCTTTATAAAGTTGATAATAACATAATCCTCTATTGTTATAGAAGGGAGGATATAAAGGGTCCAAATTAATTGCGCTATCAATTGAAGATATTGCCAGTCGAAAATGGTTGGCTAGTGCGTAACATTCAGACAAATCAAAAAAGAGTTTAGGATTATCATGTTCAAATTCGATAGCCTGAAGGTATAGCTTGATGGCTTGTGTAACATGCCCGTCGTTTTTGAGATTAAATGCCACTTCATTAAGCTTTTCAGCCGTGTCGCTTTTGAATTTGTAAGGAGGGTCTATTTCGACTAACTCCATATTTGGAAACTTACTTTTTCTTCCCTTGTTGGAAAGAAAGTTTTGATAAATCAAAATACTGCCCAATGCTAGTGCAGTTATAAACAGTACTATTTTCAAATACTTCTTCATCCAGAATTTTTTTCCTGCATTTCCGCTAACGGACAAGGCTTGCCGAAGGCCGGTCGAAATTAGTACACTTCCGGTCAACAGCAACTAGGCTTTTGGCAAGCCCCATGTTAGCGGTAGCCTTCTGTTTGAATTTGCTCTTTAACCACTTCCACATCTTCTTTTGTATACCCTGCAAATACAGGATCTGCAATCCCATCACTGAGCTTACCATTAACTACAATTGCTCTATATAAAAGTCTATTGTCTAAAACAAATCCAATCCATTTACTTTCTTTATATGAAATTTCTGTTAACCGCTCCCATCTTGATTTTGCATTTTTCTTAAAAATCATTTTTAGGCCAATCTCGCCCTTTTCATTTTGGAATACACTCAATTCACCAATATCTTTTGCATTAAGGAAAGGTTGCGAATCCAAATAATAGTATTGTGAGGACTTTTCGAGAATTCTCTTGTGCCCTTTAACGCTGTCTACAATAAAATACCAGCCAGTTGGTAAGGAACTATCAGATGTATTGATGAAATTGGAAATTCCATTGGTGGTGTCACCAATTCGCTCCTGAAGGGCGTAAACAACGTTGTTATTTTCAAGTTGAAAAAAACCACTGAAAAAAAATATCAACAAAGAGCCTGTAATTGTTTTCATAAGCTGTCATTTGAAGTTGAATTGCCCAAAGGTTACCGCTAACGTTTAGGGCTTGCCGATGTACCGGAAGTCCGTGATCCGTCTGCTTAGTAAGTTATTCAAAAGCTGAATAAAGAACAAATGATGATTGCTTGTTCGTCTGCCGGTATATTGGCAAACTATTGTTAGCTGCCGTTTGCCGTCGATTTCAAACTGCCTTTTCTTTTGATTAAAAAAGCAATAAGAAGCGAGATTACGAATGCAAACACAGGAATAACAAGAGCCCCTCGAAGAGCATAATACAGCCGCTCATTGACACTGTCGGCAGTAATCGTAGGTAGCCGAATGATTTGGAACAGAAACTCTGAAATTAGTGCGACAATTGCACTCCAAAATGCCAATTGAACTACAGTAAATTCTCTGTTCAATAATAGTAGA
Organism: Flavisolibacter sp.; assembly: GCA_045805145.1. Taxonomy (GTDB): domain Bacteria; phylum Bacteroidota; class Bacteroidia; order Chitinophagales; family Chitinophagaceae; genus Flavisolibacter. Next base: position 770 of record JBJMLU010000041.1, on the reverse strand, counting down.
CGTCTTTGAAAGAAGTATAGGACGATAGCTAACAAAACAATCAGAAAAAGTCCCAAAATATTTAATGGAGTTCCGATAATAGTGATATATGTTGGTATGTTAACTGGAGAGTAAAAAAACACCCACCAACTTAACAGTTCAGCAACCAATAAGAGTAAAGAAAATTTAATTATCAAACTTTTCATGTAATCAGATTGAGATGGCAGCTAACGTCTTAGCGCTTGCCGATGTACCGGCATTAGCATTCCGTCGCCCGGGAAGTTATTCAAAAGCTCAATAAAGAACAAATGCAGAATGGTAGTTCGTCAGCCGGTATATTGGCAAGCGCCTGTTGGCTGTAGTGGTTTTCGTCTTACAAAGGCAACTTAATACCTATGCTCAGACGCAAATACTTATGCAGTAAAGCAATTTCTTTCTCGTCCTGGCTGAACAAAAACTTGTCAGGATGCACTGGATTGACAAACGAATAGCTAATGGTATTGGTCAGCAAAATGTTTTTAGTTAAATGAAAATCTGCACCAATGCCGCCATTAACTGCCACCCCTTGCCAGTAACCCTTTGTATAAGTGCCGTCATATTGAGCGCTCCCGACCTTGTAATACGCGTTCAAAAGGTAATTGGCAGAAATGCCAACAACAACAAATGCTTTGAACTTTTTGTTTTCTACAAAACTGTAATTGAGGTTTATCGGAAATTGAAGCGTTCTGTATGAAACGTATTTTATGGTATTGAGCTCCTTTGTCTCGCTGTAGTGCGGCGGTGGCAGCTTT
>JBJMLU010000040.1:0-6228 GCA_045805145.1 Flavisolibacter sp. | reverse complement strand
TTTCAATTATATTTCTTCTAAGGTTCCACCAAATAGCTATTTTACAATTGTTGACTCCGATCAAACAGAATACTCCCATGATACAATTTTTGCAAAATCAAAAATCATATGGACAAGTTGCAATGAATATTTTTTAATACTAAAAGAATCACGAATTGTCGGACTAAACCAGGGCGACACTGCTTATATAAGTTTATTGTCGGCTAAGGACGACACAATTTCATACGTAAGTACTTTTCATCGGGTCAGAGATTATCATAAAGTATTAAAAGCAGATTAGAGCGAGTGGGAAAATATATAGAACCATATTGTTTGACTTTTGTATTTTTTTTGGTTGGATATTTTTGCTTCAGGTTGGCCTTTCGAAAACGAAGCCTAAAATCGGAATTGAAGAATGCGAGTTATAAAATAGGGTACAACTACAGATGGCTCAATATAATAATAGGTGTTACAGCTACCTATTTTGGAATTAGGATACTCATAGCTATTATCAAGGTGTCAAGCTAAGGTTGTATTATTTCGATTTAGAAAATGATAAATCAATTTGGTGGCGTGCATATCTCGAAGCAATAGTTTAATCAAGCGCAAGTGTTTGCAGGATACCCAGATACTTAGGTGCAAATTTAGGTGCAAATAAAAAAGCAGCTACAAATCATACTTTGTAACTGCTTTTTTATCTGGCTCCCCCTTCAGGACTTGAACCTGAGACCCTCTGATTAATCCCGCAGGTGCGGGAATCTAAGCAATTCAACCAATTGGCCATCAGGAATAAATGAGGGGTCAATTAGTCTTTCAAGAAGCTTTTTTGAGTGTTGCCTTTTGAGAATTCTCTCCAATCTCAACGCGTCGGACTCATTTTGGCTTATTTTAAATACAGCCCTTAGAGTCCAGGGGCGATATTTAGATGTAAAGGTTGGATGTTTCACAGAATTGTGTTCTTGGACTCTCTTCCAGGGATCGGCAGAATACCCAACATAATACTTATCTGCACTACAGGAATAGAGAATGTAAATGAAAAACACAATCAAAATTTCTTAAAGCAGCTGACTTATAAATGAGAAAAGCCCCAGATTTCTCTGAGACTTTTGCTCCCCCTTCAGGACTTGAACCTGAGACCCTCTGATTAACAGTCAGATGCTCTAACCAACTGAGCTAAGGAGGATTCTACAATTCTTAGTTTCTTTAGCCCTCTGATTAATCCCGTACGTACGGGACTCTAACCAACTGAGCTAAGGAGGAATGTTTTTTATTTAATCCTTCGACCCTCTGGTTAATCCCGTACCTACGGGACTCTAACCAACTGAGCTCCACCTACGCCAAGGCTACGGTGGACACAGTAAGGAGAAAATAAAGTTTGTCTCGGGTTTCCAGTTTATGGTTTCTTGTTGTTGAAGAAACCTCCACGCTTGACCCTCACCCTTTTTTGGGAGGGCAAAAATAGGTGATTTTCCAACTTCAGCCAATCAAAAAATCCTTTGCTTTCACTACTTTTTATAAAATTTTAAAAGATTTAATTCCCTGAGCCCTAAAGCATTTCCGTTTTGTTCAGCCATACCGTAGCTTTCCGATTGACTTTTCCCTCCTGATTTCCGACATTTATTCTTCCAAAACTGCTCCTATGAAGACCAAAAAAACAGGCAAGCCTGCCGATAAAAACATTACGTCCATCTACACCTCCCTGGTTCAAAAACTTCTTAAGGAAAAGAAAATGCAATTCATCACGCCTGCGCTCTTTACCCGTCAATAAGGTTAGCCAATAACAGTTCTCACTTTATAAGGTAATAACCAATCCGATAATTTCTTAATAACTAGGTTTTAGATCTATGAACAAGATCGATACATCAATCGTACCACCAATTAGCAAACTGGATACCTATGAGAAGGGTTATCTTTTCGAGGAATATGTTATTGAACTATTTAACAAAGAATTTTTCAATCTTGTTAAATGGAGAAAATCTCAAAGAACCAACGATCGTTTGGCCCTACTTACTTCTTCCTATCCTGATTTAGAATTAATTTTTGCTGGTAAGAATAAATACAAGTTCGCTGTTGAATGTAAGTGGAGAAAAGAGTTTTACGCCGGAAAGATAACCTGGGCAGAAGTCAAGCAAATAAATTCTTATGAAACCTTTGAGTACAAGTATCGCATTCCTGTCTTTGTCGCAATTGGCATAGGCGGAGAACCTTGTAATCCGAAAAAATTATTTGTAACTCCTTTATGTAATATCAGTGGGAATATCGAAGTTCATGAGTCAAACCTTATTCCATACAATAGAAAACCCACGCGCCGGTTTTTTTATGATACGGTGCAGCTAAAACTTTTTTAATAGTGGTCATTTACGGCCATTCAATCTTCTTTGCGGTAGGTTAAATTCTTTTCAGTCTGTCCCACAGATGCTGGACATCCCTAACCTTGTTGTAAAACCGAACACTCCCTGTATCAGAAACGAACAGATTCGTAGGAAACTATTTTTTACTTAATTGAAAATCAGCATTAATTAGTTTGGTTTACAATTTGGACAACTGTCGTGCTGCTGGGGCCATCAGCAGTCAAGTAAACCGACCTCCCTAAATTAAAACCCATGTTCAAATCTTACCTCACCATCGCCTGGCGCAACCTGATGAAGAATAAACTATTTTCCTTCATCAACATCTTCGGACTCGCAACGGGATTTACCTGCTGCATGCTCATCTCCCTGTACATCTTCCAGGAAACCCACTACGATATCTACCATAAAAATATCAACCGCCTCTATCAACTCGGTACCACCTTCATCAAAGACGGCAAAGGCGACCGTACCCCCAACACCCCTGCCCCCATGGCCGCTGCCATGCAACAGGAATATCCCGAGATCGAAAAAACTACAAGACTCATGGGACTGTTTGCAGAAGACAAAACCCTGCTCCAGTACAAACCCGATAACGGAACCTCCAAATCTTTTTACGAAACCAGAGGCTTCATGGCCGACTCCACCTTCTTCAACCTGTTTACCTATGATTTTATCGAAGGCGATCCACTCACCTGTTTGAACAGACCCAATACAGTTGTACTCAATGAAGACATCGCCCGTAAATTTTTTGGAAATTCTCCTGCCCTCAACAAGATCCTCCACATCAGCAGCAACTCCAATGGCGATACCGATTTTGTTGTCACCGGCGTCTTCCGGCCCATGAAGAAACCCTCCCAGATCGATGCGCATTTTTTTCTTTCCCTGCGCGGCGGAAACATCGAACAGTTCATGCGCCACCAAACCGATATGGTAGGCAATAACATGTTCCATACCTTCTTCCTCCTCAAACCCGGCGCAGATGCCAACAAGCTCGAGGCCAAGTTCCCAGCCTTCGTGGACAAATACCTGGGCAAGCCCCTGCAGTTTGCGGGCTTTCAGAAAAAACAATTCCTGATTCCCGTGCGTGACCTGCACCTGCACGCCGGCATGGATGTAGACATCACGCCAGTAGGCAGCACTACTTATTTGTACATACTTGCCTCAATCGCATTGTTTGCCCTGCTCATCGCCTGCATCAATTTCATGAACCTCTCCACAGCCCGCTCTTCCAAACGATCCACCGAAGTAGGCATCCGCAAAGTGCTGGGCGCCCAAAGAAATTCACTGATGCAACAATTCCTGGGCGAGTCCCTGCTCTTAAGTTTTGCTGCACTCGTCATCGGACTCGTACTCTCCAAACTTTTACTGCCCGGATTTTCTTACATGTCGGGAAGAGAACTCTCTTTTGATTTTTCAGAACACTGGCCCCTGGCCGTTGGTTTCTTTTTGCTTTCTATTCTTACCGGTTTTGTGGCGGGCAGCTATCCTGCGTTTTATCTTTCCTCCTTCCAGCCTGTACGTGTACTCAAAGGAAAATTCACCGGATCTTTTTCCGCCGTGGCCTTACGGAAAGGACTCGTGGTATTTCAGTTTGTGATCTCGGTGGTGCTTATCATCGCTTCGGTCATCATCAGCAAACAAATGACCTACATGCGTTCTACGGATCTTGCATTTGCGAAGGACCAGCAAATTATCATTCCTCTTCGAAGCGGCGCATCAAAAAATATATACAAGCCTTTGAAAAATGAGCTTCGAAACAATCCTTATGTGCAACAGGTGGGCGCCAGCATGTTCTACCCCGGAATTCTCAATCCCAGTGATATGGGACTTCGAAGACAGGAGCAACCTTCTCAGGAAGCCAAACTGGTTCACACCAATGTGGTTGATGAAAGCGGGATACAGACCCTCGGCATCAAACTGATTGCCGGAAGACTGTTCTCGGAAGAATTTCCAGGTGATACCAACAACCGTATGGTCCTGAACGAATCTGCCATCAAACAAATTGGTTTTACATCTGCGGAATCTGCCGTGGGCGCCAATGTATATTTCGACTGGCGCGGACAAACCTACAGCTACACCATTATCGGCGTGACCAACGATTTTCATTTCCAGGACCTGCATGTGCCTATTGCACCCTATGGTTTTTTTCTCAACAATGTTCCTTCCTATAATTACCTGATCGTTCATGCCAAATCATCGAATGTTGCTCCTTTACTCAGTCAGATAGAATCAAAATGGAAATTGCTCAATCCCAACGAGCCTTTTGAATACAGTTTTCTCGACGAAGATTTTGCGAAGAATTATGAAGCGGAGAACCGACTCTCGGCCATGGTTCGCTTTTTCACTATCATTGCCATTCTCATCTCCTGCCTGGGACTATTTGGACTGGCTACTTTCAGTGCGGAGCAGCGCACCAAGGAGATCGGAATAAGAAAAGTATTGGGTGCTTCTGTTTCCAGCATTGTCAGTTTATTGTCGAAAGATTTTTTAAAGCTGGTGGGCATTGCTATCCTCCTGGCTTCACCCATTGGATGGTATGTGATGAACAAATGGCTACAGGATTTTGCGTATCGTATTCCGATTGGCTGGGAAATGTTTGGCGTGGCGGCTTTCCTGGCCCTGTTGATTGCATTCCTCACCATCGGTTTCCAGGCAGTTCGCACGGCCAATAGCAATCCGGTAAAAAGTTTAAGGACTGAATAAAATTTTGAGAGAAACAGAGTCCGCAGTCATGGTTTTTTGCCAGTAACCAAAGCCGCAAGAGTTCATTGCGTGTGCGAAGTTTTTTTAGTCCATACTTTGTTAAACCATGCAAGGCTCTATTCCAAACTTTAGAATATGTAAACGCTCACTCTTCGATTATAAGGAGCTATAGGCAATACAGCATGCTGGAGTTGAGGAACAAAAACATTTTGCTTCCTGGCGGGCTGGCGGGAAACAAACAGGCCCTTTTATTAGTTGATGGGCACAATGGCCTTTCCAAAAGGCGCCAGGGAGATTTCTACCAGTTTGAAATGCTGCAGGCCAAAAGGAATTCCAATGATGGTGAGGCAAAGCAGGAATCCAAATATGATGTGACCAATAGCCAGCCACAGACCAGCACAAAAGATCCAGATGATATTGAGAACTACATAAAGACAACCAGCACTTGAATACGTATTCACAGCCATTCGTCCGAAGGGCCAGAGAACAAAGCTGGCGAGCTTAAAACATTGCAGTCCGAAGGGAATGCCCACAATGGTGAGACAAAGGACAAGTCCGCCAATCATATAAAATAATGCGGAATAGAGTCCTCCGAAAATGAGCCAGATGATATTTCCAATGGTGTTCATTTGTTTTGGTTGAGTGTACGATCCGTTTTTTAAATTTTTGTTGAAGCGAAGTTCTGGTTTGGATTTAAACAAGCTTTTTTTTGAAAAGTTTTTTTAAGGCAGTCTTTCCTTATAGGGTAGACTTTTTTAGAATCTTTTCTTAGTGGCAGCCAGTTTTTACTGGTAAGTTTTTTTCCTTTTTACTTTTCTCTTGGAAAGAAAAAGTAAACAAAAAGTTCAAGGATCCCGCCTACGGCGGGACGCGCGTCCGGGCCGCGGCACAGCGGTTACTCAAAGCTTGTCCTCGTGTTACGTTATACCAGGCAGTCTGGCCTTTACAGAATACAGTTCACTACATGTATCGATCTGTTTGATAGTTGAAGGGCTTTTATTTGAAGAGCGTGAAGGCGCTGTGTTCCCCGCCTTCGGCGGGGCTGAACCCGTCTTGTGGGTTTTGCGATGATACTAATGAATGATCCTGGTTTCATTGTTTTGGAGCCCTTTACTGTTCGTGACTGTACTACAAGGCGGTCTCGGGACTGGTGCTCGCTTCGCTTGCAAGGAGATTGCCGCGCTGCGCTCGCAAT
>JBJMLU010000039.1:0-16000 GCA_045805145.1 Flavisolibacter sp. | reverse complement strand
TACTGGTTGGTTTTTTTCTTTTTCCACTTTTGGCATTGCCCCAAAAGTGGAGCAAAAACTCTAGGCAATCCGAATGGCTCCGCCCGGATTGCCGGCCGCGGCACAACAGTCACCCAAAGCTTGTCTCGCAGTTACGTTATACTAGGCAGTCCTTCTCTCTAGATCGAAGTTTACTATGGGTTTTTGTTTGTTTAAGATCGAAGGGCTTTTTATCGAAGATGCTGAAGGCGCTGTGTTCCGCTAGGGCAAGGTGATAGAGTTCTTAAGTTAAAGTCTTGCACGGAACAAGGCGCTTGTACAGTCCTATTATTAGAAGAGGGCAGTAAGCCGCACCAATAGAGTAAAATAGTGGAGAGCGACCAGGCTTTAATTATTCGAAGTGCTTAATACAAAGCAAAAGCGAAGAACGGATTTGGCCTGGTGCATTGTTTTCATTTTTCTAAAGATCACTATTGAAATACGTTTAATCACGAATAACCTCTCAGGTAAAATTAAATTATAAGATTTTCAGAATCATCATAACTATTTTACAATCCGGCTTCGGCTTACTGCCCTCTTCGAACCTAACGCATGATCCAGCGCCTTGTTCCGCGCAAGACTGTAACTAAAAGCATCTTCAAATCTTGCCCTAGCGGAACACAGCGCCTTCAGCATCTTCGATTAAAAGCCCTTCGACTATAAAACAACTAAAAAGCTGTAGTGAGCTTCGACCTAAGGAGAAAGACTGCCTAGTATAACGTAACTGCGAGACAAGCTTTGGGTGACTGTTGTGCCGCGGCCCGGACGCGCCCGCGGAGCGATGGCGGCGTCCTTGAACTTTTTGCTCTACTTTTTCTTTCCAAGAGAAAAAGTAGAAAGGAAAAAAACCAACCAGTAAAAACTGAATGCGTTAAAAAAAATCTCTCCAAAAAAATCTAATTAGTAAAGACTGACTGCCTCTAGGCAATCTCTCCAAAAATATCTAACCGGTAAGGATGACTGCCTGTGAGGAAATTACTTCAAAAAACCAAAGCAAAATTGATTAGAAATTTCCTGTTAGCCTCGACGCCAGCAAGTGCCAAAGACTATACGAAAAGACTGCGGCTAACGAATCTCTTCACAAACAAAATACTCAGTAAATAAAAACTGCATCAGGCTCTGAAGACTGAAGACTGACGTCTAACGTCTCTCCACACCAAATGGCAGCTGACGGTCACCTGTCAACAGTTGACCATCAAGAATGGCCAACTTCATAGTAACAGCTCAATTAAAATATTGATACTCCACTTTACCCGTAAGCTTCTTCTGCTTATTATAAATAACTTCTTTGGTTTTCAATCCCTGGTTATTGTATTGATATCGCCAGATCAGGTATTCTGAACTATTGGCCGGAACAGTGATCTTCTGGATCAACTGGCCTGTAGAACTATATTCAAACATGTACTCGGGCAGAAGACGATTGGCTCTTTTGCTGTATCGAACAATATCGGTGAGCTGATTGTTGTCGTTGTAATAATAATATACCGGAGGAGCAATCACTCCCTTGCGTGTCTCTCGTTCTTCAGATACATTTCCTTTTTCATCAAGCTTGAAGTCAATATAAGTTGTATCAAGCCTGTTCTTGATCCGGATCATGCGTACCGGCTTTCTATTGTTCCATTCCCAGAGATGTTGTTCCATTTCGGAGGTGCTGGCCGTATCGGCTGAAGAACTCACCATGGAAATCAGCTGCCCGGAAGTATTGTACGAATAACTGGTATTGCTGACCACAAAACCACTACTATCTACTGTGCGAACCACATTGCCATTCTGATCGACGTAGGACACCAGCATGGATTCATTGCTCACATCAGAGCGCGTGATGGTCTTGAGAGAACCAGAAGCTTCAGAGAACTGCTGTTCCACATAAAAATCATTGTCCTTCTGGTTGTCGGCATCAAAACTGTTGAGAAGAACGCGGCTAACCTTGTTCTTCATATAGTTTCTGATGATTTCCGATGATTCATTGGTGCCGATGATGTCCTTGTAATAGTATTGGGCCGGGGAAGACAAAGCAAGGATGGTAAAGGCGAACAGGAAGAGCGCTCTCATTAAGATATTGTTTGGTCAAAAATAGACAATGCTTTTGGTGAATGGGAATAACGGAGGTTGAACTGACATTTTTGTCCCTATTTTTAAGAAAAATTTTACGTGTCCCACCATCCTGAGCGCGAGGAAAAGAACTGCCTGAACTGCGGAACCACGGTCATTGGGCGCTATTGTCACCAGTGTGGACAGGAGAATATCGATACGCGTGAAAGTTTTTGGTCGTTGATGAAGGATTTTGTCTTCGACATCATTCACTTCGACGGCAAATTCATCCATACCATCAGATATATCTTCACCCGGCCAGGATTGGTGGCGCGCGAATATGCCAAGGGTAAAAGAGCCACTTTCCTTCATCCCATCCGAATGTACCTCTTTACTTCGGCCGTTTTTTTTCTGATCTTCTTTGCGCTGGGTAATGAGAGCGGTTTTTTTAAAGTCAAGAGCGGCGATGCCAAACTGAGTCAGCAGGACAGGCAGGACATGGCTGCTCAAATCAGCGATAGTCTGGCTCATCATCCTGGTGATACAACTTTACTCAGGTCACTCTCCATTCTAACGGATTCTGCCCGACCTGTTACAAATAGCGACGTTCGTACAATTTTAAAAAACCGCGCGCCCAGGATCACTTCGAAGTCCTATGCTACCGTGAATGAATATGATTCGGCACAACGTTCGTTACCCGCTTCAAAAAGAGATGGCTGGTTTAGCAGCAGTGTACAGAAAAAACTCATTGGTATCAATACTAAATACAAGGACCATCCGGAGGACGTCGCAGGAAGCCTGGGCGAAATATTCCTGCACCGTCTTCCTTACCTGCTCTTTCTGTCACTCCCGTTCTTTGCCCTCATCCTCAAATTGCTGTACATACGCCGAAAGAATTTTTATTACAGCGATCACGCCACGTTTACTCTTTATCATTATATTCTTAGCTTCATCTTGCTTCTTCTGGCAATGTTTATCAAAGAGCTGCGTGACTGGCTCGGCTGGTACCCGCTCCGGTACCTGGAATTGGGTATAATGCTCTCGTGGCCGGTATACCTGATATTGGAAATGAAGACTTTTTATCGCCAGGGGTGGATGAAAACCGTGGCGAAGTTTTTTCTGCTGAATATTTTAGGAATGCTGGTGTTGTTCCTTTTGTTTGTCTTGTTTTTATTCTTGTCAATCCTACAACTGTGATGTATGAAGAAAGGAAGTGAGTCGTTTGAACAACTGGTGCAGATCATGGACGAACTGCGCGAAAAATGTCCCTGGGACCGGAAGCAAACCATTCAGTCACTGCGCCAAATGACGTTGGAAGAAACTTATGAGCTGGCAGATGCCATCACGGAGGCCGACTGGAAATCCATTCGTGAAGAATTGGGCGACCTCTTACTGCATATTATTTTTTATTCAAAGATCGCTGCTGAACTAAATGAATTCAGCATCGGTGATGTGATCAAAGGTATTTCCCAAAAACTCATCGACCGCCATCCTCATATTTATGGAGATGTAACTGTGAACAATGATGAGGATGTGAAACGCAACTGGGAAAAGATCAAATTAAAAGAAGGAAAAAAATCTGTTCTCACCGGAGTTCCCAAAACACTGCCTGCGCTGGTCAAAGCCATGCGCCTTCAGGAAAAAGCGAAACAGGTAGGGTTTGAATGGGAGAACCGCGAACAGGTTTGGGAAAAAGTAAAGGAAGAAGAAGACGAATTAAATGAAGCCATCGCAATGGGTGACCAGAAAAAAGTGGAAGAGGAGTTTGGAGACCTGGTTTTTTCTCTGGTGAACTTTGCACGGTTTTTGAACATCGACGCCGAGAATGCACTGGAAATTACCAATAAAAAATTCATCAGCCGGTTTACCCTGATGGAAGAAAAGGCCCTCGCTTCAGGAAAGAAACTGGATGCAATGACACTGGAGGAAATGGATGCCATTTGGAATCAAATCAAACATGAAAAGGATTGAAGCTTCCCAAAATACATAAGCAACTTCATCGCCGCAGCTTATTGTTCTTCGCTGCTATTATGTTCCTGCTTTCCTTTGTATCGGCTTATTATTTTAAAGTACAACCTTCGGTAGACTATCAGCAAAAACTTTTGCAGCGATATATCGACCGCGAAGAACAGGATGCAAAAAAAATATTGAAAGACTCGGATCTAATGCGCAAGCTGGTGCTCAAGACAGAGTCCCTGGAGGAATTCAACCAGGTTGCCGAAAAAGAATATGGTCTTTTTCTTTTTGCCGAAACAATTTCCGACAACCAGGACCTTCTGTTCTGGAACAACCAGAAAATCCTCCCTCCAAATGCCGATTTCAACCTTTCTGACGGAGAATATTTTCAACATCTGGCCAATGGATATTACCTGGTGATGAAGTCGCGGCTTGATTTCCCGGGCATGAGCAATAACGTGATTGCCTATGTGCTCATTCCTGTGTTGAGCCAGTATTATGTAGAAACCGATTATCTGGTTACCCGGTTTGCCCATAATAAAGAGGCGATCCGAAAAATCTCTATCGCAGATCATGCCACTTCATGGCCAATCCGTTCTTCCAAAAAACAACCTTTATTTTATATCAAGGAGGTAACGCATACCAACCTGACGAGGACCGATACCGTCAGTTTTTTATTGAGGTTGGCGGCGCTGATATTTTTCCTGGTTTATATTCATTTTGTAGCCGATGGACTTACGCGCAAATACAGGGCACTGTACGGGATCATTTTCCTGACGTTTGTATTTCTGATCTTCCGTTTGATGTTGTACCGCTTTCCGGAGATCCTATCCTTCCGGCAATTCAGTCTTTTCGATCCGGGTATTTATGCCAGTAACAATATCAATGCCTCGCTTGGCGACCTGCTGATCAATTCCATTTTGTTTTGCTGGATCGTTTTGTTTTCCTGGTTTAATATCGGCCCTATCCAAAAATTTCCTTCTTTTCTCAAAGGATACTGGATCTATATCGTAGGCTTTGTAGCCATTTTCTTTTTGATCTTTTCCACTTTTCAGCTGGCCAATATTGTACGCAGCCTTGTGGCTGATTCGAAAATTTCTTTCAACGTCACGAATTTTTTTGGGCTGGATATTTATACGGTGATTGGGCTGATCGTTCTGGCCCTCTTGTCTCTGAGCTATTATTATTTCACCCGTCTTTTATTTCGTTTTATTTTTCCGGCCTTCCAGAATCACTACATCTATATTTATTTCTCTCTGGCATTGGTTGGACTTCTTTTTCTCACTTTCCGCTCGGGAAACAACATCGTTTTGTTTCACCTGCCGGTTTTGTGCTGGTTGGTTTTGTACACCTTGCTGGTGAGCCAGGAAAAATTTATCATCAACCGTTTCCGCGTCACCATTGCCGGTGTGCTGTTCTGGATCTTTGTATTTTCCATTTCACTGGCCGCCATCATTCTGCAGGGCAACCGGGAAAACGAAATGCGTATCCGTAGAGGCATCGCTGAAAAATATGACCAGATCACCGATCCTGCCAATGACCGCACGCTGAGCATAGCAATTACCTACCTCGATAACCGTTATCTGTTAAACAATTTTCACCGATTTGAAAACCGGCAACAAAATCATTTTCTTCGCGACAGCATCCTTCGGCAAACTTTCACAGGATACAGTACGCGGTACGATACAAAAATTTATGTCTTCGATTCGCTCAACAGGGGATTGTATAATGAAGACCCGACAGGGTATCCGCAGCTCAATACCATCTTCACGGTTCAAAGCAAACCCACTGGTATCGCCGATCTCAATTACCATGAAACCTCTTACGACCGCCTCACTTATATCACAAGAAGGGTGATCCGTGACAGCAATCATGTGGTGGGCAGTTTTTTTATTCTCTCTACACCCAGACAGTATGGAAGTACAGAGGCCTTGTATCCCGAATTGTTCCGGCAGGTCAGCAGGAGAGATGCAGAAAATTCACCCATCTATTCATATGCCATCTATACCAACAAGCTGCTCATCTCTTCTTCCAGCCAGTATCCTTTTCAAATAACGCTTTCCGATGCCCAACTCCCAAAAGCAGAATTTGAAACGCGCATGAATGGCGACTATGATGAACTGTGGTATAAAGCGAGTAATAAGAAAGTAGTGGTGATTGCCAAGAAAAGGGATTCGCTGATTGAAAGCATCACCTTGTTCTCTTACCTGTTTTGTGCTTTTTTGTTTATGGTGGGACTCTTGCAGATCGTTGCTTTTATATTGAGGGTATTTCGCTATCGAAGCGGGCTCAATCCATTTGCTGAATTCAGTATTCGTTCACAGATCCACGGAACCGTGATCTTTATCAGCATCCTTTCCTTTTTGATCATTGGTGCAGCCACCATTTCTTTTTTCATTGCACGCTACAACAGGAACAATGTTGATAAATTGAGCCGCACTGCAGGCATCATGGTGCGCGAGCTTCAGAAACGGCTGAACGACACGACTAATTTCAATCCCAATCTATCCGACTCCGCTTCTCAATACAATCTTCAGAAACTGGTGAGTGAAGTAGCAGATATTCATAATGCAGATGTGAATGTATATGACCTGGAGGGCAACCTGCAGGTGTCTTCGGATGATGATGTATATGAAAAAGGGATTCTTAGTACCAAGATGCACCCCCTGGCTTATTATCATCTCGATCGTTTGCGCCAGGTGCAGCATGTACAAACTGAATCACTCAGCTCACTTCAATACCTCAGTATTTATTCTGCCGTCCGAAATGAAAGGGGAGAAGTGATGAAATACCTCAACATCCCCTATTTTTCTTCCCAGATCGATTTGAAACAGGAGATCTCCAATTTTTTGGTGACCATCATCAACCTCAATGCATTCATCTTCCTCATCGCAGGGGTCATTGCCCTGTTCATCACCAACAAGATCACTCAGTCCTTTTCTGTGATCGGGGAAAAAATGCGTGACATTACTTTGGGAAAGACCAACGAAGAAATTGCCTGGAACAAGAATGACGAGATCGGAGAACTGGTGACCCAGTACAATAAGATGGTGCATCAGCTGGAGGACAGTGCAGAGGCGCTCGCCAAAAGCGAACGCGAAGGTGCATGGAGAGAAATGGCGCGACAGGTGGCACACGAGATCAAGAATCCACTCACGCCCATGAAACTAAGCATCCAATACCTTCAAAGGGCCATTGATTCCAATCACACCAATGTAAAAGAGCTCACTGCCAACGTCGCCAATACCCTCATCGAACAAATCGATCACCTTTCAAAGATTGCAGCAGACTTTTCGCAGTTCGCAAATATCGGCAACAAGAAAATCGAACTGGTGGATCTTCACCAGGTGATCGGAATTCTGGTTGACCTGTATAGTTCCAATCCGCAGGTATTCATCAGGTGGAATAAGATCCCGGGAAGCGTGGTGTTGAAAGCGGACAAGACGCATATGAACCGCGTTTTTACCAATTTGATCGCGAATGCGGTAGATGCCTGTTCGGAACATGAAGACTGTCATATCGAGATCAATGAAACACAAAAGGACAATCTGCTCACCATCAGCATTCGTGATAATGGAGAAGGAATTCCTGTGAGCATGCATTCGAAGATCTTCACGCCCAATTTCACCACGAAAACTTCCGGCACTGGACTGGGACTGGCCATGTGCAAAAACATCATTGAACAATCGGGAGGAAGCATCTGGTTCGAGACAACCGAAGGTGAAGGCACTACTTTCTTTGTAGAACTGCCGGTGATCAGCTAGTGCCTTTTAGTTTTTTTGTTTTCTGAAGAAAATCCTCAAACTCACCAAGCGAAAGGCTGCTCAAATTTCTTTTAGAAGGAAGCCCGCCTTTCTGCGCTACCAATACTCCATACTTGATATTATGGAATTCATCAACCGTATGTGCATCGGGATTGATAGAAAGCATCAGTCCTTTTTCCATGGCATAGTCGATCCATCTCCAGTCAATATCCAATCTGCTCGGACTGGCATTGATCTCTATCACCACGTGATGATCGGCACAGGCATCAATGACCATTTTATGGTCGACCGGATAACCTTTTCTGCGAAGCAATAACCGGCCTGTCATATGTCCCAGGATAGTTGTATAAGGATTGGTGATTGCACCCATCAGTCGCCGCATTGCTTTTTCTTCATCCATATCCAGGTTGCTGTGAACGGAAGTGATGACCAGGTCGAAGGTGGAAAGTATCTTGTTCTCGTAATCAAGCGAACCATCGTTGAGAATATCGCATTCAATGCTTTTAAAAATTTTAAAGGGTGAGAGTTTGGCATTGAGCTCGTCGATACAGCGGTGTTGCTCCCGGATGCGCTGCTCCGATAGTCCATTGGCGTAAAATGCGGCTTTGGAATGGTCGGAGAGGACCAGGTATTCAAAGCCCAGGTCAATGAGGGCGGAAGCCATGTCTTCGATGGTGTGGCCTCCGTCGCTCCAATTGCTGTGTGAGTGAATCAATCCTTTAATGTCGCTGGTTTGAACGATCTCATTTAACTCGAATTTTGAAAATATATTTTCCTTTTTTTCACGGAGGAAGGCAGGAATCCATTTTTGATTGGCACTGCTAAAAATTTCTTCTTCGCTCTTTGCTTCTTTTTTTTCCGGTCCGGGCCAGTGTTGAAGAAACTCGGGGCTGGAAGAAGTTTCAAACAGCTTTTGATAAAAATCTTTTTGATCCACAAGGTGGAAGTGAAGCAACAGCATTTCCTCGGCGTTCAATATGAGCAAACCATCGCGATCGGCAACCAGTTGAACCTGGTCGTTCAGAAGAAAATTTTTGATCTTGTCTCCGGGTATTGTGGTTACCCATTCCAGCGATTCAATGATCTCCAGTTGTCTTCGGAAGGAACCGGTGATCTCTATTTTTTGGGATGGGAATTTATTTTTGAGTTTTTCGGTGAAAGCTTCCGCAAAGGATTCGACCTTGGCGTATAAATATTTCCCGGCATTCGCCTGCTGAAACTGGATGGAGGCAAGAATGTTTTGCTGGGTTTTTTCCCCAAAGCCTTTTTTATCAGCAATGCGATTTTCCATACAGGCTTCTCTGAGTGCATCAATGCTGTCGATGCGCATTTCTTTCCAGATGGTGTTGATCTTTTTTGGTCCGAGCCCTTTAATATTCATCATTTCTAAAACGCCATCCGGAGTTTTGGAAATATATTCCTGAAGAATATCCAGTTCATTGGTCTCAAGGATCTCGATCACTTTTTTACCCACACTTTCCCCAATGCCCCTGATCTGGAAAATTTTTTCTTTGGCAAGCTTCGAAAGGTCTTGAGGCAATTTCTCGATGGTAAAGGCAGCCGAAGAATAGGACTTGGACTTGAAGGAGTTCTCGCCATGGATGTCCATCAGTTTTGAAAGCAAGGAAAGTTGTTCGGCAATTGCGTAGTTGTCCATGGTTGCAAATTAAAGCAGTTTCAGGAGAGAGATCAAAGACAGAGAGGTTTCACGCCAAGACGCCAAGGGAAGAAAGGCGCGAAGGTGTTCGCTTCGCTCACGGGAAAGGTTTTTTGATTGCGGAGGGTTTGAAGGGGGGTGATTTTTTTTAAAACGCAAAGAACGCGGAGAGCGCAAGGAGGGAGACGCAAGGAGTTCGCGTGGCTCAAGGATTTTATGTGAGAAGTAGCATTGACTGAAGAGGATTTCCTTTTTTGTTGGGAAGAGGAATAGATTCAAAACCTTTCGATACGGGTAAGTAAAAAACCAGACGAGATTCCATTACCACCACTTCCTCCCTTTGAAAGCACTCACCAATCCTAATACGAATCGCATCCCACGCCATGAGTGAAGCGAACTCTTTGTGTCTCCCTCCTTGCGCTCTCCGCGTTCTTTGCGTTTTAAAAAATCTCCCCCACTTAAACCCTCCGCAATCAAAAGACCTTCCCCGTGAGCGAAGCAAACACCTTCGCGCCTTTCTTCCCTTGGCGTCCCTGCCTACCGGCAGGCAGGTTGGCGTGAAATCACTCCTAAAAATAAAAAGTCCCGGTTGCCCGGGACTCGTATTACTTCTAAGACCGAAGTCTTATTTTTTGCTGCTCTTCTTTTTAGAAGCGCTTTTTTTCTTTGCTCCGCCTTTTTTGGCTCCGCCCTTTTTAGAGGCTTTTTTAGCTCCGCCTTTTTTAGAGGCTTTTTTTGCTGTTGCCATTTGTTTTGAATTTTAATGGTTAGTAAAAAAGAATTTAACAGTCGTAAAATTATAAACAAATTTCAAACTGTCAAATTTTTTGCTAACTATTCAATAACAAATCTTATGCCGATGGTTCGGCATCATCTGTAGCAAGAACGGAAACGAAGGTTCTGTCCTGTCTTCCTTTGTGGTATTCCACTACACCATCTGTCAATGCAAACAGCGTGTAATCTTTACCAACACCAACGTTTTTGCCGGGATGATAAACCGTGCCGCGCTGACGAACGATGATGTTTCCAGCGATGGCAGGCTGACCGCCGAAAATTTTTACACCGAGGCGTTTGCTATTGGAGTCACGGCCATTTTTTACGCTGCCTTCACCTTTTTTATGTGCCATGGTTCAATGAATTTGAAATGAAAGTTGATTTTATGAACTGCTCCTCTGTATGAGGAAGCAAATAATTTTTCTGATGTTTACGCGATCTTGTTGATCCGGATCTGGGTGTAGTGAGTGCGATGTCCCAGTTTTTTACGGAAACCCTTGCGGCGTTTTTGTTTGTACGCAATCACCTTGTCTCCTTTTACCTGGCTCACGATCTCTGCCTGCACTTTCACACCACCATTGGCGAATTTGAGATTGCCATTGTTGTCGGAAAGAATGACGTCGGCAAATTCCAGTTTATCGCCGGCATTGCCTCCAACTTTAGGAACATATAAGGTTTGGTCTTTTTCGACCCTGAATTGCTTGCCGGCTATTTTAACTACTGCGAACATAACGGTTCAAAAATTAGGTGGGCAAAGGTAAGGGGAATTGAGTAGACTAAAAAGAACAGCAACAGGAAATTTGGAGGGCTTTGAAATTATGGTGAATTTTTTAACGTTTTCAATTTGCCATCAAAGCGGTTGAACCGTTAACCCGGTCTTTTCTATGAACAAATTCCACTAGCTTCGTCCCCGTTTCAGCTTGCCATGAAGATCAAATCATTACTTGCAAAACCTTTTGCTTCTTACGTCTATGCGAAGATCCGTAAAGGGATGACGACTGCCCTTCAGGACCAGGACTCCATTCTTAAAGAGCTCTTAAAAACAGGAAAGTCTACTGAATTCGGCAAGGAGCACGGCCTGGATAAGGTGAACACCTATGATGAATTCAAACAGGCTGTTCCCATCCGCGACTACGAGCGTTTCAAACCATATATAGATAAGGTCAAAGAAGGAAAACACAATATTCTGTGGAAGGGTAAACCCATTTATTTTGCCAAGACCTCCGGAACAACCAGCGGTGTAAAATATATTCCCATCACCAAAGAATCCATTCCCAATCATATCAATACGGCACGCAATGCCCTTCTGTGTTACATGGCAGAAACCGGCAACACGGATTTTGCCGACGGCAAACTGATTTTTCTATCCGGTTCACCCGAACTCGAAAGGATCGGCGGCATTCCTACCGGCAGGCTTAGTGGTATTGTCAACCATCATGTGCCCAAATATCTTCGGGCCAACCAGCTTCCCAGTTATGAAACCAACTGCATTGAAGACTGGGAAACCAAGCTCGATAAGATCGTGGAAGAAACCATTGACAAGGACATGACCCTGATCAGCGGTATCCCACCCTGGGTGCAAATGTATTTTGACCGGCTCACGGAAAGAAGCGGTAAATCCATTAAAGAACTATTTCCCAATTTTTCTGTGCTCGTTCACGGTGGTGTGAATTTCGAACCCTACAAAGCCAGGCTTTTTGAAAGCATCGGCGGAAAAGTAGATGATATTGAAACCTTTCCGGCTTCAGAAGGTTTTTTCGCTTTCCAGGATTCTCAGTCCGAAGAAGGACTCCTGCTCAACACAGCAAGCGGAATATTTTTTGAATTTGTTCCGGCTGCAGAAATCTTCAATGAAAATCCCACTCGCCTTTCCCTGCATGATGTGAAAGTAGGAGACAACTATGCCCTGGTGATCAGCAACAATGCAGGACTCTGGGGATACAATGTTGGCGATACCATAAAATTTTTAAGTCTCGATCCTTATCGCATTGTAGTAACCGGAAGGACCAAACATTTTATTTCTGCGTTCGGAGAACATGTGATTGGTGAAGAAGTGGAACAAAGTTTGCTCAAGGCTGCGGAAGAAGAAAATCTGCATGTCAGGGAGTTCACCGTGGCGCCGATGATCCAGCAGGGCGAGGGTAAGAGCTATCATGAATGGTTCATTGAATTTGAGCAGGAACCGCAAGACCTCGATGGCTTTGCGTTAAAGATCAATCATCACCTGCGCGAAAGGAATATTTATTATGATGATCTCATCGCGGGGAATATTCTGCAACCATTGAAGATCCGCGTGGTCAGGCGCAACGGATTCATAGATTATATGAAATCGGTTGGAAAGCTGGGAGGACAAAACAAAGTAGCGCGTTTGAGCAATGACCGCAAGATCGCTGACGAATTACTGAAATTGGTGCCGGGCAATAAACAACCGGTCGGTGGAAATCTCCAAACCGCGGGAGGAAATGCTCCGGGCACCGGTGCAAGACAGTAAGAGCGATCGATT
Organism: Flavisolibacter sp.; assembly: GCA_045805145.1. Classification (GTDB taxonomy): domain Bacteria; phylum Bacteroidota; class Bacteroidia; order Chitinophagales; family Chitinophagaceae; genus Flavisolibacter. Next base: position 3,297 of record JBJMLU010000039.1, on the reverse strand, counting down.
GATGAACAGCATCCAGGGTTTTCTTCAGCCATACAGATTCCTATCAAATTGATTTTTATGTTTCAATTGACTAACTTGTTTCCCTGATCCACTATGAACCAAACTACCGCTCCGAAACGTATTGCTCTATATGGTTCTACCGGCTCCATCGGAACACAAGCGCTGGAAGTCATTGCTGCTCATCCCGACCGCTTTTCAGTAGAAGTGCTGACTGGTGGAGGCAATGATGATCTGCTTATTGAGCAGGCACAGAAATTCAAACCCAATATTGTTGTTGTTGCAGACGAAAGAAAATATCCGCGGGTAAAAGAAGCTTTATCTAATCTTGATATCAAAGTATTCGCCGGTGAAAAAGCACTGGAAGAAGTGGCATCAATGGATGTATATGACCTGATGATGGCGGCCATCGTGGGCTATGCAGGACTGAAGCCCACACTCAATGCCATTCATGCGGGAAAGCCCATTGCACTGGCCAATAAAGAAACCCTTGTAGTGGCTGGCGATATCATCATGCAGACAGCCATTGCCAAAAGAGTACCGGTGATCCCTGTGGACTCGGAACATTCTGCCATTTTTCAGTGCCTGGTAGGAGAGATCCGTAATCCCATTGAGAAGATCATACTCACGGCATCGGGTGGTCCGTTCCTGGGAAAGAAACCCAATTATCTGGTGAATGTAAAAAGGGAACATGCCCTGCAACATCCCAACTGGAATATGGGCGCCAAGATCAGCGTGGATTCTGCAACCCTGATGAATAAGGGTCTGGAGATGATTGAAGCAAGGTGGTTGTTCAACCTCAATTCGGAGCAGATCGAAGTATTGGTGCATCCGCAAAGCATTATTCATTCGATGGTGCAGTTTGGCGATGGAAGCATCAAAGCTCAATTGGGACTTCCCGATATGAAGCTGCCCATACAGTATGCTCTTTCTTTTCCGCAAAGAATGAACAGTGATTTTCCCCGTTGTGATTTTAAAAAAATAAGGAACCTCAGTTTTGAAGAACCTGATATGAAAACATTTCGCAACCTGGGACTGGCGATAGATGCCATGAACAGGGGCGGCAATCTTCCCTGCATCATGAATGCAGCCAATGAGATTGCTGTATATGCCTTCCTGCGCAACCGCATTGGCTTCCTCGACATGACAGATGTTATAGAAAGAACCATGCAGAAAATCTCCTTCATTCCCCGCCCTTCGCTCGAAGAATATTATGAGACTGATGGCGAAGCCCGTAATTATGCCGCCGATTTGATCAAGTTATAATCTGTCTGCCGACAAACGTTGACCGCAGATACCTGCAAGGCAGTTTTAACTACATGGTGTAACAGTCTTTTGATTCTTGGAGGGGCTAATGAATAAAAATGACTGCTTTGATGGCGATGGACGATCATCGGTTGACGGTTGACCGACAAGGTTGGCGTTTCTAAATCTCGCGTTAAGATTTCGTTTTGGGAGCGGATATTTGATGACAGGAAGAAGCAGCAAATTTATTTATAGGATATTTGTAAGCGCCTATCTTTAGGCGTTTATCAAACTAAACTCCGCCTATGCGGAACAGAACAATATGGTTTTACTCGCAATAGACTGGTCAGCCATTGGTGTGAAGGCCGCCCAATTCATTTTATCTTTTTCCATTCTGGTCATACTTCACGAGATGGGACACTTTCTACCCGCAAAATGGTTTCGCTGCCGGGTTGAAAAGTTTTATCTCTTTTTCAATCCCTGGTTTTCCCTGTGGAAGAAAAAAATAGGAGAGACAGTTTATGGACTGGGATGGATTCCTTTGGGAGGATATGTGAAGATTGCCGGAATGATTGATGAAAGCATGGACAAGGATCAATTGAAACAACCCGCGCAACCCTGGGAATTCAGGAGCAAACCCGCCTGGCAGCGGCTGATCATCATGCTCGGTGGAGTAACAGTCAATGTTCTTTTGGCGCTTGTCATTTTTATCATGATTACCTGGGTCTGGGGCGATGAATATTTACCACCACAGAATGTAAAATACGGTCTGGCAGTTGATAGTCTGGGCAGATCGATCGGTATGAAGGACGGTGATGTCATCGTCAAAGTTGGAAACGAAGCTGCGAAAGATGAACTGAGTGTTACCAGGCAAATCATCACTTCAGAAGCACATAACATCACAGTTGACAGAGAGGGAAGGCAGGAAGTACTCAATATTCCTGATGGTATGATCAAGGAATTGAACCGGAGCAGGGGTGCTGATTTTGCTTCTGTTCGGTTTAAAGGAGTTGTGGATTCTTTTCCAAAAGGATCGAACGCGGAAAAAGCTGGGATGAAAAAAAATGACGTCATCATTGGTGCTGATTCTTTATCAACACCGTATTTCCAGGATTTTCAAAAAGAAGTAAGAGCGAAAAAGAATCAGACCATTGTCGTGAAAGTTTTGCGCAACCGTGATACCGTAACGATACCAATACCGGTGAACGCTGATGGCACTATTGGATTCTGGCCCGTTTCAAATATCAAGAAACTCGGACTGGAAACCGAGACAAAAAAATATTCATTGTTCGCGGCGGTTCCTGCGGGCATTCGGCGATGCTGGAATACGCTGACCATGTATGTAACCGGATTGAAACAACTCTTTACTGGTAAGGCCAATCCAAAGGACTCACTTGGCAGTGTCATCAGCATTGGAAATATTTTTCCCGGTGTCTGGGACTGGGAAAGTTTTTGGTCGCTCACAGCGATCTTCTCTATCATTCTTGCTTTCATGAATGTATTGCCCATCCCAGGTCTCGACGGAGGCCACGCACTCTTCACTGTCTATGAGATCATCACCCGTCGCAAGCCCAGTGACCGATTCATGGAATACGCCCAAATGGCGGGAATGGTACTTCTTATGAGCCTGATGCTGTATGCTTTTGGCCTGGACATCTGGAGATTGTTTAAATAAGAAAAGGGGTTTCACGCGAAGACGCAAAGAGTTGAAGGCGCAAAGGGTTTGAGGCGCTTTACTACTTGCGAGTGTACTACAATGCGGTCTTGGGACTGATGCTCGCTTCGCTTGCAAGGAGATTGCCGCGCTGCGCTTGCAATGACGCCTATACTGCAATGCTCACTACAGGTTTTATTGCTGCCTTTAATGCAAGCACTGTTTAAGACCTGATGCTTGCTGCGCTCGCAATGACGCCAAATCAAAAATGCATTACTGTTTCGATTATACTTCTTAAGTTATTGCGTAAGTAACACCTTTTAAGTTATTGCATAAGTAACACCTTTTAAGATATTACATAAGTAACACCTTCAAATTATAAAGTAACGCACTCCAATTAT
>JBJMLU010000038.1:0-22746 GCA_045805145.1 Flavisolibacter sp. | reverse complement strand
GCTCTCACCATTGCTTACCATTAACCGCTCACCAATAAAAAAAGCTGATAGTCTCTCTACTATTTTACAACCCAGCTTCGGCTTACTGCCCTCTTCGAATAATAGGACTGTACAAGCCCCGCCGGAGGCGGGGGAACACAGCGCCTTCAGCATCTTCGATAAAAAGCCCTTCGACTATAAAACAAATAAAAACCTGTGGTAAAGTTCGATCTAAGGGGAAAGACTGCCTAGTATAACGCAATCCCGAGACAAGCTTTGGGTAACTGTTGTGCCGCGGCCGGCAATCCGGGCGGAGCCATTCGGAATGCCTAGAGTTTTTGCTCCACTTTTGGGGCAATGCCAAAAGTGGAAAAAGAAAAAAACCAACCTCTAAGAAATGACTGCCTTAAGAAGCTCTCTTCAAAAAGCTAACCAATTGGAACGATTGTTTTTGAAGAAATCTGTATTATTAAAAAAAGAAAGTTGAAAAGTATCAGTGGAATTAGTGTCCGAAAAAAAGAGCAAGCTCTTTTCTGGTTATACGCAAAGCCTGCAGCTCCTTGATCCTTTTGCGCATCAGTTGCAATCCCACAGCCATGATGGTGGAAGAAACGATCGAAGAAATATAATAGATAGTAAGGGCGTCTGATTTGAAAGGTGTTTTCTGAATGTAGAAGAAATAATAAATAATGCCGTAACAGGAATAAGAAAAGAGAATAGCGGCCAGCATCACCATTCTGCCATGATTCTTATGGTGCATGATGCTGAACTTGACCTGGTTCACAAAAAGATAAAATGTATAAATCAGGATGATGGCGATACCCGGACCAATAATATTGATCATGGCCTTTGAAGAAAAACCATACATCAATGTGAGCACGATCTCATAACAGAGGAAAGAAAAAGTAAACATCCATACTTTGCGTTGCTTTTGACGGCTCGGACAGAAAAAAAGAAGAGTAGTCAGCATGAGCGGTGTATCCAGATAGTTATCGGCGAGCGCATAATTGTGTAAGAAGGCATCAGGGACCGCGAAAATATTTTCTGACATCAGGATGTACACTCCGGTCATCAGGAAGTAGACCACCAGGGCAGCCAGACTGCGATGCGTATAAAACCGGTTGTATATGATCACCACTACGGGGAACATAAAAGAAACGGTACACGCAATGCCTAGTATGTCGTTCCAGGTCATAGGATTCGGTTTAGGATACTGGATAGTCTTTCGACTGATGGTTCACCTGTAAATATACAGGGCTTATTCTTTATTTCTATGGCTTCACAGAAAATCGGGTACTACCACTTTTCACTTATTTAGTATAATTACGGAAATGTCCAGAGTAGTTTTATGTTCTACCTTGGAGCGATGAAAAGACTGCTTCTTCCCACACTTCTTTTTATTTTTTTTCACGCGCACACGCAGTATTTAATTGGCCGTACAACTGGCCCATTGCCTTACCTCGAATATGGATTGGGCGAAGACCGGTTGGGTGGTGCCAAGATTGGTTTTCTTGATACCAATGTACTGTGCAGAGTAGTAGATAGCAATGCAACCCGGTATAAGATTCAACTCTCTTCGCAGCATTTTGCTTATTTGCCCAAACAGAATTTTCGTTCTGATACTGTTGGTGTTCAACCCTATTATCTGAGTTCAAGTTGGCGCGTGTGGGGAGACCAGGTGTACGATTATGTGTCTGTATCTCTTACCGAAAGATTGCCATACGGAAGTTTTCAGCAGATCAATCCCGCACGTATTGTGGTAGATATCTTTGGCATCACCAGCAATACCAACTGGATCACCCAGCTCAAATCGGCAAAAGAAATAAAGAATGTATGGTACGAACAGCTCGAAGATGATGTATTCCGTGTGTACATCGAATTGAAGCATCAAAAACACTGGGGGTATTTTATTTCTTACAATAAAAATTCGCTCCAGATCCGCGTGAAGCAGCAGCCGGCTTCGATGAAGCCAAAGAATTTACTCGTCGCCATCGATGCGGGCCATGGAGGTACAAACTCCGGCGCTACTGGTGTTACCTCCCAGGTCAATGAAAAAGAATACACGCTTCAGATTGCAGAACAAGTAAAAAAATACCTGCAGAAAAAAAAGTTTAAAGTCTTCATGACGCGCGAAGAGGACAAAGACCTGAGTATGATAGACCGAACGATGATGCTTCGTCAGGCCTCGCCCGATCTGCTGGTCAGCATTCATCTCAATTCTTCTTCACATCCGGAAGTAAGTGGCGTGAGTACTTATTACCGTTACATTGGATTTCGTCCGCTCTCGCAGGCCATACTCGATCGGATGCTGCAACTGCGCCTTGATAATTACGGCAACGTTGGCTCCTTTAATTTTTCGCTAAGCGGTCCTACCGAGTATCCGAACTGCCTGGTGGAAGTTGCTTTTTTAAGCAATGCCGAAGATGAAAAGAAAATCCTCGATCCGCGTTTTCATAAACAGGTCGCGAAGAAAATTTATCTCGGAATAAAGGATTGGCTGAAGAGGTGAAGTGGTGAATGGTGAATGGTGAGAGGTGAATAGTGAATAGTGAATAGTGAATAGTGAGTAGTAAGTGGTGAATAGTAAATGGTAAGAAGTGAATAGATTGGATGGTGGAGGTGCATATTATTTATTAATCTTTTTAAAAATAGACCGCAAAGGGCGCAATGAAGCAATCAGTATGCTATTGCGTCCCCCGCGATTCTCTGCGCCCTCCGCGGTTAAATAACTCTCATAAATCTTTTGTATCTACCCGAAATTCTTCTCCCTCATTTATTATCGAACTGAAATCACAAACTAAAAATAATATCAGAAAATTCCGCACCCTTCTTCTTTCTCCTTTTTGCATCTTTGCGTGAAACCCATCAGCCTAACCAATGAATATCATTGCATACAGCCACCCAAAGATGGAAGCGAAAAGAAGTGAATCGAAGCGGTCGAGAAAGCCACCATGGCCGGGCATGATGCTTCCACTGTCCTTTACGCCTGCGAGTCTTTTCAACTTGCTTTCAAAGAGGTCGCCGAAAGTGCCGCTGATGGCAGCAATGGCTGAAAGAATAGCCGCATGCACAATCGGGAGTCTTCCTGTATAATAAGCCAACAAGGAAATGACAACGATGGTCAAAATAATTCCGCCAATGGTGCCCTCCCAGGTTTTTTTCGGAGAGATGGGAGACAGCGGTGTCTTTCCAATCAGGGAGCCAACAATGTAAGCCATGGTATCATTGATCCACAAAGAAAAGATCAGCAGCAGTGGAATGGTATGAGAGAGCTGGTAATTGGCTTCGCTCCAGTAATTGCGAAGGTTGATCAGCAAGGCAAGCGGGAGAGAAATGTACAGCAGTCCGAATATGGAATAACCAATGTTTTTTAGAAAAATGTTTTTTGATTCCAGGAACATGATCAAAGGAAGAAGGATCATGAAGAGCAATCCGCACCAGTATCCAAGGTCTGTGAGTGAAAGCTCAAAAATGTGAAGCTCGTTGTTGGTAAAAAAAAGGAGGAGACACCATCCGCCCAGCACGATCCCATACCTGTGGAAGGAGATGATCTTCTCATATTCGGGATTAAACCGGATCACCAGTTTCCTGTATTCTATCCATGCACCAAAATGAACCACGGAGAAAAGCAAAAAGAAACTCCACCGGTTCCATAATAACCCGGCTAGCATCACCACAACAAAAATCGCAGCGGTCAGCGACCTGGTTTTAAAAGTTTGCCAGTTAAATGCCATGTAAAAAATTTTCTGGAAGCGAATCAGTTTCGACTGGTTCTTTTCTTGAATTGTCTTTTAATTTTTTCAGCAGGAAGATCACAGCAGGTATCAGCACAAATCCCCAATAGAGCCCGGGAACATCCTGGTTCATTGCATCGTTCATGTTCTTACCCTGAAGCGTGAGCATATACACCTGGGTCACGGCTAGTGCATTATTGAGAAAATGCGCACATAAAGAGAGCCAGATATTATTGGTGAAATAATAAATGGTTCCCAATATAACACCAAGGAACAGGCGCGGAAGAAAACCATAAAAGGAAAAATGCACCAGGCTGAAGATGATGCTCACAATTAAAATGGATAGCCAGGGTAGCCTGGTAGCACGCGTGAGAAAATTCTGCAGTCCGCCGCGGAACAGGGTTTCTTCACAAAGTGCAGGCAGAAAAGCCATGATCAAAAGACTTGATATGTAACCCCCAAATGATTTCAGGTTCAACATGACGGTAACCTGGTCTGCATATTGTTTCTCCAGGCGGTCAGACCAATCTTTCCACCAAGGTGACACGGGAATGAGCTTGTTGATATAACTGAATGCAGTAGCGATGAATAAAGAAAGGATGACAATGGCGAGCACCAACAGCACTTGTTTCATTCTTACCGTCTTCTGAAATCCAAGCAATGCAAAAGGTTTCCGATTGAGAATACTCGCCGTGATCACTGCCGGTGCAAACATTCCAACGATAACACTCAGTGCTTGTATGATGCGCAGAATATCGGCATTTTTGGGATCATTAAGCGAATCACTGGAAATCTTTCCGCCAGTTGAAACACCAAGCGCAAACACTCCAATAAAACTGGCGATGACAAGTCCCAGCAAAGCCAGTCCGATCAGTATAAAAAATCCGGATGTGTAGGAAACTCCTTTGGAATTGTTATTATTCATAGACGACAGGAATATCTATATAAATTTGCCTGCCGAAACCGTTTTCGGACAGGGCTGCAAGATAAGCCCGATAAAACAATAGTTTTCTTGCTAAAGATTGATCAGATACCATTGCCTTCTTTTCCTTTGTTGCTCGCGCCCATGGAAGACGTGAGTGATCCACCCTTCCGTTCGGTGTGTAAAGAAAAAGGAGCTGACCTGATGTATACAGAATTTATCAGCAGTGAAGGACTGATCAGAGACGCCATCAAGAGCAAACAAAAGCTCGACATCTTCGACAACGAACGCCCTGTAGGAATACAAATATTCGGTGGCGATGAAGAAGCCATGGCACTTGCTGCAAAAATCGTAGATGCTACTCAGCCCGACCTGGTGGATATCAATTTCGGTTGCCCGGTTAAAAAAGTAGTGAGCAAGGGCGCGGGCGCGGCCGTACTGAAAGATGTTGACCTGATGGTAAGACTGACGCGCGCAGTTGTTCGTTCAACAAATTTGCCTGTGACCGTTAAGACCAGGCTGGGTTGGGACGAGCATACCATTAATATTGAAGAAGTGGCACAACGTTTACAGGATGAAGGAATCAAAGCGCTCTCCATTCATGGACGTACCCGTTGCCAACTGTATAAGGGCTCGGCCGACTGGTCGCACATTGCACGCGTTAAAAATAATCCGCGCATCACCATACCCGTGTTTGGGAATGGAGACATTGATTCTCCGGAGAAGGCATTGGAATTTAAAAATCGCTATGGTGTGGACGGCATCATGATTGGAAGGGCAGCGATTGGCTATCCCTGGATTTTTCAGGAGATCAAACACTATCTCAACACAGGAGAACATTTGGAGCCACCGGGCATCCGGGAACGCGTTGAAGTGATTAGGAAGCATTTGCATTTTTCTGTGAGATGGAAGGGGCTCAAGGCCGGCATCAATGAAATGCGCCCGCATTATACCAATTATCTCAGAGGACTTCCCAATGTCAAGGAATTCCGCCTCCGACTGGTAACAATTTCAGAACCGGAACTAATAGACGAAGTGCTCAATGAAATCGTCCGTTACTATGATGGTTTCCCTTTTCCCGGTAAGTCAGAGAGGAATTCACTCGCCACGTCGCTCCACTGCGGATAACAAAGACCCGACAAATAATTTACGGTTGTCACAACTATCAAGTCCATTTTATTTTCACTTCCAACAAATAATTATCCATCATCCATCATCCATCATCCATCTTTCATCTTTCATTCACCATTAACTATTAACTATTAACCATTCACCATTCACCATTGACCATTCACCATTCACCTCCTCGCCCTCACCCATCCAATCAGCGACACGATGGTCCAGGTTCCTTCCAGCACAAAAAATGGCCAGTAGGAAATGAGGTAGGAAGCAAAGCAGGTCATGGCAGCTCCGATGCTATTGAGTGAAAAAAATGTGCGGCTGTGTGCCGACATCCAGTTGAATGTGCTGCAGAAGTAGGCGATCAGTATCAGTGTTACGCCTACTGTTCCGATCCAGTCGCTGAAACTCATGGGGTTTCTGGTTTAACGATTATTATTTTTAAGTCTGTCTAACCACAGAGAAAGGAGGACGCGGAGGTTTTCGCAGAGGAATAATTTTTTAAATACTGTCTGCAAAGACTTGGCGTTCTCTTTCCCCGCCTTCACTGCGTTTCTGCCGATTAGTCTGCGATCAAAATCTCTCGTCCCTCTATTTCTCTTCTACCAACTACCAACTATCAACTACCAACTGCCTTGATCACTTCCTTGCTCAATGGAGAAGTAGCGGGATCAAAATAATGCGTGAGCACGCCTTGTTCGTTCACCAGGTATTTGGAAAAATTCCAGACCGGTTTTTTTTCATTCCATCCATTTTCCTCTTTGTGGGTTAGCCAGTGAAAGATCCTGTTTTGAGCAGGGCCTTCAACCACGGTGGTTTTTTTTGCGAGTGGAAAACTGACACCGAAGTTGACCTGGCAAAACTTTGCGATCTCTTCATCGTTTCCTTTTTCCTGTTCTTTGAAATCATTTGCAGGAAAGCCAATGATCAGAAGTTTGGGCGAGGATTCAACATAGAGTTTTTGCAGTTCGGCGTACTGGCCTGTATAACCGCAATCACTTGCTGTATTCACCAACAAAACTTTTTTTCCTCTGAGTTGATCAAAGGAAAAATGACTTCCATTATTGAGTTCTGCAGAAAGCGAATAAAATGAAACCGGTGGTGACAAGGCCTCTTTATTTTGCAGGATTTTTCCCTCGCCGGAATGTTTTTTCATCCAGACAAACAGGGGATAAAACCCTTTTAAAATTCGTTGTCTTATGGTCATAAATGTTTTTTTTCTGTCTGCAAATTTGGTGCTTCCCGTTTAAAATCTGGCTGGCATTTGTTTTGCCTACCCAACCTTATAGGTTTAAAAGACCTATAAGGTAGTAAGACAGTTTCCTTGTCGATTATACCTGCAGTTTTGCGAAATATCTCCCGTTTTTTAGGGGTACTTATACTATTGTTTTCGGCAGGATACTTCTGTTATTTTGATTTTGATAAAGGCAGTGAATAGAATAGTGGCCAGGGCCTGTATCCGAAATCCAATATCCAACCTATGAAAGTAAAATTTTACTTATTACCCTTACTGCTTTTACTTTTCATACAGACAAAGGCGCAGGACTGTTCTACACTCTCCCTTAGCTATTCTACTTCCGAATCGAGATGTGTTTCCACAGGATCCATTACCGTCGATGTTACCGGCGGCTCGGGTAATTACAACTACAAAGCAACAGGTCCCGTCATCACCCATACAACTTCTTCCAATATTCTTACCGGACTTCCTTCAGGTTATTATACCATCCAGGTGAAAGACCTTATTACCGGATGTATCAAGGAAGTGGACAGTGCCTTCGTTCCGGGCGCCTACAGCGATCCCCGGTTTCAACTCATAAAAACAGATGTGAGCTGTGCCCTCAACGATGGAACCATCTCGGTTGCCAACCAACAATTTGGAAGATCACCTTTTACCTATACCATCATTTCTCCTTCTCCTTCGCATGTGGGACAAACCAATACCAACGGATCATTCATTGGCCTTCTTGCAGGAGAATATTCCATTCAATTGCAGGACTCCTGCAGTGGTGTGCAGGTGCGCAAGATCACTATTGAGAACTATAACTGGTGGTTCGATTTTTATTCCATCACGCGATTTGGTTGCGACAGTGCTACAGAAGTGATCAATGTTCGCGACAACAAAGGAAATGTAAATACATCAGGCAGCGCATTCAATGGATTCACCTATGGCGTAGTTGTAACTCCGGGTGACACTATTTGGAAATCAAACAATCTTTTTAATTTCTTCCTCGGGAAAAAAAGATCGGCTACTATCGTGGTGAAGGACGCTTGTGGTACCATCAAATCGGCTGTGTGGACTCTTCCCGATAACCTGAAACCTTCGCTCGGTAACGTGAACCTGAGTAACCTTGCCTGTTCCGGATTTACTGCAGGTATCACCAGCCAGAATGTTTCTTCACCTCAATATTGCCTTTACGACAATAATAATGTGTGGTTAAGTTGTAATTCGAGTGGCATTTTTAATAACCTCGCATATGGTTCCTATTGTATCAAGCTAACAGATCCTTGTTACGATACCACCATTACACGTTGCTTTACTGCAACGGCACCTGTGCCTTCTGTTGCAGCAACAGTAACAATTTCCAATCGCACCTGTTCCAGTTTTACTGCAACAATTACCGGACAAACTAATCTCACCAATCCCAATTACTGTATTTACGACGCTTCCAACAATCTTATTTCCTGCAATACCACAGGTGTATTCAATAACCTCGTTTACGGAAGCTATTGTATCAAGACCACCGACGGATGTACTGCCACAGTCATCACTCGTTGCTTCACCACTGCCAAAGCACTTCCTGTTCTGACAGGTTATACCATCACCGGTTCTACCTGCAACGGATTTAATGTAACGGCTTCGGGAGACAATGTGGATCATTCTTTATTCTGTTTGTATGATAGTCTCGGCAATGTAGTGGACTGTGATTCCACAGGTGTATTCATGGGACTGTCGCATGGACATTATTGTATCAGGGCTGTTTCCTGTGGTGATACCACCAACACGCTTTGCTTCACAAGTCCGCGTCCTGTTCCTTCTGTGAATCCAACGGTGCTGATCACCAATCTCAGTTGCACGGGCTTCACGGCATCCCTTACAGGGCAAACAAATCTCACCAATCCTCAATACTGTTTATATACCAGTAGCGATTCACTGATCGGATGTAATACATCGGGCAGCTTTGATCTTGACTATGGATCTTATTGCATCAAATTGCACAATACCTGTTATGATACCATCATCACGCGTTGCTTCGCACAGTATCGCGCTGTTCCTTCCCTGTCTGCAACGATACAATTGTTGTCAACTACTTGTGCTACCGTTTCCTTCAAGGCAACCGGCACCAATTTAACGAACCCTCTTTATGAATTGCTGAACGCTTCCGATAGTGTGTTGGCCTCAAATAATACAGGTGTGTTCAACAATGAACCTTATGGGCAATACTGCGTTCGCGTGCACGACAGTTGCGTGGATACTACTATGAGGGTCTGTCAGAATTTTGCACCTCCCAGAGGAATTTCACTCAGCACCTCCAAATCCTGCAGCATCAACATGGCCAATGTGGACGTTCAATTTGTGAGTGGCAGCGCTCCTTATACCATCAATGTCTATCATCCAAATGGTTCGTTGGTCTTCAACACCATTACGTCAAACAATCCGTACAGAATTCTGCTTGCTTCTCTGCCTGCTGGCAGTCAGTACAAGATTGTAGGAATGGACAATTGCGGATATACTGATTCTGCAACCATTGCACCCGACGCCAACATTGTGACAAAAACGGTATCGGTTCGGGCCAAATGTCCCAGTGCACTCTGGCTCAATGGTGCGGGCGATCTGCAAGTGAATGCCAGTTCAAATTTTTACAGCGTTATTCCCAATATCATTAAGAAGAACGGATTAGTCTTCAACCAGGGTTATTCTTCTGTAACCGGAACCAGCTATACTTTCGCAGACCTTGAGCCGGCGCAGTATATCGTTCAATACACGCAGCAAAACTGTAATGGAAGATTATACGATACCGTAACGGTTCCGCCTTATGCTTATCCTTCCCAGGGGCAGTCGGCCATTTATCAGTGCGACAACAACAGCTTTAGTCTGGGTGCAGATGTAGCCGGAGGAGTAAGTCCCTATTCTTTCCAGATCATCGGCAGCACGCCCCAATTACCTACAATTGCCACCACGCCCCAAAGCAATCCTGTGTTCGACATCAATAACGGTACAGTGTATTCGCTTGTCAGATTGAGGACCATTGATGCCTGTGGTAATGCCACATTGAGCGATGTGAGCGTATTGCCCCTGCAGAATATTTCGGTGGTTCCATCCAACACCTGCTTTTATCAGAACATTGTTCTCTCTGTGGATACGGTGCCCAATGCCAGCTATACCTGGTACTGGAAAACATCTCCAACAGATAGTGTACTCGTTGGATCAGGGCTGACTTATAACTTCCCCTTCTTTGTCCCCGAGCAAACCGGCGAATATGTGTGCAAGATGACCGTGAATAATGGTTGTATTACCCGCCTTTCTTCTTTCAACATGGATGGCCAATGCGGACAGCTGGTGCTTCCTCTATCATTCAGGCTCAATGGCAAGCAAACCACCAAGGGTAATGAATTGTATTGGAACAATGGTCAGGAGTCGGGCATACAGCAATATGTCGTAGAAAGAAAAACAAGTAGCGATGCATCATATAAGCAAATAGGAATTGTAAAGCCGGCATCAGGCGGCAGGTATGTATATGATGACGGTGATGCGATAACAGGACCTTCGATGTATCGACTCAAACTGGTGTATGCAGCAAAAATAGAGTACTCAAATATTGTTCGACTCGGAGAAGTAAAGAGCACTATGCTGATCTATCCCAATCCGGCGAAAGATGTATTAAACATTTCGCTCACAAAACAGTCGCACTATAAAATAGAGATCCTGAGCACTGGCGGACAGCTGGTGTATTCCACAGAGATCAAAAACAATTCGGCAACCATCTTCCAATACACGAGGGATAAAAAATCACCTACGGGAATGTACTTGGTACGTGTTACAGACCTGATTGCAGGTACGACAGAGATCCGCAAGCTTCTCTTCGAATGATTTGCATGTTGGTTATAGTTCTGTCGAGGCGGCTTCTTTCCAGAGGCGGCCTTTTTTTTAAGCTATGAGTTGTGAGCTGTGAGATTTCAATTGTGCATTGAAATTTTCATTTGGCATAGATTTTTGACGAAGCGTTGGGAGGCAGTCAGTCTTTACTGGCTCGCGTTTGCCCGGGCTCTCCGAAGGGACCTCGAATTTTTCTAAGAGGTAGTCTTTCCTTACACTTTTCAGCTCTTATTGGCATCCCAGCCAATGAGTAATTTTGATGTTGTTTTTATTCTTTATTAGAGATTTCTTCTTCGGCAGTCAATCCTAAGTGATTAGATTTTTTGAAGAGAGTGTTTTAAGGCAATCTTTTCTTAGAGGTTGGTTTTTTTCTTTTTCCACTTTTGGCATTGCCCCAAAAGTGGAGCAAAAACTCTAGGCAATCCGAATGGCTCCGCCCGGATTGCCGGCCGCAGCACAACGGTCAGCGAGAGCTTGTCTCGTAGTTGCATTATACTAGGCAGTCTTTCTCCTTAGATCGAACTTTACCACAGGTTTTAATTTGTTTTATAGTCGAAGGGCTTTTAATCGAAGATGCTGAAGGCGCTGTGTTCCGCTGCCCTCGGTGGGGCTGGAACGGTCTGTGAGTTTTGCGATGATGTCAATGAATGATTCTGGTTTCATTGTTTTGGAGCGCCTTACTGTCCGTGAGTGTATTACAGGGGCGGTCTTGGGACTGGTGCTCGCTTCGCTTGCAAGGAGATTGCCGCGCTACGCTCGCAATGACGCCTAAACTACAATGCTCACTACAGGTTTTTATTGCTGCCTTTAAGACAAGACAGTCTGAGGACCGGAGCTCGCTTCGCTTGCAAGGAGATTGCCGCGCTGCGCTCGCAATGACGCCAAATCGAAAACGCATTACTGTTTCGATTATACTTCTTAAGTTATTGCGTAAGTAACACCTTTTAAGTTATTGCGTAAGTAACACCTTCAAATTATAAAGTAACACCTTCAAATTATAATTAACACCTGAAACTATAAGGCAAGGTTGAAACCCGTAGTGAGCATTGTAGTTTAGGCGTCATTGCGAGCAAAGCGCGGCAATCTCCTTGCAAGCGAAGCGAGCACCAGTATTTCGAAGAGTACAGTAAAGTGAATAATGGAGTAAAATAGTTCTGATGGATCAGAAATATTATTAGTTCGAAATGACTAGAGACGGTGAACAAATGGGAATTGTTTTACTGCGTTTGCTTTCAATTTTTCCGAAGATTACTATTCCGAAATACTTTGCTTGAGCGCAGCCTTTCAGAAAAAATAAATTATAAAGACTTTCATGATCATCACAACTATTTTACAACCTAGATTCACTTTACTGTTCTCTTCGAACCTAATGCATGATCCAGCGCCTTGCTCCAGCCCCGCCAAAGGCGGGGGAACACAGCGCCTTCAGCATCCTCGATTAAAAGCATCAAGACCTTAAAAACAATTAAAATCAGTAGTAAGCTTCGATCTAAGGAGAAAGACCGCCTAGTATAACGCAACTGCGAGACAAGCTTTGGGTGATTGTTGTGCCGCGGCCGGCAATCCTCCCGCACGTGCGGGATTCGGATTGCCTAGAGCTTTTGCTCCGCTTTTGGGGCAATGCCAAAAGTGGAAAAAGAAAAAAACCAACCTCTAAGAAATGACCGCCTTCAAACACTCTCTCTTAAAAAATATAATCAGAAAAGAATGACTGCATTCAATAAACAGTATTCAAAAAGAAATTCAAATGAATAAAGAAGGGCCGCACCTAAAAACCGCTTCAAAAAAATGTTCCGGACAAGGAATGACTGTAATAAGAAATTTCGAATGAAGCGATTATTAAAAAACTATTCTATTTCGTTCAATTCAAAACGTATGGAACGATTCACCCAATTCAAGTTTGAGAATCAAACTCCTCACCAGGTAACATACCTCACCATTATATGGATATTCCTATTCCTCCCCTTATCATCCGTACAGGAAATCTTTACAGGACCTTCGGCAGGAATAAAGAATTGCTTTTCACCTGAGGGCGCGGCTTTATAAAACTGGTCATTGATATACCAGTATATTTTTTTTACATCAGTCGCAGTTGTGGCTTTTAATTGAATGGGTTCGGGATCTTTGGTGTTGATATAATATTCATTGTTATTGAGCGGAGAACTGATCCTCGGACCTTCACCTGCAAAAATCCGTTCGCAATCAGGATTGTGTGGAGGGACCTTTTGATAGGGAATTCCATTTCGGTTAAAATAGTCCTGCATTTCCGGAGATACCCTTCGGTACAATTTGCGAATATAACCAGTAGCAGGAGCGCAAGCTTCACAATAAGAAATGGAACTGTCCGGAGAAACTTTTATTTCCTCGAGGTGATGACACAACTGTGTTGTGCTGACAAGCGGTATAAAATAATCTGTCACCAGGTTTGAACAGTTGGGGCCAGGAGGCAATCCCGACTCACTGCATACCTGTCTCAACGTACAATCAGTGGGAGGTTCATACCAATCAGCACTGTTGTCGTAGTCTATTGTATTGAATATTTTAAAAAGGAGCGGCGTTGCAGTATTGGCGCCACTGAGTTCAGGAACACCAGCTCCGGAAAAATTTCCTACCCAAACACCTACTGTGTAGTTTTTATTGTATCCAATGCTCCAGGCATCACGTCTGCCATATGAAGTACCCGTCTTCCAGGCAATCTTCGGCATGTGTTCTGTTGCAGTCCAGTTCAAAGGGAAATCAGGCCTGTTGATTTTGGAAAGAATTTCTGTGACCATAAAATCAGCTGCCGGAGAAAGTACTTCCACAGTTTTCAGGGATGAATCATTGTCGGTGAATTGTGGCCGTACGTAGATGCCGTTGTTGGCAAAAGCAGAAAACAGTCCGGTGAGTTCTTCCAATGTGGCTCCGCAGCCGCCGAGGATCAGTGAGAGTCCCAGCTTGCCCTGGTCTTTTTTGATCTGCCTGAAATCGCAGGCAATCAGTTTGTTCACCATCTTGTCTTTGCCCAACTGCTGCAGGCTTTTTACTGCAGGAATGTTTAAGGAATGTTCGAGTGCATATTCCACCGATACATAGCCATTGAATTTCTGGTCGTAATTCTCCGGTGCATAGCCACTATAATTTACCGGAACGTCATTGATGATCGCTTTCGGTGTGAGCAGGCCATCATCGATGCACAAACCATACAGCAATGGTTTTAATGTGCTTCCCGGCTCCCGTAACGCCGCTGCGCCATTTACCTGACCACCATCGGTAGTGTCTGCAAATCCTGCAGAACCAAGATAAGAGATCACCTTGTGGGTTTTGTTATCAATCACCATTACGGCTGCATTACGGATGTTTTGCAGTCTGAGCGCACGTACATAATCTTCTATAAGTTTCTCCAGCTTCAGTTGTGTGTTCAGTACAATATTGGTTCGGACAGAAGAAGATGATGAAATATTTTTTAGTTTGTTGGAAAGATGGGGCGCCAGGTGGGGAAAGCTGCCGCGCGAAGCATTGAGCGGTTCTGCAAGTGCGTCTTCAATTTCTTTTTTGGTGAATACTCCATCTTCGGCAAACTGGCGCAACCAACGGTTTCTTTCTGATAAAATATAATTGTTTGAAGCGCCAAGAACGAGTGTTGACGGCCGGTTGGGAATGATGGAAAGTGCGGTGATCTCAGCAAGCGAAAGATGGTCGGGGTTTTTTTTGAAATACAGAATAGAAGCTGCTTTCACTCCTTCGATATTCCCTCCGTAAGGAACCAGATTGAGATACATCTGCAGAATTTCTTCCTTGCTGTATTTGCATTCCAGTTGAAATGCCCGGAACATTTCAATGAGCTTGGAAAAAACATTACGTTTCCGGTGTTCCAGTGCCCTTGCTACCTGCATGGTGATAGTAGAAGCACCCGATGTGCGCCGTAGGTGCAGTACATTCATAACTGCAGCTCTTCCCACCGAAATAAAATTGACGCCAGGGTGCTGATAAAAATATTTATCCTCCTTGGCAACAATGGTCTTGCGCAAAAGGGGTGAGATCTCTGATAATTCGGCTTTTAACCGCCATTTCTGATCGGATGTGAGAAAAGCATTAATAATATCGCCACGGGAATCTGTAATGGTTACAGAATAATTGATGCGATCGGGTAAGGGGAAGACAAGATTCAAAATCAGGAAGAGCAGGAAAACGGATGCTGCTACAATTACAAATCTTTTAACAAGCAAGAGTAATTTTTGCTTTGTAACTTTCTGATGCAATCTCTTAAATGTATATGGACTCATCGAGTCTACCTCCTTAGCGCTCTTCACGCCACTCTAATTTCAAATTTCTTTCAGAAATTGAAAAATAATTAGAGAATTTAACGCTTCCTTTTTTTAGTATTATCTTTTTCGCGTCAAATCGCCAATACTCGTTTTATGCGTATCAAACAGTCTTTTGCAACTACTCTTGTAGTTGCTATTTTTTTGTCTGCCTGCAGCCACAAATATGTTAGCCTCGATTACACCAATGCCCGTGGGGAAGTACCGCAACTGGGAAACCTTGTCTTTCGTTTCGACAAATCCCTGTATCCTGATTCCCTGGTCAATGACTGGGATTCCACGGAATACATTTCCTTTGAACCCCGTATCCCTGGCCGCTTTCGCTGGAACGGCCCCGACGAACTGGTGTTCTCGCCTTCGGAAGCCTTGCATCCAGCTACGTCTTACAAGGCAACCGTAAACCAGGATGTACTTCGCTACAGCAAGTACAACGATATAAAAAATACAGAAGGCATCTTGTTTCATACTATGTCCCTGCAACTCGATGATGCCCGCATGACCTGGGTAGTGCAGGATGAACATTCAAATCTCGCGGTGCCCCAGATCAGCCTTCAGTTCAACTATCCTGTAAAAGTGGAGGACCTGAAGGATAAATTGAATATTGAAATTGAAGGAAACAAAACAGAATATTCACTACAAAATTCTGGTATTACCGATGCAATCAATATCCGTCTGAATTCTTTCAAGGGCGAAGACCGGAACTATGAGGCGCACATCAGCATTGACAAGGGCCTCAAGCCCGAGAAAGGCTCCGATGCCACGGAAGAAAAGATCAGTACCCTTCTTTCCATTCCTTCGCCTTATGTGCTGAACATAAACAATGTGGAATCGGAACATGATGGAACAGAAGGACTCGTGCATATTTATACCAGCCAGCAGATCAATGCCGACAATATTGCAAAATACATTGTCTTTGATCCTGCTGTATCATTCACGGTTGATGCAGAAGATTATGGTATTACGGTGCGCAGCGAAAAATTCAATCCGGAGAACAGCTATAGTTTTTCCATCAGCACAGGATTGCGCGGACGCATCGGCGGCGTGTTGCGCGAACCTTACAACGGAAGCCTGGCCTTTGGCAAATTGCAGTCCGATATTAAATTCACCAACAGTAAGGCAGTTTATCTATCCAGGAAGGGTAGCGGCAATGTGGAAGTAAGAATCACCAACACGCCACGCGTAAAACTGATTATATCCAAAATTTATGAGAACAACCTGCTCATGGCCGACCGATATGGTTATGCGCCTCCTGATGAAGCCACCGGCAATGAAAGCAATAGCCATGATGAGGAAGAGGCTTCATACAATGAAAGCGATGAATACGGCAGGTACAGCGATGCCATGGCAGGAGATGTGGTCTTCAGCAAGGAAATTGAGACGCACTCACTTCCTAAATCCGGAGGAGGCAGGGTACTCAACTTATCACAGTTCGAAGACCGTCTTCCGGACATGAAAGGCATTTACCATGTGATGATCCGTTCAACAAAAGATTATTGGATCAGGGACAGCCGCTTCATTTCCTTTTCTGATCTGGGTCTTATCGCTCACCAGGGCCAGGGAAAAATGCTTGTCTTTACCAACTCCATCAAAACAGCCAATCCCGTACAGGGTGTTACAGTGAATGTGTATGGCGCCAACAATCAGTTGATCGGCACCGGCGCCACCAACGCTGATGGTGCGGCCGAAATAAATATGGCCCAGAGGAACATGGCAGGATTTAAGCCGGCCATGGTGATTGCAAAAACTGCCGACGATTTTACCTGGCTGCCTTTTGCAAATACAGCAGTAAATACGTCCAGGTTTGAAGTAGGTGGAAAGAGAAGCAATGCAACCGGACTTGATGCTTTTGTTTATCCTGAACGTGATATTTACCGGCCGGGTGAGCGCGTGAAT
Organism: Flavisolibacter sp.; assembly: GCA_045805145.1. Classification (GTDB taxonomy): domain Bacteria; phylum Bacteroidota; class Bacteroidia; order Chitinophagales; family Chitinophagaceae; genus Flavisolibacter. The sequence continues at coordinate 5,700 of JBJMLU010000038.1, read as the reverse complement.
TTTTCTGTGCTGGTGCGGGACCGTAACTGGAAGAGTCCTGGTGAGATTCCTGTCAAAATGAAATTCCTCCTGCCAAATGGAAAAGAATTCAAGTCTTTTCGAAAGAGCCTGAATGAACAGGGTGCGGCGGAGGGGAATATTGATATTCCGGAAGCTGCTATTACAGGAAGTTATTCATTAGAGGTGTACAGTTCCAATGATGTACTGCTGGCTACACAGAATTTCATGATCGAAGAATTTGTTCCTGACCGTATCAAGGTCAATGCAAAATTGGATAAACCCTTTCTTCGCCCTTCCGAATCTGCTTCGCTGATGATCAATGCAGTGAACTTTTTTGGTTCTCCGGCCGCCAACCGCAATTATGAAACAGAGATCCAGATCAAACAGAAAGCGTTTTCTTCTTCACGTTTTTCCGAATTTGATTTTTCATTGGCCAACCAACGTTCGTTTTTTGACAAAGATGTGCGGGAAGGAAAAACCGATGATGCCGGCAATGCACAAGAGCGCTATGAAGTGCCTGCAATGTATGCGAACACCGGGCTGCTTCAGGCAAATTTTTATACGACTGTTTTTGATGAAACAGGAAGGCCGGTGAGTCGCCACGTATCGGAAGATATTTATACGCAGGATGTTTTTCATGGAATCAGGGATGATGGATACTACTATTATTCTTTGAATCAACCTGTTGTTTTCCGGCTCATCTCGTTGAACAGGGAAGGCAATCCGGTTTCTGTTACGGCAAGAGTGGAAGTGATCAAACATGATTATCGTACCGTGCTTACAAAGAGCGGTCAATATTTTCGTTACGAATCGCAGGAGCAGGACAAGGTGATGGCAGACCAGGAAATGACAGTTGGAAACAACACGGAGTATCATTACATACCGCGTTCTCCCGGAGACTATGAAGTGAGGGTATATCGTCCGGGCGCCAATGTATATGTAGCCAAAAGTTTTTACAGTTATGGCAATTGGGGCTCAGAGAATTCGTCCTTTGAAGTGAATACGGAAGGACACGTGGATATTGAAATGGATAAGGGAACTTACCAGAGCGGAGAACAGGCAAAGCTTCTGTTCAAAACGCCGTTTAGCGGAAGAATGTTGGTGACGGTAGAAACTGATCATGTGATTTCGTATCAATACCTCGATGTAGCCAAGCGAACTGCAACGATGGATCTTCCTTTGAAATCTGAATTTGTTCCAAACATTTATGTTACTGCCACACTGATCAAGCCTCACGAAGTATCAGACATTCCCCTTACAGTAGCACACGGATTTCAAAATATCAAGGTAGAAGAAAGAAACAGAAGAATTGGCGTGGAGATCACGGCTGAAAAATCGGTGCGTTCCAAAACTCACCAGCAGGTCGAAGTAAGAGCCATACCTGGAAGTTATGTAACGCTTGCTGCAGTAGACAATGGTGTGCTCCAGGTAAGTGATTTTAAAACACCTGATCCTTACAATTATTATTATCAGAAAAAAGCCTTGCAGGTAAATTCTTTCGACATGTATCCGCTTTTGTTTCCCGAGCTCAGAGCGAGATTGAGCAGTACGGGAGGAGACGGTGGCCTTAATATGGACAAGCGTGTGAATCCCATGCCTGCAAAAAGATTCAAGTTATTGAGTTACTGGAGCGGAATGAAAAAAGCAGACGGCAATGGTAAAGTGCAGTTTGAATTTGATGTTCCTCAGTTCAGTGGACAAGTGCGGCTGATGGCCGTGGCATACAGAGACGAAAAGTTCGGTTCCTCCGAAACGGCAATGACTGTATCTGACCCTCTGGTGTTGAGCAGTGCACTTCCTCGTTTCATTAGTCCGGGTGATACGGTACTGGTGCCTGTTTCCATTTCAAACACAACGGCTCGTACAGCAAGTGGACAGGCATCCATCGCTGTAAGCGGACCTGTTAGATTGATTGGTGCCAGCACTCAGAATATTAATATTGCGGCGAACAGTGAAGGACATGCTGATTTTGAACTGGTAGCCGATGCGCAGATCAATGTGGCCAAAGTGAAAGTGCAGGCTACAGCACTGGGAGAAAAATTTACAGACGAAACAGAAATTTCTGTTCGTCCTCCTTCCACTTTGCAAAAACTCTCCGGTAGTGGTTCGGTAGTTGAAGCAGCGGATCAGAAAATCAGTATACCACAGAATGATTTTATTCCAGGAAGTTTCCGGTATGACCTCGTGGTGAGCCGTTCGCCCATTGTTGAATTGTCCGAGCAGTTAAGATACCTGGTTCAATACCCTTATGGCTGTACCGAGCAAACAGTATCCGCTGCATTTCCGCAGTTGTATTATGCAGACCTCTCTGGATTAATGGGCGGCAAGGACCTCAGGCAAAGTGCAAATGCCAATGTTCTGGAAGCGATCCGGAAAATAAAGATGCGTCAGTTGTACAATGGTGCAGTAACGCTGTGGGATGGAGAAGGCACAGAACATTGGTGGGCCACTGTGTATGCGGCGCACTTTCTTTTGGAAGCAAAACGGGCGGGTTTCGATGTAGACAACAGCATGCTCGAGACCATGCTATCATATCTTGCCAACAGGCTAAAAACAAAAGAGACTATTGAATATTATTATAACCGAAATCAGAACAGAAAAATTGCGCCCAAGGAGGTAGCCTATAGTTTGTATGTGCTTTCACTTGCGGGAAGAACACAAGTGTCTACGATGAATTATTATAAATCAAATCAGAATCTTCTGGCGCTGGATGGAAAATACCTCTTGTCTGCAGCCTATGCTATTTCAGGAGACAAACGTTCTTATATTTCCATGCTTCCTTCTGCATTCGCTGGAGAAGAATCGGAACAACAAACGGGTGGTAGTTTTTACAGTGCACTGCGTGATGAATCCATTGCGCTCAATGCACTGGTGGATGTTGATCCGGGCAATCCACAGATTCCTGTGATGGCCCGTCATGTGAGCAACCGGTTGAAAACGGAACGATATCCCAACACGCAGGAGTGTGTCTTTTCGTTTCTGGCTCTTGGCAAGATTGCACGAACTGCTGCCAAAACAGATGCGCGTGCAGAGATCAGGGTAAATGGAAAAACAGTGGTGAAAACAAATGGCGACTGGAAGGGAAGCAGTGAACAATTGAAGTCGAACAATATAGAAATTGCTGCAAGCGGGAATGGAAGGATTTATTATTCCTGGATTGCGGAAGGCATTAGTGCCAGTGGAAGTTATAAAGAAGAGGACAATTACATTCACGCGGAAAGAAAATTTTATGACCGCTATGGAAGAATGATTACTGGCAACCAGTTCCACCAGAATGACCTGGTGATTGTAGAACTCACACTCGATAAATCATTCAGCAACCGGATTGATAATATTGTTCTGACAGATCTTCTGCCCGCAGGATTCGAAATCGAAAATCCACGCACAAAAGAATTACCTGGGATGGACTGGATCAAGGATGCTGCGGAACCAACCGCCATGGACGTACGCGATGACCGAATCCATTTCTTTCTGGACGCAAAGTCGGCGAAGCAACGTTATTATTATGCGGTGCGAGCCGTTTCGCTCGGGCAATTCAAACAAGGGCCGGTAAGTGCCGATGCCATGTATGACGGATCCATTCATTCTTACCACGGAGCGCAGGTGATAAGAGTGGTGAGGTAGGTGGGGATTTCGGAATTGGGAATTCGGAATTCGGAGTTGGGAGTTTGGAGTTGGGAGTTTGGAGTTCGGAGTCGGTGAACTACGATACAGTTAATCCCAGAGATTTGGATAATAAAGAATTTCAAACGCCAGGAACGCAACGGACGCAGGAAACGCAATGGAAATATTTTGCGGACCCTTGCGCTCCTTGCGTTCTTTGCGTTTATAATCGCCCGCGAAACCAGTAATACCAACTGTAACGTAGTTCACCGACTCCGAACTCCAAACTCCGAACTCCAAACTCACTCTCAACTCCCAAACTTTATTACTACTTTGTTCACGATGTCTTATCCGGAGAAACATATTGCACTGGCATGCAATCCAACACCTGGTAACAGAAAAGCGCTGGCTGTGGCCGATAGTATTGCCCTGCTGCTATCGGGTATGGATATACGACACTCGCTCTTCTCAACTCAATGGCCAGAGATCTGGGATGATGTTACGGAGATATGGATCATTGGTGGAGACGGAACGCTCAACTATTTTATCAATCATTACCCGCACCTGGATCTTCCTCTTGCCCTGTTTGCAGGAGGAAGCGGTAATGACTTTCACTGGATGCTGTATGGGAACCGAAGCGTGGAAAACCAGGTGGAGGACCTGCTTGAAGGCAAACCAAAGCCTGTGGATGCAGGAATGGTCAATGAACGGCTCTTCCTCAACGGAGTGGGCATTGGATTCGATGGAGCAATTGTGAAAGACCTGCTGGGCAAAAGAAAAAGAGATGGAGGCACATCCTATTTTTTATCGGTACTCAAACATGTCCTCTTCTTCCGTGAAAAACATTTTAGGATCATAGCCGACAAAGAATCTATTTCGCAGGATTGTTTCATGGTTAGTATTGCCAACGGACAGCGTTATGGAGGAGGATTTAGAGTAACGCCGAAAGCTTCCGTGTCAGACAGCCTGCTTGACCTCAACGTCATTTTAAAAATATCGCCGCTCCAGCGACTTCGCTTTTTGCAGGTAGTGGAAAAAGGCCAGCACCTCGAACATTATTTTAATTTGTACAGGCAGTCTGCAAGTTTTTTAATCAAGACACAAGAACCGGTGCATGCTCACGTAGATGGTGAATATTTTATTGAAAAAGAATTCCGGATCGAAGTGCTACCAAAAAGATTTTCTTTCATTTACTAGCACAGGTCTTTTCCGAACAAAAAGTTTTACCAGGATAAATCCAAAGATGAATCCTCCAATGTGTGCGCCATAAGCTACGCTGCCTGCTTCATCTCCTCCCAGTATGCCCATACCATTGATCACCTGGAACGCAAACCAGAATCCGACGGCAATAAAAGCAGGAACAGCAATTGTAAAAAAGAAAAACAGCCAGATGCGCACACGTTTTCTTGGGAAGAGCAGAATGTATCCACCCAACACTCCGGCAATCGCTCCTGAAGCACCAAGACTGGGAAGATCAACGCCTTGTCCAAACAACACAGTTGAAAAAACATGAGACAAACCTGCAAGAATTCCGCAGAGAAGATAAAAGAAAAAATAATTGACGTGGCCCATTGCATCTTCAATGTTATCTCCAAAGATCCAGAGGTATAACATATTGCCAAGTATGTGCGCGAGGCCTCCGTGCATGAAAGTGGAAGTGATCAGGGTAAGATAAACTGGAATATCGGTACGCTCCAATCCGGGTATTACTATTCTTTGTCCGGTATATGGATCAATGGCTACGCGAGCACTGCTCACTATATCGTGTCCCGTAAGTATTTCGGCAGGAACCGTGGAGTAAGCGTAAGTAAAGTGAGTATTGTTGCCCCAGTCCTGAAGAAAAATAAATACCAGGATATTCGCAAGGATAAAAAAATAGTTTACGACAGGCGTCAGCGTCCGGTCCCTGTTATCATCACCAATGGGAATAAACATGATGTGGTTTTTAGGACAGTTGCAAATCGTATTCCCCAAAAAAGAAAAAGTCCTGCATAACAGGACTTTCGACTATCGGAATATTTTATGATTAATAATTATCCCTGAATCCGCCGCTACCACTACCTCTGTTGTAGCCGCCGCCTCCACCACCGCCACCGC
>JBJMLU010000037.1:0-12779 GCA_045805145.1 Flavisolibacter sp. | reverse complement strand
TTGCCTTATAATTGTAGCGTGTTACTTTATAATTTGAAGGTGTTACTTATGCAATAACTTAAAAAGGTGTTACTTACGTAACTACCTAATTAGTATGATCGAAACAGTAATACATTTTTGATTTGCCGTCATTGCGAGCGCAGCGAGCATCAGGTCTTAGACAGTGCTTGCATTAAAGGCAGCAATAAAACCCGTAGTGAGCATTGTAGTTTAGGCGTCATTGCGAGCGAAGCGCGGCAATCTCCTTGCAAGCGAAGCGAGCACCAGTCATCAGACCGCCTCCTAGTACACTCACAAGCAGTAAGGCGCTCCAAAACAATGAAACCAGGATCATTCATGAACATCATCGCGAAACCCACAAGACAGGTCCAGCCCGCCGAACGTCCCGCAGGTGCGGGATCCTTGAACTTTTTGCTTTACTTTTTCTTTCCAAGAGAAAAAGTAGAAAGGAAAAAAAATTACCCGTAAGGACTGACTGCCATTAAGAATCACTCTGAAAAAATCTAATCACTTAGGAAGGACTGCCGAAGAAGAAATCCCGAGGTCCCATCGAAGGCCTATGGCGAACCTATGCAAGCAATGACAGACTGCATAGTAAATCTCTTCAAAAAATCCATTCAATAAGGAAAGACTGCCTTAAATCAAGTTTCTCCAAAAAAAAGAATCAAAGCAGCTAGAATAACTACTTCAAAAAACCTCCTGTGATAAGCACGAAAGAATATGTTCTGAAAGAGTTAATTTATTAAAGAATAATTCACAGCTTTCTCAATGAAATTCCTCCCCAATTCAGGAACTTTGAAGAATACATTTCTCGAAATTCGAAACCTCAAATCATTCCCTGATTCATCTTAACTTGTAGTCCGTGATTCACAAAACAAAAGGCATTGTTCTACGAACAGTCAAGTATGGCGAAACCAGCCTGATTGTTACCATTTTTACTGAATTGTTTGGAACGCAATCTTACCTGGTAAATGGTGTGCGTACTCCTACCCGCAAGGGAACTGCAAAAGCCAATCTTTTTCAGCCCACGGCGATACTGGATCTTGTTGCCTATCACAATGAATTAAAAAATCTTCAAAGACTCAGGGAATTCCGCTGGTCATCATTGTACCAGCATATACTTTCCGATGTACACAAAAATGCCGTAGCGCTTTTTATGATCGAGCTGCTGACCAAATGCCTGAAACAACCCGAAGGCCATGCCGATCTTTTTTATTTTGTTGAAGATGCCCTTCATCACCTCGACAAGGCAAGTGATAAAGCCACTGCAAATTTTCCACTGTTCTTCGCCCTCCACCTGGCCGTATTTTTTGGCTTTCGCATCAATCATGAATTCTCCGATACACTCCACTATCTTGATCTGGAAGAAGGCCAGTTTGTGCAAGACCAGCCAACTCACCCACACTATTTGCAGGACCGTGAAGCGGAAACCGTGAATTATATTCTCAAGATCATGCACCCCGACGAACTGGAAGAACTTTCGCTGAATCAGGAAACCAGAAGAAGGATCACTCATGCACTCGAAGAATTCTATGCCCTGCATATTGCTGATTTTGGAACCCTTCGAACACTTCCTGTTTTAAGAGAAGTAATGAGTTAATAAGAAGCTGAAAGCTGATAGCTTATAGCTGTTAGCTGTTAGCTGTTAGCTGTTTCTCATTGATGGTTCTTTAGAAGAAGTTTTTATTAAGGGATTTAAGCTTTATTTATTCGCTGAGGTTTTTTATTCAAGAGACAGAATGCTAAAGCTGCCTATCTTTTTTGTGAATTAATTCATCTGTAAATAAACTTGCTGCAACAGGGACGTTATTTTAATTATTCTAAATAATTGGACACCTAATCCTGCTAATCCTTTACTATCAACTACCAACTACCAACTATCAACTGTTCTTACAGAAAGATCATTTTCGTTCATCAACAAAACACCCGGCTTTTTTCCTTTTTCGAAACTTCCAAGCAGGTCTTCCATGCCCAACGCAGCAGCACCATTGAGAGTGGCCCATTGCAGGATCTCTTCGAGTGGTATATCGGAAAAATATTTTCTGATGGTTCTGATCTCGTCCATGAGATTGAGACTCCAGTTGCTGGCCAGACTATCAGTACCGAGTACCAAAGGGCAATCGTTTTCGCGAAATAGCCGAATGGGAGGAACTGAATTTTCAATGTAAAGATTTGCATTAACGCAAAGACAGAAGAAAGTTGGTGGTTGATAGTTGGTTGTTGGTACAGGAGTTTTTTGCTTCGGTCCAGCCGTTTTGGCCATCACAAATTCAACATCCTCTTTCTGCGTACAGGTATTGTGCACCAGGATGATGCTTGATGCCCTGGATAGCTTATTGAAATAAGATTGCAGGCTGCTCTTTCCTGTAGGTTGGTGATGGCTGTTGTCGATCTTCATTTTTTCATACATCCTTCCAAAGTCTCCCGTGCCTTTCCTAAAAAATTCATCTTCATGAATGGTTTCCTGGTTGTGTATGCTCACGGTACGGCCTTCAAAATAAGGCTGGATCTTTCTCCACAAATCAGTGGAAACAGAATAAGGAGCGTGAGGAACCAGGGAAACACGCGCCTCTTTATCTGCATGCAGATAGGTGTCAAAAATGGAATGTGCGCGCTCAAATCTTTCATCGGCAAGAGAAGGAAGCCATCCGCTGGCTTCAATGAAATTATAATATTGAAGTCTTTTCTTTTTCTTCTGTTCCAGCGTCAGTGTGTTGTTGCAGATATCACCTACTGCTACAATGCCGTTTCTCAGCATTTCATCTTCTGCACTCTCAATGGCTTTTGTGATCTCTCCTTCCGCATGATGTCTTTCCGAAACCACTTTAAAAACAAAATCCACCAGTCCCGTATGCTCCGGGATTCTTCCTTTCATATGACTGAGCTCGAGATGACAATGACAATTGATCATTCCGGGAAGAAGAACGCCCTCCATCACCTCGACATCACTATCAATATTCGCTGCAGGCACCAAGTCTTCAATTTCTCCATTCTCACGTATCACGAGCACTTCGTTTGTTCGAAACCTGTACCCATCAAATATTTTATCCGCGCTGTATTTCCTGTAAGTCATTGCCAAACTAAAATACACTGTTCTTAACGTTTAAATTCGTGCGCCAAGCTTTAATTTTGCCGCCTTTACCATGCTCGATAAACTGGAAGCCATAAAAGCAAGATTCGAAGACCTGGGTGTCGCGCTCACCAATCCGGCAATTATTAATAATAACCGGAAGTTTGGCCAATTATCCCGGGAGTACCGAAGCCTTGAAAAAATTGTTCATGCCTATGGCGACTACAAGAAATTACTGGATGATGTGGAATTTTACCGCGAGGCATTGAACGGGTCTGACGAAGAAATGCGCGACCTGGCAAAATCGGAGCTTCCGGAAACCGAAGAGAAAAAACAAAAAATGGAAAGCAGTATCCGGCAGATGCTGATACCAAAAGATCCTCAGGATGAAAAAAATGCCATCCTCGAAATTCGGGCCGGAACTGGTGGAGACGAAGCCAGCCTCTTTGCGGGTGACCTGGTTCGGATGTACCTCCGCTATTGTGAAAGGAAGGGATGGAAGACCGCTGTTCTTAGTGAAAATGAAGGAACCGTAGGTGGCTACAAGGAGGTTCAGATTGAAGTGGTGGGTGATGATGTATATGGCACCTTAAAATTTGAAAGTGGTGTGCACCGGGTGCAAAGAGTCCCCAATACGGAGGCAAGTGGCCGTGTACATACCAGTGCAGCAACTGTAGCCGTGATGCCGGAGGCAGAGGAAGTAGATTTTGAACTGAAAGAAAGTGATGTAAAAATGGAAACCGCGCGAAGCGGTGGCGCAGGCGGACAAAATGTAAACAAGGTGGAAACCAAGGTTCTTCTCACACATATTCCTACTGGAACAGTCGTGATCTGTCAAACGGAAAGAACACAGCTGGGTAACCGGGAGAAGGCCATGCAGATGTTGCGTACAAAATTGTATGAGGAGCAGGTACGCAAGCAGGAAGAAGAAATTTCCCGTCACCGCAAAAGTCTGGTGAGCACGGGAGACCGAAGCGCCAAAATCAGGACCTATAATTTTCCGCAAGGAAGGGTCACCGACCACCGGATCGGACTCACACTTTATAATCTTCACGACATTCTTGACGGAGACATTCAGGAGCTTATAGATGCTCTTCAATTTGCAGAGAACGCTGAAAAAATGGCTCGTCAAAATTGAGGGATTCTGAAACCAGTCTGTAAGCGCGAAGCTGAGTTAATAAATCAGGTGCTCCGCAGGCTGAGGATTTATTTTCCCGATGTCATTTACTAACCCGAACCCACACACGTATAGTAAAAACTCTTAGTAGTTTGTCAGAGAAAAGTAAAGTAATGGGCTGTTTTTCTTAGAGGTTAAAAAGCAAATAGTTCTACGCATAATTTTACAGCTGGCATTATTTTTTCTATACAATACCTGTCATTTTAGTTCTTTAGATTGTTTTGGAAAGCGTTAACAATTTGGAGGTAACAATTGGCAGCATATTTGCGTTATTGGTATTAGTTCTTCTCACATAAAGCAGTCAATTTTCTCATAAGCAGTTAGTTTTGGTTGCGACCCCTGTTTCTACAGGGGTTTATTTTTTTCTATAGGCCGAGTGCCAGACCATCAAACCCAAAACACTTCCTGCAGTATCAGCCACCACATCATATAAATCAAAAGAACGATTAGGAATCCATTGGTATTGGATCACTTCAATCAAAAATCCATAGATGATCGCACAGCCAACCAACAGCCAGTTATAATAGGTCGCCCCCCAGTCGAAAGAGGAACGCCACAGAAAAAGAAATCCTCCAAACAATCCGATGTGCACCCATTTATCCAGATAAATTTTACCAAACCAGCTCGCCTCGGGCAAGGCAGAGCCTGGCAGAAAAAAAAGAATATTCATCACCAGGAACCAGCCCAGCGCCATCCATTTCGATTGAAATAATTTCCATTGCAGCATAGGCTCGCAATGTATAACAAAAAAAAGGCTGGTTCAAATACCACAAAGAATTGAGGAACTATTTCCGCTAAGATTTACACACTATAAACTTCCCATGGCATAAAGGGCGGCCATGTCTGGGCTCTGGCTACCACCCATGGGTTCCAGAGTAATGGCGAAGGCCTGTGCGGATGAAACATTTTGCATTTTCAACAGAAGTCTTTTGTCACGGACCTCCATATTAATGACCCCGAGGTTTATCGGTTTGCCATTCAGGAGCGCCCATAGTTGATATTGCTTATCTGAAGGTGGTTCAGGAAGATTATTGACCATCAGGTACACATCATGTGAGACTCCGGTGGTATCCCAGAAAACGGCTGCCTGTGCCTGTGGGGCCTGGGTAGTTCCCTTAAGCGCCGCCATCTTCATTCCCGGATCCAGCATTTTGTTTTCGTCCTCCTTCATTTGCTGAAGTTCTGCCGAGGTTTGAGCCAGGTTTTTTTGGAGCTCGCTTGTGTTTTTCTGCGCACTCTGATAATGGTTATTGAGGTAGAGTGCCCAGATAGTAGCGCCCGCAAAAAGAAGGAAAGATGCAGCAGCAGCCCATTTCCAAATCCCGATTTTTTGTACAGGCACTCTTCTTTTTTCTTCGTCTACTCTTTCAGAAGTATAAGGGACGGAAAGTTTTTCTTCGATGTCTTTATAAAGATGAACAGGCGGTTGTTTGGCATCCGCCAGGAGTTTTTGCTCGAGCAGCAATTCAAAATTTTTCCTCGCTTCGCCAATTTCAGGATAAAGATTGGATTGTGATTCAAATTCGCGACGCTCCGTCTCGGTCAGCAGACCGAGTACGTAACTTTCTATAATGCCGCTCGCTATGTATTCTTTGATGTTCACCTTAAGACAATAATGTTTTCAGTTGCGTGAGAGCTGTTCTGATCCTTGTTTTCACTGTGCCCACGGGTATGTGCAATGCAGAAGCGATCTGCTCGTGCGTATAGCCCTGAAAATAGGAAAGGTCGATCAGCAGTCTTTGTTCATCACGGAGTTTGAGAATTATTTTCTTTAGTCCATAATCATCAATCCCGGGCCGAACACTGGCCTGAATCGTTTCTCCATCAAGTGGAATTTGTTTTTGTTCCTGTAGATATCCTTTCGAACGAAGTTTGTCAATGGCGGCATTGCGGGCTATCTGCAACATCCAGGTGAACAGTCTTCCTTTGTTTTCATCATAGCTCTCCATCCGGCGCCAGATATTTAAAAAACTTTCCTGCAACACATCATTTGCCATTTCAGGTTCCGTCACTATCTGCCTGATCACGCCATACAATGCCCCGGCATAGTGTTCATACAAATGACCGAACGCCTGGTTGTCTTTCTGGCGTAAAGCCGTTACCAGTTCCTGTTCCGTATATGTTCGCTTGACCGTCAAAAATTTTGCTCCTGCGCCGCAGCACCTTTATGATTTACGAAATAGTTAAGAATTTGGATGGAAGCAGGGTAAGGAGTTCAAAGTTCAAAGTTCAAAGTTCAAAGTTCTGAGTTCTGAGTTCAAGATCGATAATGAAATTTGAATGAGGGAAATTGTTGTAGTCTGTGAAAGAAAAAAGTTTTTTCAAACCTCAATTACAATTTCAATCGTATCAGCCCATTCCCAATTCCCAACTCCCAACTCCCAACTCCGAACTTTGATCTCTGAACTCTGAACTTTGAACTTTGAACTTTGAACTTTGAACTCTGAACTCTGAACTATGAACTCCGAACTCCCGACTCCTCCTCTCCTCAGGCAACCAAACTCTTATAAGATCCTGAATTCATCAATCCCTTCACCTCTTCTACCCTGTTTACTTTCATTTTTACCATCCAGCCTTCTCCATATGGGTCTGAATTTACCAGTTCCGGATGTGTGTTCAGATTGGGATTGATCTCTGTAATGGTTCCATTAACCGGAAGGAAAAGATCTGATACTGTTTTTACCGCTTCCACCGTACCAAATACATCTCCCGCATTCAGCGGCTGTCCTACTGTCTCTATTTCCACATAAACGATATCGCCGAGTTCATGCTGCGCAAAATCTGTAATTCCTATAACTGCTGTATCGCCTTCCAGACGAATCCATTCGTGTTCTTTGGTATAGTGTAAATTTTCCGGAAAATTCATATGCTTCTATTATGCTGCAATATTAACCACAGATTAAAGGATTTTCAAAAAAGATCAGTGATTTGAACCCGGACCGTGAAGCATCAGACGCCATCACAAAAAAATTTGAGACGAAAACTACAATGCATTATCAGGCAAACGCAACAGATATCGTCTGCCTTGAGTTTACATGATGTGTAGTTTTTTCTTGCGATGGATCAGTCTTGCGTTAAAAATTCGTATATCCTGCAGTGGTCTGTCCCTGTCTTCTTCCAATTTGCTGGTGTTTGTATTGGCGATCCTGTCTACTACCTCAATTCCTTTCACCACTTCACCAAATACCGTATAGTTCTGATCCAGCTGAGGGGTGCCACCGATGTTTCTGTAGATCTCTCGGTGTTCTTCCGGAATTTTATATCCTTTCAGTCGCACACGCTCAATGGAGTCGAGCTGCGGATTGGTAAAAGTTCTGCCCTGAACAATATAGAATTGCGAAGCACTGCTTGATTTTTGCGGATTGACTTCATCGCTCTGTCTTGCTGCAGCCAAAACTCCCCGGTGATGAAATAAACCAGGCCTGAATTCAGCGGGAATAGTGTAAACTGGTCCGCCCTCTCCGAGTCTTTGGCCGGCTACAGCTCTTTTGGAGTTAGGGTCTCCCGACTGGATCATAAAATTTCGGATGACACGGTGAAATAAAACGCTGTCATAATATCCTGATTTCACGAGCCGTAAAAAATTATCGCGGTGAAGGGGCGTCGAATCATAGAGCCGAAGCACGATGCTGCCTTCGGAAGTGACAAGCTCCACATCCTTTTTTCTGTCCTTTTTTTTCAACTTTATCTGCTCCTGCGCCTGCAGCGATACAACAAAGGAAAAGGAGAAAACGAACAGGAGAGCTGATACAATTTTTCTTCTGGTGTTCATCAGGGATTCATTACTTCTTTTAGTCAGGCTTTAAAAAATTAAAGTCAGAAGCAACCGGCAGCAATATAGTCTGTGAATTTTTATAAAGCAATGTTCAAATGACACCCTCATTCTGAAAATATAAGAGCACATGGTCTTTTAAAAAATTTTCCTGCTCTATGGGATGCATATTGCTCATGGATTTAACCTGCCGGAAATGTGGCCAGCCGTCTTCGTCCACATGCGAGAGTTCATAGTATCCGCTTGGTGCGAGTACCGTGCAAATGGCTATGTGCATGAGGTCCTGCTTTTGTTCCTTGGTAAATTTTTTTTGGATATCACCCAGCTCCTGGATCCCGATCATGAATAAAATAGACTCGAGGTCAGGTTTTTTTCCAAAACGTTCCATCAGTTTTTCTTCCAGCTTCCACCACCTGCTCTGCAGATCATCCCTGACATTCATAGCTGCAAATGTACAGAGGACTGCGTGAGGTTTTCACAAGAGGGTTTCACGCCAGGACGCAAAGAAAAAAAGCCCTGAAGGGTTTTATGTGTTTAGTTCCCTCATTCCTTCGATCAGGATGATCCGGAAGCAAAGTAGGATTCAGGTTAAAGAGCGAGACCCTTTTTCGAAAAAAGGAAATTCAATATTTTTGCTGCTTTCCTTCTTTGCCTTCCTGCTTGCCGGCTGACTGGGACGCGTGGAACCCTCCCGCTTCATTATTCACTATTCACTATTCACCATTGACCATTCACCATTCACGTTCTTATCTTTGCCCTCCTTTAAATAAACGATATGCTGCAACTGGCTACGATAAGAAATCAGGCCGAATGGGTGAAAGAAAGACTGTCCTTTAGAAATTTCAGGGAAACCGGACTGGTAGATGAGATCATTGCGCTTGATGAAGAGCGCAAGAAGCTCACCTTTCAGTTTGAAGAAACCAAAGCAAAGATCAATGCAAGTTCAAAGGAGATCGGCATGCTGATGTCCAAGGGAAAAAAAGAAGAAGCGGAAACAAAAAAGAAAGAAGTTGAAGCATTTAAAAGCAACCTTCTTCCCGTTCAGGAAAAACTGGGGCGTGTAGAACAAGAACTCAATGACCTGCTGGTTCGGTTGCCGAATCTTCCTTCAGAAAAAGTTCCGAAAGGAAAAACGCCCGAAGACAATGAAGTGGTAAGAACCGGTGGAACGAAGCCTTCTCTTTATTCCGGCGCAGTGCCTCACTGGGAACTGGCAAAAAAGTATGAGCTCATTGATTTTGAATTGGGCAACAAGCTTACAGGAAGCGGTTTTCCTGTGTACAAAGGAAAGGGAGCAAAACTTCAACGCGCCCTCATACAGTATTTTCTCGAATACAATACAGCTGCAGGCTACACCGAATATCTTCCACCTTATATGGTCAATGAAACCACGGCCTATGGCACGGGACAGTTACCCGACAAGGAAGGACAGATGTACTATGTAAATGAAGACAAACTTTACCTGATCCCAACCGCGGAAGTTCCAGTCACAAATATTTATCGCGATGTCATTTTGAAGGACAGTGATCTTCCCACAAAGATGACAGCATACACTCCCTGCTTCAGACGGGAAGCGGGAAGTTATGGAAAGGATGTACGCGGATTGAATCGAGTCCACCAGTTCGACAAGGTGGAAATTGTGCAACTGGTGCATCCGGAAAAAAGTTATGAAGTGCTGGAAGAAATGGTACAGCATATAGAAAAGTTGATCCAGAGTCTGGAGCTACACTATCGTATCCTGAGGTTGTGCGGAGGAGACATGGGATTTACTTCTGCGCTCACCTATGATTTTGAAGTGTACAGTGCAGCTCAGGAAAAATGGCTTGAGGTCAGCTCTGTCTCCAATTTTGAAACTTTTCAGACCAACCGGATGAAGATCCGCTTCAAGGATGAAAAAGGAAAGCCACAGTTGGTTCATTCACTCAATGGAAGTTCCCTGGCTCTTCCCCGCATCCTCGCAGCGCTGCTGGAAAATAACCAAAATGAAAATGGAATTTTACTTCCTCTCTCCATTCAGGGATATTTTGGAAGTGAAATGATTTGAGGAGAGTTGGCAGTGGATAAAGGATGCGGGATGAGAGATGTGGGATGTGGGAAGAGAGATGTTTATTGTTGGTAGTTGATAGTTGGTAGAAGAGAAAAGACGGAGGATGGAGACGAGAAGAGAAAGTTTGTGGGTGATATTGGGGTAGTTGTATTGATAAGACGATGTAATATTAAAGGACCGCATGTTTTATCGATAACAGAGGTTTGGAATTCTTCCCATGAGAAATAAAATTTCTTTATAGTAACATACTTAAATACACTTACTGATTGAAGAGATTTCCTTTCAAACCTTCCCAACAAATCAGCACCAACCAAGATTTAGTACAGACTGCCATTCAGGTACTATAAACACAAGCTCCTGAAGGCTGCCTCTGAAAAACAAGAAACCATAAACGCTCTCTAACTTTTCCTTAGCATAATTCGGTGTTAAAGCAGAATTGCATTGATTGAATCCCTTCTTTTGAGATTCATATTCGTTTCCTAAACCATTGCATATGAAGAAAACTTCACTCTCTATCTTGTCTCTTATTTGTTTTTCAATTTTCAGTCAGGCGCAAATAAATAAGGGCACTGTATTACTCGGAGGAGGTGTCAGTGGAAACGCATATAAGTGGGAAACTTCGAGCAATAACGCGAAGACCACAGGTTTCGTTGTTTATCCTTCCATTGGCCTGGCCGTCAAAGACAATTTGGTGATAGGTGTAAAGGGAGGATATGCACAATCAGTTTCCGAATATAACGGCAGTTCAGAAAACCAACCGAAATACCACGACTATAGTGGCGGATTCTTTTTACGCAGATACGTTCCGCTCGGTAAGTCTTTTTATTTATTTGGCGAGGTTGGCGCAATTTATACTCAGTCTAAGATGAATCAGTACTTCGAATATTCTCCGGGAATGTTTGGAAAAACCACACAAGTAGACCGCAGCATTGGATTCTCCGTCTATCCCGGTATCACTTATACTGTCAATAAAAATATCCATCTCGAACTCGGAATGAATAATCTGGTTGCCATGAGTTTCACCGAAAGTAAGGCGGAGTCGGACGCAGGGGGCATTGTCAGCAGCTCAAAGTCCAAAGGCCTGTCGTTTAGCAGCAGCATGAGTGCGTCTGTTCCCTTCACCGTGGGTTTTCGAATTGCATTGGCAAAAAAAGGAAAATAATTGGAAGAGTCGGGAGTCAGGAGTTCGGAGTTTGGAGTCGGGAGTTTGGAGTCAGTTCAAAGTTTAAAAATTAATAATTCAAAATCAGTTCAAAGTTCAAAGTTCAAAGTCGGGAGTTCGGAGTCGCGAACTAGTTTAATTCTGCTACTGTAAATTATCAATTGTTCAACGAGGCTGGCAGTCATTTAATACAACAGGAGGTTTTTCCAATAGACCAACGATGGACGAGTTAGATGCAGATTTATCGATGCGAAACAGAATTTACTTATTGACGATTTCATAGAAACCTGTTCTCTACCTAATTCCTAATTCCCAATTCCCAATTCCCAATTCCTAATTCCCAATTCCGAATTCCAACTCAATACCCACCACCCTAATACCTTAACACTCGTTTATTCATTACATAAAACCAGGCGGGAGGAAAAAGCGACAGCAACATCATCCCCGGGTATCCGGTAGGCATCTGGGGCGAGTGTTCGTGATGACGTAGCACCTGGTATTTGCGGCTGGCGAGATAATGATGATCACTGTGACGGCTCAATTCAAAGAGCATCACTCTTCCGATGACATGATTGCTGTTCCAACTATGTTGCGGCATGGCTCTTTCATATTTTCCATCTCCCAGCGATTTGCGGGTGAGTCCGTAGTGTTCAATATAATTTACGGTTTCCAGAAGAAGAATTCCCTGTATGGCCGCAAGAATAAACAACAGCATGCTGATCCAGCCGAAAATGAAAACGATGGCTGCAAGAAATAAAATCTGGATGATCTGGAAAATGATCATCTCATTGTGAATGGAAAAAAGCCTGTATCCTTTTTTGCGCGTGTCTTTTGCCGCAATTTTCCAGGCATTGAAATAACTGAGAAAAATAGTCCGGAAATAAAATGCATACACCATCTCCCCCAATCGCGCGCTGCTCGGGTCTTCAGGCGTAGCCACTCTTTTATGATGTCCTTTATTGTGTTCGATAAAAAAATGCATGTACAAAGAAGAAAGCAGCAGTGCCTTGGCAAGCAACTGTTCCCGGCCGTTTTTCCTGTGGCCCAGTTCATGTCCTACATTGATGCCCATGACGCCGCAAAGAAGTCCCATCACAGCCGTTTTTCCCGCAATATCAATCCATGACTGCTCCTGAAAACTAACGCTGAATAAAAAAAGAACGAGAGCCAAATACTGGCAGGGAACCACCAGGTACAGAAGCACGTCGTACCATGGGTTCTGCCGCGCAAGTTCCTCTTCTGCCTCAGAAAGATTGGCTTCATTTCCCCTCATAAAAAGTTCAACCACTGGTATCACCATCCACGCATAAACCAGCGGAAGCCAAACCACAAAACCAGTGTTCAAAAAAGAAGCGAGCGCACCATAGTAAAGAAGGAAGGGCGAGAGGTATTTGAAGACCCTGAGTTGCATGGTTAAATTTAATTCAAAGTCCGGAGTCGGAAGGCCCGGGTTCGGAGCCGGTAAACAACAAGGCAGCGAGTGTTACCACATGGTCGAACCAGTCGATCTGGCATCCTGATTCATAGGCAAAAGGCAAAGGAAGAGTTGAC
>JBJMLU010000036.1:0-4042 GCA_045805145.1 Flavisolibacter sp. | reverse complement strand
GGTGACAATGGGTGCCAGCTCGGAAACCAGTTTTTCCTTTTGGTTGTAACGTTGGATCAATGAAATGCAGAAAGTGGCTGCTTTTTGTTCGCAATAAGCATGGTCGGTCAGAACTTCTTCGAGCGATTTTCCCGCAAGGTGCACCCAACGTGGATCGGTAGGAAGCTTCAGACCGAGAATGGTTCTGGTATCTTTGGAAGGATCTTCAACCTGGTTCATCGAACAAAATTAAAGGGCGGTTTCGAGGCTTTACATTCAAATTCCTAACTACTTGCTAAAGCAAGGGGCCGCCGTCTTCTTTAGTCAAATTCCCTTACCTTTGCACGCAAAATAAGTATAAACATTGCGGCGTCTAAATCGGACGTCTATTAAAATTTCAGCGATGCCAGTAACAAAAGAAAAGAAAGCCGGAATATTCAGCAGCTTTGCCGGCAAAGAAACCAACACAGGCTCCATCGAAGGTCAGATCGCACTGATCACCGAGCGCATTTCCCAGATCTCTGCACATCTTCAGGAAAATAAAAAGGATTTCTCCACGCACCGAGGACTTATGCAACTGGTAGGCAAGCGCAGACGTTTGCTGAACTATTTGCAGAAGCATAACCTTAAGGGGTACCGCGAGCTGATCGAGAAATTAGGAATCCGCAAATAAGATGATCGTCATGATAGCCACCTTCCCAACTCATATCGGTTGGGTTTCGGCTTTTATACAATCTTGTTTTTGCAAATTTCAACAACAAAATCCTTTTTATGTTATCACAAAAATTCAGTAAGACGTTTGATATAGGCGATGGTCGCGAAGTGACCCTCGAAACCGGAAGGCTCGCCCGTCAGGCCGATGGTTCCGTTACCGTTAAAATGGGCAACAGTATTATTCTCGCCACCGTAGTGGCAACAGAAGAACCCAAACCCGGACAGGAATTCTTTCCCTTGAGTGTTGACTACATGGAAAAATTTGCTTCCGCCGGACGTATTCCAGGATCTTTCTTCAAACGCGAAGGAAGACTGAGTGACTACGAAGTGCTCATCTCCAGGTTGATTGACCGGGCGCTTCGTCCGCTATTTCCAGAAGATTATTTCTGTGAAGTCCAGGTAATTGTTACCCTGATCTCCTCCGACCCGGAAGTGATGCCGGATTCAATGGCCTGCCTGGCTGCTTCAGCCGCCCTCGCTGTATCTACAGTTCCTATTCAGGAAATCATTTCAGAGGTTCGCGTAAGCAGGGTAGATGGAAAATTCAGGATCAATCCAAGCCGTTCAGAAATGGAAAGGTCTGATATGGATTTTATCATCGCCGCCACTGAAAAAAACATTATGATGGTGGAGGGTGAAGCCAAGGAGTGCAGCGAAGAAGACCTTGTCAAGGCACTCGAAGTTGCGCACGAAGCCATCCGTTTGCAGATCCGGGCGCAAAAAGAGTTAAGGGATATGGTCGGTGTTCCTCCAAAAAGAGACTATCCAAAACCTGAAGTAAATGAAGCAGTGAAGAAAAGGGTAGAAGAGTATGCCCGCCAGAGAATGGAACAGGATTCGAGAGGCAACCTTGCCAAAACAGAACGCAAAGAAAGATACCAGAAACTATACGAAGAACTCAAGGAGTTGCTGGCAAAGGAAACAAACCTGCCCGAGGGTGAAGAGATTGACGACGACACCAAGAAGATGGTCAAAAATTATTTGGCCGACCTTCAATACCATGTGGTTCGGGACATGATCCTGAATGAAAAGAAACGACTGGACGGAAGAGGTCTTGAGGATGTTCGTCCGCTGGATATGGAAGTGGACATATTGCCGACGCCGCATGGAGCTGCCTTGTTTACAAGAGGTGAAACCCAATCGCTTACGACAGTTACCTTAGGAACTCCTTTGGATGAATTGCTGGTGGAAAGTGCTGCAAAATCTGAATATTCTAAATTCATCCTGCACTATAATTTTCCTCCCTTCTCCACTGGAGAAGTGAAGTTTTTGCGCGGACCAGGACGCAGGGAAGTGGGACACGGAAACCTGGCGCTTCGCTCCCTGCGACAAATGATGCCCGGAGGCGACTATGCTTATACCGTACGTATCGTCAGTGATATCCTGGAAAGCAATGGATCCTCTTCCATGGCCACAGTTTGTGCTGGTTCATTGGCTTTGTTTGATGCCGGTGTTCCACTGCCCAAGCACGTTGCCGGTGTAGCTATGGGTTTAATTATCAAGGAAGGAAAGTATGCTGTGCTTACCGATATTCTGGGTGATGAAGACCATCTGGGAGATATGGACTTTAAAGTAACCGGTACCCGCGAAGGTATCTGCGGCATCCAGATGGACATCAAGGTAGACGGGCTTTCAATGGAAGTGATGCGTCGGGCACTGGAGCAAGCCAGAAAAGGAAGACTGCACATTCTTGATGCCATGTATAATTGCATTGCCGAAGCCAGACCTGAAGTGAAACCACATGCGCCACGCATGGTGAAAATGTTCATCGATCGCGAGTTCATCGGAGCAGTGATCGGACCAGGTGGAAAGGTGATCCAGGAAATTCAGAGAGAAACAGGCACCACCATCAATATCGAAGAGAAGAACAATATGGGTGAGGTAAGCATTTTTGGTACCGAGAAAGAAAAAGTAGAAAGGGCTCATAACTGGGTCAAAGGAATTGTAGCAGTCCCAGTTGAAGGTGAAGAATACGAAGCAATCGTGAAGTCCATAATGCCTTATGGTGCTTTTGTGGAATTCCTCCCCGGAAAGCAAGGGCTTCTGCATATTTCCGAGGTTAGCTGGAAGCGGCTTGAGACACTGGAAGGTGTACTGAATGAGGGAGACAAGGTAAAAGTAAAACTCACGGGAACCGATCCGAAGACAGGTAAATTTAAATTGTCGCGAAAAATTTTACTTCCCAAACCAGAAGGTATGTCCAATGATGGAGGCGGAGCCAGAAGAGATGGACCAAGGAACGAAGGCAGAAGGGATGACCGCAGGCAGGGCGACCGTCCAAAATTTGAGCGCAGTCAGAACAATCCTCAACAGGGGCAGGGTCAGGCACAACAGGCTGACACACCCAGCGAATAATAGATTTTGAAGGGAGGCTGTCGGAAGACAGCCTTTTTTATTATGAACAACATCCAGATCAGCATAGAAGCAAAGGGTGAAGATCAGGATATCCTTGTTAGTCAGTTATCCGAATTGGGAGCGGAAGGTTTTGAACAAACCGATGAGCGCCTGATTGCTTATTTCAACGAGCTTGAATTTAAAAGCTATGAAGTAAATGAGCTTCTGAAACCTTTTCAATTTATCATTGATACTTTACAGGAACAGAATTGGAACAAGGTCTGGGAAAGCAATTTTCACCCTGTGATGGTCGAGGATTTTTGTTCTATCCGGGCAGAATTTCATCCGCCCGTTTCCGGAGTTCAGCACGAAATAGTCATTACTCCAAAAATGAGTTTCGGAACAGGCCATCATGCAACCACCTGGTTAATGATGCAGCAAATGCGTGATGTTGACTTCAAGGACAGGAAAGTATTTGATTTTGGAACTGGCACCGGCATCCTCTCGATCCTTGCTGAAAAGCTGGGTGCATCAAAAATTGAAGCCATTGATGTTGATCATTGGAGCATTGAAAACGCTATGGAAAATGCCCAAAAAAATAGCTGCACCAGGATCGCTTTTCACTTAACCTCTGAAATTCCAGACGATTGCTTCCATATCATTTTGGCGAATATCAATCGCAATGTGATCCTTCAAAATCTTGAGCGTTTGAGCAAAACATTCACCGAAAAATTGTTATTGAGCGGCCTGTTAATCTCTGATGAAGAAATGGTGCTTACTGCCTGTAAATTGCAGGGACTAAGGCGGGTGGCAAGAACGGAAAAAAACAACTGGATTTGCTTACTCATTGAAAATGAACAGTCGACAAATTAACATCCATTCCTGCCAAATTTTATTATTTTTGTAGACTGACTTTAACCAACCAATGATTCTATGAATGAAGTTCTATTGATCATCGTAGCGTACCTGCTGGGCAGCATACCCTCCGCTGTTTGGATTAGTAGATTCTTCTTCG
>JBJMLU010000035.1:0-6155 GCA_045805145.1 Flavisolibacter sp. | reverse complement strand
TTGACCATTCACCATTCACCAATTTTCTATCGCCTTTCGAGCGTGTAGGTCACAATAAAACTGTGTCCATTCATATACACCTGGTCCTCACCAATAATGATATTGTTGCTAAAACGAGTGAGCGCAAGATTCAGGTCATCGCCCTGGAGTTGTATATCAAGATAACGACGATCGTAACTTAAGCTCCAGTTCATGGCCTGCCAGTAGGCATTGCAGCCCTGCCTGCTTTGTCCCGTGCCGCCACCATCGAAGGCAAGCTCAATATCTCGTTCGCAATAATTGTAGCCTCCGTAAATATCTGTCTCTGCGTAGCCATCTCCATTCCAGTCGTAAGGAAGATTGGAACGAATGCCTACAACTTGCCAGGTACCGACAATTGAATCCTGGTCGGCCAGTACATCGGTCTTTGTACAACGGCTGAAACTAAAAGTAATGAGGGCAAGAATAACTGGAGTAAAGATCTTCTTCATGCAATTTCATTTTAGATGATTATAGCTCTGAAGGCTTTACCGAAGGAAGGTTTGCTAAAGAATTGATAATAAAAAAGGGCTGAAAGATCAGCCCTAATGATTTGTCGAACGTTGTTGGTCTTTCACAGGTAATATGTTGAAGCCTTTCGGCTGATTCATTACCCATGGTTTGGATATTTGGACGAAGGATTAAAGCTACGCGCATAGGCAGAGGTTTTCGTCTGCCAATAGTCAAACGGTAGCAGATAAACGCTGAAACAGGAATTACAGAGGTTGAACGATTGGAATATGCAAACGCAAAAAGCCCAAAGGACAGCAAAGGGCCGCAAAGGATTATCTGGTTTGCCTTTCCTGAACCTTTCTCCCCTCTCCTCTCTCCTCACATCTCACATCCCCCATCTCTCATCTCTTTCTTCCACCCCTGCCAACTTTTTAAATAACTACATTTGCACCACTAAATAATTCATATGAAACGAATTGCTTTTCTTGTCTTTTGCACCATCGGTTCCACCCTTCTGCTGGCGCAACCCAGCCAACGAACGACTGTATCCACTGAATACCGGGCAACAGCAGAAAAGATCAACGACCTGGTGCACACCAAACTGGATGCACACTTTGACTACGATAAATCACAACTCAATGGAAAGGTCTGGATCACACTCCACCCCCACTTCTATCCCACCGATTCATTGTCACTCGATGCAAAGGGTATGGATATTCACGAAGTTGCCATGGTAAAGAACGGTAAGAACAGCACGCTCAAATATGATTATGATGGTTCGATACTGCGCATACAGCTGGATAAAACCTATAAGAACAATGAGCAGTACACTGTGTATATCAATTACACGGCGAAGCCCGAAGAATACAATGGAAAAGGAAGTGCTGCCATCACCGAAGCAAAAGGACTTTATTTTATCAATCCACGCGGCGAAGAAAAAGACAAGCCTACCCAAATCTGGACTCAAGGTGAAACCGAAGCAAATTCGGTATGGATTCCCATCATAGATAAACCTGACCAGAAATTAACCGACGAGATCTACATGACGGTTCCGTCCAAATATGTGACCTTAAGTAATGGAAAGCTGGTGAGCCAGAAAACAAATTCCGATGGCACGCGCACCGACTATTGGAGAATGGATTTTCCGCATGCGCCCTACCTGTTTTTTATGGGAGTCGGTGATTATGCAGTGATCAAAGACAAGTACAAGGACAAGGAAGTAAATTATTATGTAGAAAAACAATATGCTCCTGTTGCCCGAAGAATTTTTGGCAACACGCCGCAGATGATCGCGCTTTTTTCAAAGCTCACCGGGATTGACTATCCCTGGGTGAAATATTCACAGATCGTGGGAAGGGATTATGTAAGCGGCGCCATGGAAAACACCACGGCCACCCTTCACCAGGAATCTGCACAACAGGATGCGCGTGAACTTACTGATGGAAACCGGTGGGAAGACGTTATTTCGCACGAACTCTTTCATCAATGGTTCGGTGATCTTGTTACTACCGAGAGCTGGAGCAACATCACGTTGAATGAATCCTTTGCTACCATTGGTTCCCAATTATGGAATGAATATCATTATGGAAAAGATGCAGGTGATGCTGAACGCTTCGAGTCTATTCGCCAATATATCGGCAGTCATAGCGAGACCAAGAACCTTGTTCGATTTTATTACAACGACAAGGAAGATGTATTTGATGCTGTGAGCTATAATAAAGGTGGTGCGATTCTGCAGATGCTCCGCAATTTTGTAGGGGACAGCGCATTCTTTAAGTCGCTCAACCTCTATCTCAATACCAACAAATTCAAATCAGCGGAAGCGCAGCAGCTCCGCCTCGCATTTGAAGATGTAACCGGAAAGGATTTGAACTGGTTCTGGAACCAGTGGTATTACGGTAGTGGACACCCGAAACTGGATATCAAATACAGCTATGATAATGCAGCACAAAAGGTCAGGGTGATCGTGACGCAAAACACCGACAAGAATTTTATCGTCCCTGTAAAAATTGATGTATGGAATGGCGATTCTCCAACACGTTATGAGGTATGGGTAAAAAACAAGATCGACAGTTTTAGTTTCGCCAGTTCACGCAAGCCCGACCTGGTCAACTTTGATGGAGATAAAAAATTGCTTGCTGAAAAAACAGAGAACAAGAGTCTGGATGAATACCTGTTTCAGTACCGGCATGCACGCAATTATGTAGACAGAAGAGAAGCCATTGATGCCGCTTTGAAAGACCAGTCAAAAGAAGGTGCATTAGCAGTCATTATGGCCGCAATGAATGATGTTTACGCACCGCTCCAGGCATATAGCGTGGGTCATCTTGATCTGAATAATAATCAAATGAAAAGCGCTGTAGAGCCTACGCTCTATGCCCTGGCTCAAAAAGACGCAAATAAAAAAGTAAAAGCAGCTGCTATTGGCAAGCTTGGAAATTATCGTTCTGCCAAATACGTTCCGCTGTTTAAAGCAGCTGTCAATGATTCTTCGTATACTGTTTCCGGCAATGCACTCGAAGCCCTGGCCAAGACAGATACAACCGCTGCATACACCGAAGCACAAAGATTATCGGGTCAGCCTTCTAAAGGAAAACTCGCCAGCAGTATCAAGACCATCCTGAGTTCCAGAAATGGCGCTGCTGCAATAAAAATGCTCGAGGATTTTGAGGCCCTTCCCATGGGACAGTCTAAATTTCAGGCACTGGATGGTTTATTTGAATTTTTGTACACCACCAACAACCTGGAATTATTTAAAAGAGGCGTGGATGATCTCTTTACCCTTGAATCCCAAACACCAGAAGCTTTCCGTGACCAGCTGGTGACGGCACTCAATACTGAACTCAGAAAAATGCAAAAGGAAAAAGCAGCCAACGGCCAGACGGATCAATCGAATTACCTGGACAGCAAACTTCCGAAGGACAAAGATTTTTAATTCACTCTAAGGGCGGAGCAGGCTAACAATGGAACAAAAATTCCCGTCAACCTGCTCCGCATTTTTTTGTGCTTCGCCTATCGCAATTAAAAGACGTACTTTGGGATAAGAATTCTCTTATGCAACTCCTCATCATCATTCTTGTCCTGATTATTTTATTCGCCCGCGTTTTCAACCGCATGGACCAGGGAAAGTAATTTGAGAAAGTTGGTAGATGATAGATGATAGATGGAATTGGGAATTGGGCGGGTTTCAATGAAATTTTACTATTCTGTATTATTGGGGTATTGGGGGAGAGTGGAGAGTTCAGAGTTAATAGTTGATAGCTGATAGTATGAGAACGATGGACTAAATATCTAACTACACTAAAAAAGACTGCCTGTTGAAACTATAAACCAGAAATCTTCAATGCTTTTTCTGCGGTTGGTCTTTCTCTCTCCAAAATTATAAATGCACAATCCTGTCTGCATTTCCATCAGGGTCGTTCTTTGCGGTGCCCGCGTCGTGGAGATGATTGCCTTCAACGAGAAGAAGTCCTGCAACATGCGGCGCTGCCATGGAGGTTCCACTCATCTTGGCATAGAGCCCTCCTTTGTAAGTGGAAAGTACACGCACACCCGGAGCAGCATAATCTACTGCATCATTTCCGAAATTGGAAAACGAAGCAAAATTGTCCAGGCTGTCCACGGCTGATACCGTGAAGATGTTGGTGCCGTTGGCCCTTGCTGGCGAATACAGGTCTGCAGCTTTGCTGTCATTTCCTGCAGCAATGGTTACAAACATTCCTTGCGAAGCAATTGACTGAACTTCCTGATCCAAAATATCGGAGGATGATTCTTCACCAAGACTGAGGTTAACCACATCGCCAGCCTTTGCATGCGTACTCGCATAAGCAAGGGCCTGAATGATGGAAGAGAGCGTGCCATTGCCGTCCTTGTCAAGGACTTTTAGTGAAACAAGTGTAGCACCTGAAGCAACACCAAGCACACCATAATTATTATTTTTTGCGCCAATGATTCCGGCAACGTGCGTGCCGTGACCGTTTTCATCATTAGCTGAAGGTTCACTGTCCACAAAAGATTTACTTTTTAGCGTATCAACATTCAGATCAGGGTGTGTAAAATCGATTCCTGAATCCACGATCCAAGCTGTTTTGCCAATGCCATTACCATATCCCACCTTGTTTATATTCCAGGTAATCAGTGTGGGTGATACGATGGTAAAGCAAGTGCCAAGCGCTACGATACGATCGGGCTCTACTGAAGCGATGGAAGCATCAGCCGACAATTTTTTCGCCTGTTCTTCGGTGATATGCGCTACGAATCCAGCGCGTTCGCCTTCGAAAGAACTACGGACCGCCGTGGTAGGAATATCATTTTCCGCCAGAACATCCCTGCTTTTCTGCTTCATTCCTGCTGCAGATGCGAGGAGTGTGCCGGAGGGTTTATAAGCGATGATATACTGTCCTGGAATAACTGTTCCTCCAAGCGAAGTATTGATTGAACAATTATCTGGGCCGGTGGAGCTGGCAGCTACGTCCTGCTTTTTGCAGGATGAATACAATAAGGCGGTCAGCAATAGAGTGGAAATGATGGTGAATCGCATAGAAAATATTGGTCCCCTCCTAACGCATGTAACGTGCCCGGATTGATGTGGCGAATTTGGTTTAACAGGTTTTTATGTTAACCAAACTCCAACGAATCATCGATGTTCTGTGTAGTGGTTCGGTTCGATGGATCTTTCCAGGATACTCATTTCTTTTTCTGAGATCCATGGCATTGACATAGTTCCCACAGCTTCTCTTAATTGTTCAAGGGTATGCATGCCCACTACGGCGGAAGCAATTGCAGGACGGCTCAGAACGAACTGTATGGCGGTTTGCGCGGGCGTTCTTTGAGTATTCAATTCCCGGAGCGTATCGGCAGCTTTCTTTACTTTTTCTAAAGGATGATCGAGATAAGCCTTAGGCGGCTTGTTTACCAGCAGTCCCTGGGCCACGCTTCCTCTTGCGAGGACAGAAATATTTTGGGAATGCAGATGGTCAAATATTTTTTCTTCAGGTCTTCGATCAAGCAGGCTGTATTGCATCATTACACTCTGGATGCGGGATAATTCAGCCCACCTGCGAATGACGTTGGGACGGATGGAAGAGATGCCATAGTAAAGAATTTTTCCCTCCTGTACCAACTGTTCAAATGCTTCAATGGTTTCATCTATCGGATCATCGATGGTACCTCCATGCAGTTGGTAAAGGTCAATATAATCCGTCTGCAGTCGCTGCAGGCTTTTCTCCACCGACTGCAGAATATATTTTTTGGATGGGTTCCAGATCCAGCCGCTTCCATCTTCTTTCCACTGATTACCCACTTTGGTGGCAATGATGATTTTTTTTCTTTCCTGACGAAATGCTTTCCCAATCATGCTTTCGTTTGCTCCCTGTTCATAAAGATCTGCCGTGTCAAAATAGTTGATGCCTTCTTCCACTGCAGTTTTTAAGATGCGGTCTGCGTCAGGCGTTGATGATTTAAGCGACATGCAGCCAAAGCCAATGCGGCTGACCATCAGGGAAGATTTTCCGAGTTGTTTGTATTCCATCAATATCCATTGAAAACAGGAGCCGTTACGGCAGGAAATTTACAAAAGGAAATCAAAATGTAAATAGCAATGATAAAACTGCAATTAAAGCTAATGAGAAGGAAGTTTCATTGCCTGTCCAAGGCGTGAATCCTGAAAAACAATCAGTCCTGCA
>JBJMLU010000034.1:0-31873 GCA_045805145.1 Flavisolibacter sp. | reverse complement strand
TTTGAAGAAGCGGATTCCTGCTCACGCTTTTCTGTTCATTGAAACGTTTGGCTGCTCCAACAAAATGAACAAAAAGAGGATGCGGATTTTCCACCGTGCTTTTCAGTTCAGGGTGATATTGGCAGCCAATAAAGAAAGGATGATCGTTGATCTCCATGATCTCGATCAAACCGGTTTCCGGATTGCGTCCACTCGCACTCATGCCGTTTTTCTCGTATTGCTCCAGGTATCTATTATTGAATTCGTAACGATGACGGTGTCTTTCGGATATCACTCCATTTCCATAGATCCGGTGTGCCAGTGATCCTTCCCTGATCTCGCAGGGATAGGTTCCAAGTCGCATGGTTCCACCCTTGACGGTAATTTTTTTCTGTTCTTCCATCATATCAATCACGGGTTCGGTTGCATGAGGATCCATCTCAGATGACTGTGCATTTCTGATGCCCAGCACATTTCTTCCAAATTCAATCACGGCCATTTGCATTCCGAGGCAGATTCCGAAAAATGGAAGTCCTGATTCGCGCGCAAATTTTACAGCAGTGATCTTTCCTTCCACACCTCTGTGTCCAAAGCCCGGGGCTACCAGCAATCCATCGAGGTAGCCCAGTTTCTCTCCTACATTTTCAGCTGTGATGAATTCGGAATGGATCGGCACTACCTGCACTTTGCATTCGTTCATGGCACCGGCATGAACAAAGGATTCTAAAATGGATTTATAAGCATCCTGTAGCTCCACGTATTTTCCAATGAGACCAATGTTGATCTTTGCTTTTGGATACTTGAGTTTATCGAGAAATTCTTTCCACCGCGAAAGTTCGGGTTCCCGAAAATCAGCGATGTTCAGTTTTTTTAAAACGATCAGGTCCAGTTTTTCATTCATCATCAGCAGGGGCACTTCATAAATGGTACTTGCATCCGGCGCCTCAATCACCGCTTCTGCTTTTACATTACAAAACAGCGCGATCTTGCGTTTCAGTTCTATCGTCAGAGGTTCTTCGGTGCGGCAAACAATAACATCCGGAAACACTCCGCTTTCGCTGAGCATTTTTACCGAGTGCTGTGTGGGTTTTGTCTTGAGTTCCTTTGCTGCTTTCAGATAAGGGATGAGCGTAAGATGAACAACGAGAAGGTCTTCTTCAGGAAGTTCCCACTGCAATTGGCGGATCGCCTCGATATAGGGAAGAGACTCGATGTCACCCACAGTACCACCGATCTCAGAGATGATCACATCAAATTCATTTTTTTGTCCCAGGAGCACAATTCTTCTTTTGATCTCGTCGGTAATGTGCGGGATCACCTGAACGGTCTTCCCCAGAAAAGCGCCCTCCCGTTCCTTGTTGATCACAGTTTGATAGATGCGTCCTGTTGTTACATTGTTGGCCTGCGATGTAAAAATATTCAGGAATCGTTCGTAGTGGCCCAGGTCCAGATCCGTTTCGGCTCCGTCTTCTGTTACATAACATTCGCCGTGCTCGTACGGATTGAGCGTTCCGGGATCAACGTTGATGTAGGGATCAAATTTCTGAATGGTTACCCTCAAACCTCTTGCCTGTAAAAGTTTGGCAAGCGAAGCGGCAATGATGCCCTTCCCCAAAGAAGAAGTAACTCCACCGGTAACAAAAATATATTTGGCCATTGCGAATGGTTGAATTAAAAATATGTTTTTGTGAATGGTCAGCTATTGATCTCGATCAAATCCGGTCCCTTGGTATGAATCAGAAGTCCAAATTCTTAGCCAACTTATTGACCAGCGGAAAAATGTGAAGAAATTCCGGGAGGTCATGCAAACCTACATCAAATTTCTCTCGCCGAAAAACCTATTTCTCCACCTATTTAAAAACAACATATTTCGATTCCACCTCAACAATATCCGTAAAGAATTTTTTGAACTTTTCATAATCAGCAGCAGCTACATTTTCTCTTTGCAGCTTTGCATACCGGTATACTTTGAGCTTGTCTCCTAGTCTTGTGTATTTGATGGAATAACTGGACCCTTTAAAACTCAGGCTCTGATTGGCCGGAATTTCCATGAATTTTTGCCCCGCCGGAATCTGCAATACCACAGTGGTTTCATAAATGTCCGTGTTCTCATAACTCCAGTAGTTGACTGGAAATTGCCTGGTGTCAGAAGAAAAGTTTTCCAATGTGGCAACCAGATCTATAAATGGGACTTTGATCATGTGCATGGAACCCGCCTCGATCACTTCATTTTTCACGGTATAGGTATAATCCATTTTAAGCGAATCACTCAATTCAGACAATTCTGTAAAAGAAAGTTGCTCGAGCTTTAAAGGATTTTTATAACTATTGCTAATCGATTGTTCAAACTGTTCTTTCTGTTTTTCCGGAGTGAGCGTTGAATAGTCTCCCCTCCATGCGCTGGTAAGACTGCCGAATCGCTTGACGGAAACGTTTATTTTTTCATCCCTGCCATTCACAGAAACGTTGATCTGCCGAATGGCTCGATCCAAAGTACGACTGGGCGCCTGAAGCATCCGGAGATCTGCGGATGATTTCTCGCCATGGGGTGGAATCACGAGAGAAAGTGCTCCATTCAGGTCATTGGGCAAACTACCGAACGGAAGATTGCTATCTGTAAGCTCCAGATAATAATCCTTGCCATCAATTTTCGTCAGTGCAATACAATGATTGAATTCCATAGAAGGCAGGATTATATCGTTCGATCCATTGTCCCTCGTATCGATCAACACCAATTGCGCCGGAATGCCTGCTTTGGCAGCAAGTGCTACAAATAAAGTAGCGAGGTCCTTACAATCACCCAAACGGGTACTGATGGTCTTCGACACATCCTGAGGAACAAGGCCACTCTGGCGGAAAGACACAGAGCTGTATCTGATATTCGTGACAATATAATTGTATATACGCTTTGCTTTTTCCAGGTTGCTCAACTGTTTTGCTCCCGCGAAAATTTCATTGTACAAAGCATTGAGCTCGAAATTGTCCGTCAGGTCCTGAAAGGAGATATCACTATACCAGTTTGCTACGTCCGCCCAGGTCTTGATGCTGGAAATATGAAGAACTGCCCCAACATCATTCAGTGGCGGCATCAGCGGTTCATTCTTCAGAGCTGCAATGTTTTTCATTTCCCAGGTATAGATCCTGAATTCATCCACATCTTTGACCACAGGATCCAGACTGGCATTGATGATCCTGGAATTAAAATTGTATCCCTTTGGAACGATCATCGTATATCTTGCAGAAGAAGAAGGTGCAAAAGAATTGAAGATGAATTTGTCTGAGAATTCTCTTCCCAGTCTACCTTCTGCGTAATTCTGAAGTCTGTATTTGACGTAAATGGCATCTCCTGGTTCTAGTCCTGTAAACACCACATGATCGTCGTTTCGTTCTGCATCGGATTTTGATCCGTTGGCCTTTACGACTTCTGTTTTTTCGACGAGGAGAGACTGAGTGTTTGAATTATACGGCAGGTACAGTTCTTTCCAGTCATCGATCCCTTTTTGACTATGTAGCTTCACTGCATAAGTGACGTATTCTTCCGATGCTCCCTCATCATAAATGATGGTACCTTTTTCATCGAGAAGATAGCTAAAATCTTCTTCTTTATTGCCGGGTGCATTCTTGATCAGAGTATAAATGTCTGTCTCTGGCAATAATTTATAGAGGTCTAGCTTTTTCCCAAGTGCATTCAGCTTCTTGCGGGCTTCATAATTGGTGCGGTCGTAGTAAATGGCTTTTTTATACGATTCAATCGCATCTGCTGCGTTATTCATCACTTCCTGAATAGAGCCCACGTTATACCAGTAGGAGCCGGTATAAGGAGCAAGTTTCAAAGCTTCACGCGCAAACTGCAGCGATTTTGCATAATCCTGCTTTTCGAAATAATAATTGGAAAGCCTGTTGGCGAACTGCGGATCATAGCCTGATTCATCGTAATTTTTTTGAAGCACGCCCAGGTATTTATCATTCATGCCAAGGCTCTTGTATTCATCAGCCAGGTCGGTCAGCAGCTCGAAATTGTAATTGTTCTTAAAATATTTTTCATACACATTCAGGGCTCCCTTCTGATCTTTGAGCACCATTTTTTTCACACGGTACATCATCTGCACGAATGGAGCATATTCGGGATACTGGTTATAAGCTTGTTCGATGAGTTTTAAAAGTTCATCCATTTTACCCAGCTTGCCCAGAACATTGATCCTGAGGTTCAGGATTTGTTCATCCATCGAGTAAATGGTCAACATCTTGTCTATCTCCTTATCCGCTTCGGAATATTTTTCTTCCTTGGTCAGGTTCTCAATCTTAATCTGATAATTGATATAATTATCCGGGTCATTTTCCTTCAGCCAGTCTACTTGTTGCAGCAAGGCGGTCCTGTTCTCCGTTTTCAATAAACACTGGATCAGTTCAAATTTTAGCAATGGGTTCCCGGGCGAGATCTCAAGGGCTTTTTCTATGGTCATTCTTGCTTCCGTGCTGCGGTGCTCCCGGAGATAGGCCTGGCTCAGAAGCATGTAGTTTAATAGATTTCCCGGATTCTGCGCGATCTTGTTTTTAAAAATCCCCTCTGCAAAATATTCCAGGGATTCTGTATTGCCCGTGTCTGTTGCCTTATTATAAGGTTTTGGTTCAGTTGAAGTAGACAAATCCCTGATCGCATTTCCTTTTTCATCGGTGAGCCTCACAATAAAGTTCGCAGTGGAATTATTGGTGTAACCTGCCTGTACCAATATTCTGTTGAATCCTTTTTTGAGCGTGCAGAAGTTCTTGTAATAATCGAGTTCTGTTACGCGCTCTTTAGCTACGGAGAGAACCAGACCATCATTCACCCAAACTTTCAAAGAACCATTCACACCTGCGTTGAGCATGACTTTCATATCCTCGGGCGCGTTAACAAATGTCTGTGCAAATACAACTCCCGAATTATTCGGAAAATTAGGATGGAGAAAAACCCAGCCTTCACCATTTGTTTTAGATGGCATGAACCATCCGACTTCAACATTGTTCAGGCCTTTGAATTTGGCATTGACATCCGGCGAGGACAGAGGCCCAAACTGGGTGTTGAAACCAGAACCGGAGAGGTTTTCAAATGGACCGGTGAGCTGCCAGTTATCAAGGGCACCTACCATTTTCCATTCCTGTCTTGCCTTTGCATAATCATTGGAAAAAATATAATGCATACCTTTTACATAATGCGCGGCGGAACGAAGAGAACCATTGAAGCTATCATCAGAGATAATCCTGTTCATCAGCTCCATCTGATAGTCCTTCTTTTTTCCATATTGTCCCAGGACGGCTCCGTTGAACCATAAGGAATACATGTATGCGTTCTTATCAGGGCTGGAAGCAACTTCGTTGGCCAGTCCCTGGATATTGTCTTCATTTCCCATGTAGGTCTGAAGATAAAGGAGGGTCAGATAGGCATCCAGTGCGGTAGATTTATCCTGGCTGGCTTTTTGGAGAAGCCTTTTTGCCTCTTTAAAATCTTTTTTGCGAATCGAAGCCCAGGCATCATCGTAGTCGTTTGCATAGGACAGGAGGCAAAACAAAATTCCCAGAACACAAGCAGTCAGTGTCTTTAACATAATAGCATGAATTTGAATAAATATAATATCAGAATTTAAATCACCAAACCATTTTATGGAGCATTTCGACGAGTGCCCATTAGATTCGAAAAAAACAATCAGATTAAGTGTATTTACTTAGAGAACTTAAATGAAAAATCATTTGTCATTACAAATCTTTTGTAATGTCTCTACATATTTCAGAGAAGCTAAGCCTGAATAAATTTTATCGGATATTCAGAATCTTCAGAGCATACCCAGTGCTCCTTCTGATTGCAGTTCTTTTTGAAGTTGCTTTTCAATTGCCGTGTCGTATAGCTCCTTCCAGCTATCTATCTCTCCCCAACTGTTTCCGTCCACACGCAAACTTCCGCCGGTAACACTACCTAGTCCCATCAGGGCCACACTGCTTTTCCTGACACGGTTATTGAATCTTTTCAATTCCTCCTCGCGCACCGTAACCACTACCCTGCTTTGACTTTCACCCAACCAGAATGCATCCGGGCGAAAGGGTTTGCCATTGCCCGATGAATTGGAAGACCGCACATCAAATCCCAGTCCCCGGTAAAAACTTTTTTCCAGCAACGTGGTTATCAGTCCGCCTTCACTTACATCGTGCGCACTTTGAAGGATATCAGTTTCAATTAATTCAACTAGCAATTGCTGTAATTCAAATTCTTCTTCCAAATCAAAATGCGGAGCAGGTGAAAATTCGATCCCGCAAATTTTGTTCAGATAAATTGATGAATTCAGGTCTTGAGATGGTAAGCCCAAAAGAAAAATAGCATCTCCCTCTTGTTTAAAATCGAGGGTCATTTTTTTCTCCGGATGATCTACCAGGCCAACCATGCCGATGGTAGGTGTAGGATATACAGGACCATCCGGATTCTGATTATAAAAACTCACATTGCCGCCCGTTACCGGCGTATCAAATTTCAAGCAGGCTTCACCCATTCCTTTTACCGCCTGCACAAACTGATAATAGACTTCGGGGTCATAGGGATTTCCAAAATTTAAACAGTTCGTTACGCCCAGCGGTTTTCCACCGCTGCATACAATATTGCGCGCCGCTTCTGCTACTGCAATCATCGCACCCCTGTACGGGTCGGCAAAAACATAACGGCTGTTGCAATCAACTGTAACAGCCAGTGCTTTTCCTGTTTCGCGAACCAATACCACGGCTGCATCTGCTGGCGCATTGGTGGAAGCGTTGGCAGTACCTACCATGCTGTCGTATTGGTTATAGATCCATCGCTTCGAAGCAATGCTGGGAATAGCAATGATTTGTTTCGCAATGGACTGAAGATCCTTCGGTTCCCTGACAGAAGATGGATCGAACGCTTTGATCTTTTGAAAATAAGCGGGCTCCCTGTATTCGCGGTCGTACTGGGGAGCGCCTCCACCAAGCACGAGTTCCTGTGCAGGAATTTCTGCTTCCAGGTTGCCATCAATATAAAAACGAAGCAGCCCATCATCGGTTACTCCGCCAATTACGGCGCTTTCCAAATCCCATTTGTCAAAAACTTTTTTCACTTCTTCTTCTCGTCCTTTTTCCACTACCAGTAACATACGCTCCTGGCTTTCGCTGAGCAGGAGTTCCCAGGCCTTCATATTTTTTTGGCGGGTGGGTACTTTATCCAGGTCGATGCGCATGCCTACTTCTCCTTTCGCACTCATTTCGGCTGTGGAGCAGATAATGCCTGCCGCACCCATGTCTTGCATGCCAACGACGGCACCGGTTTCAATGACTTCGAGACAGGCTTCGAGTAATTTTTTTTCCTGGAACGGATCGCCCACCTGAACAGCCGGAAGTTCTTCGGTACTTTCTTCGGTGATGTCTGCTGATGCAAAAGAAGCGCCTCCGATTCCATCTTTTCCTGTTGCACTTCCTACATACATTACCGGATTGCCCTTACCCTTTGCCGTTGCAGAAACGGTCTTACCTACCTTCACTATTCCTACGCTCATTGCATTCACCAATGGATTGGTATGATAACAGGGATCAAAATAAATTTCTCCCGCTACAGTAGGAACACCAAAACAATTTCCGTAATGACCAATGCCATGAACAACTCCTGCCAGCAGGTGCTGCGTCTTTTGTTCTTCAAGATTGCCGAAGCGAAGAGAGTTGAGTGCAGCAATGGGCCTTGATCCCATGGTAAAAATATCGCGGTGAATGCCACCCACTCCTGTTGCCGCACCCTGAAAAGGTTCAATAGCAGAAGGATGATTGTGTGATTCGATTTTGAACACCACACCATAGCCATCACCAATATCCATTAGCCCTGCATTTTCTTCACCTGCTTTTATCAGCATTCTTCCTCCTTCCCTGGGAAGTGTCTTCAGCCATTTGATAGAATTCTTATAGCTGCAGTGTTCACTCCACATGCCGGAGAAGGCACAGAGCTCATTGAAATTGGGAACACGACCCAGTTTTTTTTTGATCAATTCAAATTCATCTTCGGATAGCCTGAGCTGGCGTGCAGTGTCTACGGTGATTTCCATGTTCATCAAATGAGGTGACAAAACTACGTTCTCCCTTCGAGCCTGCACATGGTTTTTATGCCGGTGCTTGTGGATAAGATTTTATATTTTGCGCCGATTAAATCAGAATTTTTTGGAGCATTTGCTGTTCGTTGCCTACCTGGTCTTATTCGCATGGCTCGTTACCAAAGTGAAGTTCTTTAGAAATTCCGGACTCACCAATCCACAACTCGTGATCCTTTTCCTGCTGAAGGTACTGGCAGGAATTTTTTACGGATGGATCGGCATTTACTATGGACAAATGGCACAGATGGTGGATACCTGGGCTTATCACGTGGAGAGCATTCAGCAATATCATTTGCTGCAAACACACCCCCTTGATTTTTTTACGGATCTTTTTCATACTTCCTACCAGGGTGGATACGGGAACTTTCTGACCACACATGATTCCTGGTGGAACGATGTGAAAGCCAATTTCCTGATCAAGGTCATGGCGCTCTTCAATCTTTTTAGTTTTGCTCATTATTATGTGAACGTGATCTTTTATTCCTTCATCACCCTGTTCGGGCCTGTTGCCATTTATCGCGTGATGCAGAATGTATTTCCTTCACGCAGGTATGCCGTGCTGGTGGCTTGCTTTCTTCTTCCTTCTTTTTTATACTGGACCAGTGGCTTGCACAAGGAAGGACTGATCTTCTTAGGACTGGCGCTGATGATCTACCATTTTTATTTTGGATTCAAAGAGAATAAATTTCCGATTTACCGCATTTTTCTGATCATCCTGGGTTTTCTGTTGGTCCTGATTTTGCGCAATTTTCTGGTGCTGGCCCTAATACCACCGCTCTGTTCATGGGCCATTGCGAGCAAGACCAGGCTCAAACCGGCCTGGGTTTATTTAGTAACCTGTGCTTTTTTTATTTTTCTTTTCTTTTCTGCCAAATACATTAATCCCGCACTCGATTTTCCTCAGGCCACGGTGGTAAAGCAGCAGGAGTTTTTGAAACTGGTAGGCGGAGGATCGGCCATTGAAGTGAATCCTTTGGTTCCCAGTTTCAAGGGTTTTCTGATCAACGCGCCACAGGCTTTGAGCATGACTGTACTGCGTCCCTATCCTTCCGATGTGAAGCACCTGCTTTCACTGGCTGCCGCAGTTGAAATAGATTTTTTTCTTTTATTGTTCCTCATCTTTTTGGTGGGAAAGAAAAAAGAAACCCGGATGAATCCGTTTATTTTATTTTGCCTTTCTCTTTCTTTTGCTATTCTCATGATGGTGGGGTACACTGTAGACATCCTGGGTGCTATTGTCCGGTACCGAAGTATTGTCCTTCCTTTTTTGATTGTTCCGATGGTGGCTCAGATCGACTGGACCCGCATGTACCGGCTCGTGTTTTCAAATATTAATCAGGAAAATAATATTTAGATTTTTGCTTTTATCCGGAGAGAAAACGAAAATTTTAAAGCGCTACAATAAAGTTTTCCGTTCAGAAACCTTCGTTTTTGCACATTAGCAAGAAATTCGCACAAGTTTGAAGCAGTTTTAATTTCTTTGCTGAAAACTAATTCTATGTCCTCGCTCCGTTTTAGTGCCTTGACTAATTTGTTGAATGCTGAAAAGCAACCCGAGGTTGCTTCCACCAAGATCACGGCAATTTTTGCCGAGAATGTATTTACCCACCAGGTTGCCCGTCAATTTTTAAGTGATGAAGCGTATAAAAGTTTGCTGGCTTCCGTAAGAGCAGGCCAGAAGATCGACCGTTCCATGGCTGCGCAAATAGCCAATGGTATCAGGGCCTGGGCTGAAAGCAAGGGTGTGAGTCACTTCACGCACTGGTTTCAACCCCTCACCGGAAGCACGGCCGAAAAACACGATTCATTTTTTACTTTGAAAAGTGATGGTACTCCCATTGAACAATTTGAAGGCGATGCGCTGATTCAACAGGAACCCGATGCTTCTTCTTTTCCCAGTGGTGGACTTCGCGCCACTTTTGAAGCACGTGGTTACACTGCATGGGACCCTTCTTCTCCTGCCTTTATCATGGATATTGGTTTTGGAAAAACACTTTGTATTCCCACCATATTTGTTTCCTATACCGGAGAATCGCTCGATTACAAGGCTCCTCTTTTAAAAGCATTGGAAGCCCTCAACCGGGCTTCGGTAGATGTTTGTAATTATTTCGACCGCAACGTGCAAAAGGTAACTGCAACTTTGGGTTGGGAGCAGGAATATTTTGTTGTAGACGAAGGCCTCTTCAACGCCAGGCCTGACCTGGTTCTATGCGGAAGAACTGTATTCGGTCATGGTCCTGCAAAAGGACAACAGCTGGAAGATCATTATTTCGGTTCGATTCCCGAACGCGTCTATGCCTTCATGCGCGATTTTGAAACCGAATCATACCGACTGGGGATTCCTCTTCGTACAAGGCATAACGAGGTAGCGCCAGCGCAGTTTGAGTGCGCTCCTATTTTTGAAGAAGTGAATCTTGCGGTAGACCACAATACGCTGTTCATGGATATCATGACCCGTGTGGCTGCAAGACATAGGCTCAGGGTGTTGTTGCACGAAAAACCGTTCGCCGGAATCAACGGAAGTGGAAAGCACAATAACTGGAGCATGGCTACCGATACAGGTGTGAATCTTCTGGCTCCGGGAAAGACACCCAAGACCAACCTGATGTTCCTTGCATTTTTTGTGAACACCATCAAGGCCGTTCATGATTATGCCGACCTGTTGCGGGCATCCATTGCTTCTGCAAGCAATGATTTTCGCCTCGGCGCCAACGAAGCTCCTCCTGCCATCATCTCTGTCTTCATCGGACAATACCTGACGAGGGTTTTGGAAGATGTGAAGAAAAGAGTAACGGACAAGATGGATGAAACCGATGAGAGCATGCTCAAGATCGATATTCACCGTAACATTCCGGAGCTGTTGATGGACAACACAGACCGCAACCGCACTTCTCCTTTTGCATTTACCGGAAATAAATTTGAATTCCGCGCAGTAGGTTCTTCTGCCAACTGTGCCAACGCCATGACTACCCTGAATACCATTATGGCGGAAACATTGAAAGGATTCAAAAAAGAAGTGGATGCATTGATCGACAAAGGAGAGAAAAAAGAAATTGCCATCATGCATGTCATTCGCCAGTACATTATTTCCAGCGAGAAGATCTTGTTTGAAGGTGATGGCTACAGTGAAGAATGGGAAAAAGAAGCAGAGCGCCGTGGGCTGCCCAATGTAAAAACTACACCTCTGGCCCTGGACTCGATGCTAACAGACAAAGCCAAAAAACTTTTTGCCAATAATAAAGTGTACAATCATCCCGAGTTGGAAGCACGCCACGAAATTGAGCTGGAAAAATATATCAAGAAAGTTCAGATCGAAAGTCGTTTGATGGTGGATCTTGCCACGAATCACGTAATCCCTGCAGCCATACGTTATCAAAATATCATTATCAACAATGTTCGGGGGCTGAAGGAAATTGGACTGGGAGATGGTTCCGCCTGTACCCAGCGCACACAAACCCTTACAAGAATTTCCGAACATATCAACCAGGTCAGTCAGTTCGTAGCTGAAATGGTGGAAGCCAGAAAGGCCTGCAACAATATTCAGGACAGTCGTGAAAAAGCCATTGCCTACTGCAACAAGGTAAAAGAAGCTTATTTCGACAAGCTGCGTTACCATGTTGACAAACTGGAACAATTGGTGGACGATACGGAATGGACCCTGCCTAAATATAGAGAACTGGTTTTTTTAAGATAGAGTTGGTGAAGAGGAATTAGGTATTAAGGTATTAAGGTATTAAGGTACTAAGGTATTAAGGTGGAATTGGGAATTGGGAATTAGGAATTGGGAATTGGGTAAGTTGCCTATACTATGAAATCATCAATCAAGGCAATTCTCTAATCGTGAATCCTGATAACCCTGGAGAATCTTAATCATCCTGGTTGGAGTTGGGAGAGAGAAAAGGTCTCAATGAATTTTCAATTTCCATCAAAGTTTTTTTGTCTCAGGAGGGTAAGGTTTGACGATAGACCGTTTACGATTTTATTCGATCCGGGTTCTCGAAGGGAACCCGGATCTATTTCCGGGATGATCAGTTATTTCAATTCATAATGAAATCATCAATCCCGCCGAACGGAGGTTCGGTACTGGCGGCCTGCAATCTTCGAAAATCAGAATCCTGAAAATCCGCATTCACTATTGACTTTTCACTATTGACTATTCACTATTCACCATTCACCATTCACCGTTGCCCATAAAAAAAACCTCTTGAAAACAAGAGGGTTTTTTGTATTCTTCAGGCAAATAACGTTCTGCTTAATGCGGTTTTGCATCAAGATCAGATAGAGGATTTTGAATACGCTTAGAGGAAAACTACAGACAGCGTAATGATCACAGCCAGGATGACTGTAACAATTAAAGTGTCCTGTACTTTTTCATCTTGAAATAGGGATGAGATCTTTTTCATACACAGAAGTTTTAAATGTTAACTCATTAGTTTTCCGGAGTCTCGGAGTACAAACTACCGTGTTTTCAAAGGAGGGATTAGTTGTAAATGTAAAAAGTTTTCTCAGATAAACAAATACGGAAAATTACGAGAGCTTTTCACTCAATTCGAGCCACCGGAGCTCCTTGTCATCGATTAGACGGGAGAGCGTTCCCATCCTTTCTGATAATTGCTGTAGTTCGGTAAAAGGAATTCCATTGTGGCTCATTCTTTCCGACACTTCTTTCTTTTCCTTTTCCAGTTGCTGGAGCTCCTGTGATAACTGTTCAAATTCTCTTTGTTCCTTATACGAAGGCTTCTTTTTTTTCGAAGCTATCGAAGGTTTTACAGGTTCTGCCCGGGGCTCAAGGGATTCTTCAGCCTCTTCACGTCTTTGCTCTTCCCGGTATTGCGAATAATTGCCCGGATAATCCCTGATATTTCCATCTCCTTCAAAAACAAAAAGATGATCTACCAGCCGGTCCATAAAATAACGGTCATGGCTTACAATAAGGAGACAGCCGGGAAAATCAAGCAGAAAATTTTCCAGGACACCCAGCGTGGGCAGGTCAAGATCATTCGTGGGTTCATCGAGGATCAGGAAATTGGGATTACGAAATAGAATGGTGAGCAAATGCAGTCTTCTTTTTTCTCCGCCACTCAGGCTGCTGATGTACGTGTATTGTTGTTCGGGAGGAAAGAGAAATAAATTCAGGAATTGGGCGGCACTCAAACTTCCTCCGCCAGCAAGAGGAAAACTTTCAGCAATGCTTTTTACATATTCAATCACGCGCTGGTCTTCCTTCACCAGGAGTCCTTGCTGCGAATAATTTCCAAAAACAACTGTTTCTCCAATATTTACTTTTCCGCTGTCGGCAGGTTCAATTCCCTGAATGATATTGATGAAGGTGGATTTGCCCGCTCCATTTTTCCCAACGATACCTACCCGTTCTCCTTTTTTGAAAGTGTAGTCGAAACCTTTTAGAATGATCTTGTCGTCAAACCGTTTGTACAATTTTTTTAGTTCGACGGTCTTTCCTCCCAACCGGTTCATCTTGCTTTGCAAAACGAGTTGCTGGTCCTGGAGCTGTTGTTTTGCTTTTTTTTCAATCTCATAAAAATTGTCAATCCTGCTTTTCGATTTGGTGGTACGCGCCTTGGGCTGCTTGCGCATCCATTCCAGTTCTTTTCGATACAGATTGCGTGCTTTGTCTACGCTGGCTGATTCACTTTCTTCACGCTGCGCTTTTTTCTCCA
Organism: Flavisolibacter sp.; assembly: GCA_045805145.1. GTDB lineage: Bacteria > Bacteroidota > Bacteroidia > Chitinophagales > Chitinophagaceae > Flavisolibacter. The sequence continues at coordinate 18,102 of JBJMLU010000034.1, read as the reverse complement.
GAAAATTTTCATAGTCGCCTTTGTGAAAATATAGTTTGCCCTGATCCAGTTCCCATACTTCTGTACAAACAGCATCCAGAAAATATCGATCGTGGGTGACCAGAAGAAGCGTCACATTTTCTTTATTGAGATAGTGTTCCAGCCATTCTACCATTTCCACATCGAGGTGGTTGGTAGGTTCATCCATGATCAGCAGCACGTGCTTGTGTTCAAAACCAATATCGATCAGTGTACGTGCCAGGGCAACGCGCTTTCTTTGTCCTCCGCTCAAAGTGGACACCTGTTGCTGCAGCTGGTGAATATTTAATTTTCCGAAAATCTGTTTTACGCGAGCATCAAAATCCCAGGCGCCAATTTCGTCCATCTTTACAACCAATTGCGTGATCTTTTGTTCTTCTCCGCTATCCAGTGCTGCTTCATATTCCTTGATCACCTCGATTACCGGGTGTGCTGTATGAAATATATTATCGAGCACCGATTCTTTTTCCGAGAGCACAGGTTCCTGTTCAAACAGGGCGATGTCCACATCTTTGTTGATCCAGATCTTTCCTTCATCGGCGGTTTCCTTGCCCGCGATTATTTTCAACAGCGTAGACTTGCCCGAACCATTCCTGGCTACCAGTGCAATCTTGTCTCCCTCTGAAATGTGAAAGGAAATGTTGTCGAAAAGTGGCTTGATACCATAGGACTTGCCCAACTGCTCCGCAGACACATAATGCATTTGGCAAAGTTACGGAGAGAGTTGGTAGTGGATAGTTGGTAGTTGGTAGAAGAAGTAAGAAAGAGGGCAGATGACAGGATAGAGTTGGGAGTGCGTAATTGATTATAGGATTTTGGTCATGGGCATAGAAAGCGCCTGATAAAAAGAGATTCTTTATCAGGCACTAAAATTATGTGAAGCATATTGCCGAAAAAAAATGAAGGGTACGAATGCCTGGGTCAGATGTATCCCAGAGGTTAGCCATTTATTTTTTGCCAAGGCCTTTGAGCCAGTCAATGACCTGGTCACGTGTTTTTCCAAGCCTGTTTTGCATACGTCCGTAAAATTCTTCATCCTTTCCTTCTTCCCAACGAAGATCGTCATCGGTGAGGTCGCCATGGGCCTGTTTGGCTTTACCTTTCAACTCATGCCATTTTCCTCTTAATTCTAATTCGTCCATAATTACTGTTTAAAGCATTGCTTAAAATTTTATGCCACTGCTTCTTTCTCTTTCGGAACGGGCAGCATCATGTAGAGTACCTGTGGCTGGATCTGCGCGTACACAAGACTTTCCTTTCCCTGGTATTCTCCATCAATCTGAAAATAAGCCCGGTGACGGATCTTCAGCTCCGCATTTTTTGTCTTAAAAATTTCAATGCATTCAGGATCGAAGGGCTTATGCGTGACCAACATTTTAAACAACTCCCACACATTTAATTTTCTAACCACGATTACTTCAAAGAGTCCGTCATCTGTTTTTCCTTGCGGATTGATGATGGCGCCAGTGCCATAGGTTTGAGCATTCGCAATCACTACCATGAATGCCTTTCTCTCCAACTCTTCGTGGTCTGTTTTGATGTGGATGTGCATGGCCTGTTTTCCCCAAAGCACCCGCAACACTGCGCGCGCATATCCCCACATGCCTCTCTTATCTGATTTTTCAAAATAGCGCACCAGCATGGCATTGAGACCAACGTCACTTAAATGAATACAGGTTTCTTTATGATTGATGTCAATCACATCCAGCTTCCGGCAAGATCCGTTGGTAATGATCTGCAAGGCTTCATTTGCTTCTTCCGGAATTCCGAGCTCTTTTGCCATGCCATTGGCAGAACCGGCAGGAATGATGCCAAGGGGAAGACTGGTTTTTTTCAACAATTCAGCCAGCATCTTCACTGTTCCATCTCCTCCAACTGCCACTACCCGGTCGGGTTTGACCTGTTCCATATGATGCCTTATCGAAACGCGGTCATCCTTTCCCGTGAGCAAGTAAAACTCTATGGAATGGGGAAGCTTTTGAAAATAATCCCGGATGGACGCTTCCCAATCCTGCTTCTGTTTACCACCCGAAATAGGGTTTACCACAAATAACAATTTCAATCCTGTCTGGTTCTGCATACTTATTGCATTAAATGGATCATGGACAAAGCCGGTCAACTGAAACCAAAAAGCTGGAAGGCCGGTTTGATGCGTTGGCTTGGCCTTACCAACGAGGTTACAATAAAAGTGTACCACGGCTACGGTCACGCCGAACAAATTATAGTGTATGGGCACGTGTTTCAGCTGAGCCCACTTCCCAGAAAAAAATACAGAAAGAGTTTTGTCCGCAACACCCTCGCCCTCCTGCGGCTTTTTATTGTTCGTCCTTTCCCTGGATTAAAAGTCCAGTTGGACTGGAAGGATAAAAAAATGGAAACCGAGACCGATCAGGATGGATTTTTCCGTTTTGAATGGAAGGACCAGCCTCCGCTTCCCCAAGGATGGCAGGAAGTGATGGTGCATGCCGGAGAAAATGGATCTTTGGCTCAGGCAAAAGGATCTGTATATATTCCTTATCCCACGCAGTATGGATTTATTTCTGATATTGATGATACCTTTTTGATATCACATTCCTCCAACCTAAGAAAGCGGCTTTTTGTTTTGTTTACACAAAATGCACGCAGCCGTAAACCTTTTGAAGGTGTGGTACAACACTACCAGCTTCTTTCGTTGGGACAAACCACCGCAGACGCTCCCAATCCATTTTTTTATGTGTCGAGCAGTGAATGGAACCTCTATGATTATATTCTTGAATTCACCAGGATCAATGAAATTCCACAAGGAGTTTTCCTGCTCAACCAGCTGAAAATGTTTCGCCAACTGCTAAAGACCGGACAAAACAATCACCAGACAAAATTTACACGCATTGCCCGCATTCTTGAAAATTATCCGCGCCAGAAATTTATTTTATTGGGCGACAGTTCACAACAGGATCCATATATCTATGAGGCAATCGTTTCCCATTTTCCCAAACAAGTCCAGGCCGTTTACATCCGTGATGTGTACGCCCGCAACAAAGAAAAGGTAGGCGGAGTGTTGAGAAAAATCGAGTCCCAGGGCGTTCCCTGTTGCTTTTTCCAAAACAGTTCTGAGGCCATTTTACATTCCAGAAAGATTGGATTGATTCCTGCTGTTTAATGAAGGTATTAGGGTATTGAGGTAATAAGGTATTGAGTGGAATTGGGAATTGGGAATTAGGAATTAGGAGAGGACAGTTTACTATGAAATCATCAGTCCTTAATCTGCGCAATCCGTGATTCTGAAATCGGTGATCAGGAACATCAATCCTGGCAATCTTTTAATCCATCCCCGCCCGAACGTACCGTTCGGTACGGGCAGGCGTGAAATCCGATTTTAATCAATTAAATCCGCGATATATTATGGAAAAGAATTTGCAAAAAGAAGAAGCTTTTAAAAAATTCAGAGAGTTAGTGAAGGATATTGGTGTGTGTATGTTCGTCACCAATGATCACAAAAAAGATCACACCCGTCCCATGTACACGATGGAGGCAGATGAGAACGGTACACTTTGGTTTTTTACAGATGTCCGTTCCATCAAGGTGGAAGATGTGAGCCAGGAACACGCGGTGCACCTGGTGTATGCACATCCGGGAAAAGAAAGTTACCTCGATGTGTGGGGACAGGCTAAAATTGTACGCGACAGAAAACAAATTGAGGACAAATGGTCCTCAATTGTGAAAGCCTGGTTTCCAAAAGGGGTGGACGATCCCAACCTTGCCTTGCTGGAGGTAAATCCGCGTGATGTGTACTACTGGGACGCTGAATCAGGAAAGATGATCTCCTTCCTGAAAATTGCGGCTTCAGCAGCAACAGGAAAAAAATTATCTGAAGGGGCTGAAGGAAAACTTAAGGTGCAATCCTAAAAAAGATTTCTGCCATGTCATCTGGGCAATCATTAACTCTGTCGTTTCATGATTGTCAAAATGATTTTTGTACCGGTAGATGAAGCGTATAGGTCTTTCCTTTCGCAACAGACAGTGAATGTCCTTTGAGCCAGGGATTCATGGCGTGCAAGATTTTATACGTAGTGCCATGATCAATGGCAAACTGCGCGAGATCGGGAATGGAAGAACTAACCGTGAGTGACTGAGAAGTAACTGGCTGATATTTTTCCTCATCATTAAGATGAAAGCCAAGGGCATCGGCATTCTCCAGAAGGAATTTAAAGCTTAGAATCCGGAAAATATATTTGTTGGTCTCTTCGGGCAGTTGAAGATCGTAATAGTTCATGGTATGCTGGAATGTAGCCTGCTTACCGTATCCGCCCATTCCACAATTGTAAGAGGCCGCTGCTGCCGTCCAATTGCCGAATTTTTCAAAAGCCTGTTTGAAGTACACGCAGGCTGCATCTGTTGATTTTTCCAGGTCCTGACGTTGATCTACTTCAGAGGAAGTTTCCAATCCATAACCCGGCGCCGTGCCTGAGAGAAATTGCCAGTAACCCACTGCTCCTGCTTTTGATACCGCCCAACTTTGCATATTGCTTTCGGCGATACAGAGATACTTGAAATCATCAGGTACTCCATTGGCGCGAAGACGTTCGGAAATAACAGGAAAATTTCGATTGGCCAATTTGATGAGGTAAATGATCGTCCCCTGATCATAGTAATTGATCAGCATCTCCTTGTCGAATTTTTCTTTCACATCCCATCTGCTCACCGGAACTTTTTCTCCGGCGAAGGAAATAGATTCAGGAAGTGATGGCACAAACCATTGTTGCCTGGTATCAGAAACAGAATTTGTTTTGAAGGCAAATTGTGACAGGATCAAAAAACAGCAGAGCGCACCCAGAGCGAAGTGAATAAAGGCAAAGGAATGTTTCATGGCGATAGGTTAAGGGATAATCTAAGCGCACAAAAAAAATGCCTTGTTTGGAGGAAGGCTGATGGCTGAAGGCTGAAGGCTATTGGCTGTTGGCTATTGGCTGTTGGCCTTTCATGGTAGTCTTCGGCGAGAACTAGCGTGGACCAGTTTTTCCAGAGAAGAGTTAAAAATATTTGTGGAAATGATTTAAATACAAAAAACAGAAAGCAAGGGAAAATTAACTTATGGCCCATGCAGCACTGCACCTGCTGTGCGTTGCAAGCTTTAGCCATCATCATATACTTTCCGAATAAATAGGCTGCTGATAAATGTGTAACTAAATCAAGAATGTTCTAGCCGAAGGCTACTACCATGAAAGGCCAACAGCTAACAGCCATCAGCCAATAGCCCTTCGATCTCGCAACTTTCTCTCTTCATCTCAAATGAAATCCTTCCAAAAACTTGGTATTAAAATCGCCTTCGCGGAAGCGGTCATCCTTCATGAGTTGAAGATGAAAAGGAATGGTGGTCTTCACACCTTCTATCACGTATTCGCTGAGTGCGCGGTACATGGTGTCAATGGCTTCCTGGCGAGTGCGCGCAACCGTGATGAGTTTTCCAATCATGGAATCATAGTAAGGAGGAATTACATACCCTGCATACACGTGACTGTCTACACGAACACCATGTCCACCCGGCTGATGCAACACGGTGATCTTTCCCGGTGATGGCCTGAAATCATTATAAGGATCTTCGGCATTGATGCGGCATTCGATGGCGTGCATTTGCGGTTCATAGTCGCGCCCTGAAATCTTCTCACCCATCGCAATCTTGATCTGTTCTTTGATCAGGTCATGGTTGATCACTTCTTCGGTTACACAGTGTTCTACCTGGATACGAGTGTTCATTTCCATGAAATAAAAATTGCGATGCTTGTCCACCAAAAATTCAACAGTTCCTACACTCTCATAATTGATGGCGCCTGCTGCTTTTTTTGCTGCGTCTCCCATCTTTCTTCTCAGTTCCGGAGTCATGAAAGGAGAAGGTGATTCTTCTACGAGCTTCTGGTGTCTTCGTTGAATGGAACAATCGCGTTCGCTGAGGTGACATACAGTTCCATAACGGTCACCTGCAACCTGGAATTCAATATGGCGTGGTTCTTCCACAAATTTCTCCATGTAAATGCCATCGTTCTTGAAAGCAGCACCTGCTTCGGCTTTTGCGGTGTTGTAGGCCCTTTCCATTTCCGATTCTTCCCATACGATGCGCATGCCCTTTCCACCTCCGCCGGCAGTAGCTTTCAGGATCACAGGAAAACCCATTCCCCTGGCCAACACTTTTGCTTCTTCCAGACTTTCCAGCAATCCATCACTGCCCGGAATCACGGGAACACCAGCCTTGATCATTGTATCCTTTGCCGTGATCTTATCACCCATCTTGTTGATCATTTCCGGGGTGGGGCCAATAAACTTGATACCATGATCGCCACAGATCTGTGCGAACTTTGCATTTTCTGCAAGGAAACCATAGCCAGGATGAATGGCATCGGCATTGGTGATCTCCACTGCAGCCATCAGGTGTGGAATATTGAGATAGGAATCAGAGCTCTGAGGTTTTCCAATACAAACTGCTTCGTCAGCAAATTTTACATGAAGGCTGTCGCGGTCTGCAGTGGAATAAACGGCCACCGTTTTGATGCCCATTTCCCGGCAGGTGCGGATCACGCGCAGGGCAATTTCTCCACGGTTGGCTATTAAAATTTTCTTGAACATGCAAATAGATTTTCAGTTCTGCTTAAGTACGGGAACTAGGCTGGTTCTACCAGGAAGAGGGGCTGGTCATATTCAACAGGAGAAGAATCTTCTACCAAAATCTTCACGATCCTTCCTTTCACTTCGCTTTCAATTTCGTTGAACAATTTCATCGCTTCAATAATGCATACGACCTTTCCCGGACTCACCTCATCACCTATTTCAACAAAATTGGATTTATCGGGAGATGGCCTGCGGTAGAAGGTCCCAATCATTGGACTCTTAATAGTGACAGTATTGGAGGGTGCTGCTGCAGTATCCTGTTTTGCCTTATCACCACCACCAGCAGCAGGAAGGGCAGCAGCAGGTTGTTGTTGCATCGGTAGCTGGCCATACATCGGTGCCTGCATCGGTGCCGCCACCATCTGTGTGATCTGCTCCTCTTTTTGTTTGATCGTGATCCTGAACTCCTTCTGTTCTATCGTCACCTCTCCAATATTTGAATCGTTGACCAGTTTGATCAGTTCCTGAATCTGCTTGAAATCCATTTGTTTCAATTTATAATGATTTTGGTTAAAACAGGTGGGCTAAGATAGGAATTATAATAGTTCATGACTTTCGCTTCCTTGTTGCTACACCTGTTGATAAAAAAGAAAAAAGCGTCGGCGACGCTTTGCTCCTGGATCGTAATCTTCCTATTCCTTTACTCTTTCAACGTATTCACCGGTCTTTGTATTCACGCGAATCAATTCACCTTCATTCACAAACAAGGGTACCATCACAGTGGCTCCTGTTTCTACGGTAGCTGGTTTCAGCGTGCGTGTTGCAGTATCACCTCTCAGTCCTGGTTCACTGTAAGTAACCCGAACTACTACCTTTTCTGGCAGTTCTACCGACATGGGCGATTCTGTTTCGGTGTTGAAAAGAACAGATACGGCATCACCATCCCTAAGAAATTGCGGAGCGTCAATTACATTTTCGGCTATGGCCACCTGTTCGAACGTTTCATTGTCCATGAAATTATATCCGGAATCATCCTTGTATAAAAACTGATATTCTTTTCTTTCAACACGAACCGGGTAAATGGTATCGCCACTATTCCAGGTTTTTTCTATACTTCGGTTGTTGTCCACACCCGCCAGTTTGGCCCAGACCTTGGCGGCAGCCCTTGCCGTTTTATTTTCCCCAAATTCAACTACCTTGTACAAGCTGCCGTCTAATTTGATAATGAGGCCGCGGCTGATATCTGCGGTACTTGCCATAAAAAATAATTCTTTTAAGGCGGCAAAAGTAAAGGAAAAGGGTCAATAGAACGTACTTGATAAAACGGATGGCATTATTTTTTTACTTCCCCTCAGATGGACTATTTTAAAGTTTTAGACTGCTTTAGACTGGGTCGATTTCCCTTTTTATTCCTTCTTATTTTACCACTGTTCGCTCCTGCGCAGAAATCGGTGGTCACTGATAGCAGTCAGTCCCATTACCGGACCCTCATTGCCGGAAAAGAATATGAGGCCAGTAGCATGCACCGATGGCTATGGGGTAAAGACTACCGAAAAGAATGGACCACCCCTGTTACTGTTCCCATTTTGAATCTGGATTCTGCATTTGGTGGACTTCGCCCCGTAAAAATTGGAGGCGGAAGACAAACCAAGACCTTGCGACTAAGCGATCCACAAGGAAGGGAATATGTGTTACGAACTGTTCATAAAACTTACGATGCAGCGCTTCCTGATATTGTGCATGGAACTTTTATCGTGGATCTTGTGAACGACCAGGTGGCCGGCAATCATCCTTATGCAGCACTCACAGTTCCCATGATGTCAGAGGCAAGCGGTGTATATCATACCAATCCACATTATTATTTTGTTCCCTACAGCCCGCGCCTGGAAGAATACAATGAGGAATTTGCCAACACGCTTTGCATGCTGGAAGAAAGACCGGATGAAACCCAGACTACACAACAAAGTTTTGGACAACCCGAAGATATTCAAAGCACAGAAGACATGCTGGAAAAGATAAACGGGGATAATGATCACCTGATGGACCAGCATGATTATATCAAGACAAGACTGTTTGATATGTTGATAGGCGACTGGGGAAGGCATCCCGATAATTGGCGTTGGGCAAGATTTGACAGCGGTTCTTTCAAACTCTATCGTCCTGTTCCCAAAGACCGCGATCAAACTTATGCGAAGTTTGAAGGATTTTTACTTTCCTTCATCCTTGGTGCCGTACATCTCAAACAGCTCCAGACATTCGATGGTAAAATAAAAAACATAGAATGGTACAATTATCCTGCACTGGGACTGGACCGGAGATTCAGTAATGAATTAACGCGGCAGGCCTGGACTGATTCTGCAAAAGCATTACAACAATACCTGAAAGATCCCTTGATTGAAAATTCTGTCAGGCAAATGCCTGCGGAAATGTACGCCATTTCCGGAGATGAAATTACCAGAAAACTGAAGTCAAGACGAGACAAGATGGTAAAGTATGCAGACAAGTACTATTCCTTCCTTGCAAAAAATGTGGATGTTGCTGGCACTAAAGAAAAAGAAGTCTTTGATGTACGTGGCTTGAACCAGAATGAAACAGAAGTAAAAGTGTTTGCAGTAAAGAAAAACGGAACAGTGATTGAGAACCCGGTGTATGCCCGCCGTTTTCACAAAAGAGAAACCAAAGAGATCAGGCTCTATGGAATGGGGGGTGATGATGTGTATCGTATCAGTGGCGTGCAGAATGACATCAAGATCCGCGTGATCGGCGGGACCGCAACTGATTCAGTGATCAACGAAAGAGGAACCGCAAAAAAATTAACCTATTATGATTACAGCAAGGATTATACATCGGGTACCATAAAAACTGTTCTATCCAGCGATTCCTCCCTGTTTACTTATCCAATCCGTGGACTCAAATATGATGAATCAGGAGTTTTAAAATCTGCTACCTATAGCAATACGCGGGGCGTATTTGTAGAGCTGGGATATCGTATCCGCAAACAGAAATTCAATAAAAATCCCTACGGCATGCAGCAGGTGCTCAAGGGAAATTTTTCTCTTTTCAATAATTCGTTCGGCGCTGATTACATTGGTGAATTCAACCAGATTTTTGGAAAATGGAATTTGCTTCTGAATGGAAGGGTGGATCAGAGACTTAAAAATTATTATTTCGGACTTGGTAATGAAACTTCCAAAGAGCAGACGATCGAATATTACCGGATGTACACGGGTGAAGCTTTTGCAAGTGCCGGACTGCACCGGCCCATGAGAAACAACCAGGTATTCAGTTTTACCATCTCCTATCAATCCATCAAGGTGGAGAATGAAGCAGAAAAACATTTTATCAACCAGGGTACTCCACCCAATGATCCGACTGTCTTTAACCGCAAGGATTTCATAGGTGGAACAATCGGCTACAGCATACTAAAACTGGATAATGCCATTACGCCTAGAAAGGGAATTGGTTTTGCTGCCGAAGCAACACATCTGCAAAATCTCACGCAGACCGACAGGAAATCAAACCACTATGAAGCGACATTTGGATTTTATCTGCCGCTGATCCCGAAATTTTCTTTGGGTGTGCGTTCGGGTGTCATCAACGTAACAGGCAATCCCGAATTTTATCAGTTGGCCTGGCTGGGTGGCGGACAAAACCTTCGAGGCTTTCACCGCCAACGGTTTTTTGGACAAACAGCTTTTTACGACGACAATGAAATCAGGTGGATTACCAATATCAGAGGACATTTATTCAATGGGAAGATCGGGCTGATTGGATTTCTGGATGATGGAAGGGTATGGAATAAGGATGAAGTTTCTATGAAATGGCATCTGGGATATGGTGGTGGACTGATGCTGGTTCCTTTCAACAGGATTGCGGTGATTGCCTACTATGGAATGTCGCAAGACGACAAGCTCATTCACCTGCGTCTGGGAAGATTCTTCTGATTCTGATGTTTCCCAAAGGTGCAGGTCGATTATTTTCCAGGACTTTTATGTGGAGAAAAATACTTGCTTATTTTTTATTTGGACTGGGCTTCTTCGCAGTCATTTATTTCAGAAGATATTCTGGTCAGGTCATTCCTTATCCATATTTTTTTTACATAATTGGGCTGGTTATCATTTTGGGTGGAGTTTTGTTGCTGCGCAGTACAACCAGGACTTCAGCGATGCATCTTCTCCATCAAATTGAAAGAACCATTAAGGATCTTAAGAGGAAAGGCGAAAGAATTGAAGTGAAACTGTATCAGTGCGAAATCAAGGAGCATACCTATACAGAAGAAAAACAGCCGGTTGACGAAGAGGAGCTCAAAGGTTTGGACCTGGAAAAATTCAGGCTATGAATGGAATCAGCGGCAGTTCTATGCGGAATGCAGAACAGGCGGAAATAACACATACCGTTTTGGTCTTTGATTATCTGAATCCGGAAACGGGAGAAATGGAGAGATTTATCAGCCGGGTGATTCCAAAAGACAGCGTTACACTTGCATATTATATGGGCAGGCAAATGAAGACCATTTTATATGTTGATAAAAATAACCGGCAGAATTATTATTTTGATCTCGATTTCCTGAATGAATAGAACGCCCTTCAACTAATAATGAATAAAGAAAGAATATATGCTTTGGTTTTTGCGAGTGTCTATCCTTTGTATATAAAAAAAGCAGAAGCAAAGGGACGCACAAAGGAAGAAGTAGACACCATTATTTTTTGGCTGACCGGATATGACAATCAAACCTTGCAACAACAAATCGATAGAAAGAGTGATTTTGAAACATTTTTTGCGCAGGCGCCACAATTCAATCCAAATAGTTCAAAAATTACAGGCCTGATATGCGGATACCGTGTGGAGGAAATCGAAGACCCGGTGATACAGAAGATGCGTTATCTGGATAAGCTGATTGATGAATTGGCAAAGGGGAAGACAATGGAAAAAATTTTAAGAAAGGAAATGAGAATGTGATCAGACAATAACAAAGTTCTGTTTCATTTTCGGTCAGAAAAAGGAAGGCACAAATGAGCCAGCTGGATTCTGGTAGCCACCATTAACGAAAGCAGCTTAATTTTGGAAATGGTTGAGATAAAAACTCAATGCAAATACTGTAAAGCTGTAGGAAATGGAAATTTCTGTAACAGCTGTGGGCATAAATTCATTACCGATCGCATCAGCCTGGGATCTATCTTTCAGGAAGTGTTCCATTTCTTCACTCATTTGGACCACGGCTTTCCTTATACATTGAAAAGGCTTCTTGTCTCACCTGGAAAAATGCAAAGCCAATACATTGAGGGCTTCAGAACGAAGTATCAAAAGCCGTTCTCGATGTTTTTTCTTTGTGCAACGATTGCGGCAGTGAGTATATACTGGATCAATTTATTACTACTCCAACATTTCGACGCCGGTGATACAAACGAGGCGACCTTTTTTCACAAGTATTGGGTGCTTCTGCAAATTTTTATGCTGCCCATCTATGCTTTGATCACCTTTCTTGTTTTTAGACAGTCGAAATTTAATTATGGTGAAATCATTGTTTTTCAACTTTATTTATTTTCATTCCTGTTCATCATTTTATCGATCATTCATCTGCTCAAATTTATTTTTCCCCATCTTCAAACGAGATATATAGAGTTCCCATCCATAATTATATATACGGTCATCACCAATTTGAATTTTTTTAACAGCCTTAAAAAATGGGTTAATATCAGCCTTACAGTTTTGTCTATTAGTATTTGTTTTTTGCTGGCCAGTTTCATCCAGGACCTTCTTGTAAAGTCATTTTCATAAATCAGCAACCGTGGCATTGGCCTGCGTGGCATCAGAAATTGATGCTCCATGAGCACTTTATTATCATGGAACTGGCATTGAGTGAAACTTGTAGAAAGACCGAAATGATCATCTGGGTATTGTAGTCCAAAGAAGGATATTCTTTTCACCTTTCTTAACCCAGAGAACCCAGTTTTTTCAGTTTCTTTGCGTATGCGCCAAATTTTTTTAATGAGTCTCATCGTCCTCAGCATGGCCGCACATGCACAAACTGATTCGACCCAGGCACCATTCCTGCGCTTTCGGGAACTCCCTCCCATCCAAATCCTTTTGAGCGACAGTTCCACCATGTACACCAAGGCCCAGATCCCACCTTCAAGGCCCGTATTGTTTATGGTGTTTAGTCCTGAATGCAGTCACTGTCAGCACGAGACCGAAGAACTGGTTGCACACAAGGAGGAGCTCAAGGATGTACAGATCGTGATGATCACCATGCACCCGCTGTGGATGATGAATGATTTTATTGCCAAATACAACCTCACGGATCTTCCCAATGTTGTTGTAGGAAGAGATATTTATTATTTCACTCCGGGCTATTTCAGTATTCACAACCTTCCCTTCCTGTCGATGTATGATAAAAACGGCAAACTCCTCTCCGCCTTCGAAGGCTCCCTTGGAATAGATAAGGTGATTGAAATATTTAAGAAATAGTTGGGAGAAAGATGTGGGATGTGAGATGAGAGATGTGAGGAGAGAGCTGGCTGTTGACACACGGGACTGATGGCCGACAACTGACAACGGATCACATAAAACATATTCTCCCTAATTTTGCACCGCAAATAATTTCCAACATAAAACCATCAGAATGAAAATTACAGTTGTAGGTGCAGGTGCTGTGGGCGCAACCACCGCCGATAATATTGCCAGGAAAGAATTAGCGGACGAACTGGTTCTGCTCGACATCAAAGAAGGACTTGCGGAAGGCAAGGCGCTTGATATTACACAGACTACGGCCCTGCTCGGATTTGATACCCATATCACCGGAACTACAAATGATTTTAGCAAGACTGCCGGATCGCAAGTGGTGGCCATTACTTCGGGATTGCCGCGCAAACCCGGCATGACCCGCGAAGAACTGATTGGTACCAATGCAAATATCGTAAGAGGCGTCGCAGAAAATATTCTCAAACATTCTCCGGATGCCATCATCATCGTGGTCAGTAATCCCATGGATACCATGACCCAACTCACCCTTCAGGCTACAGGTCTTCCGAAGAACCGCATTATTGGAATGGGCGGAATCCTCGACAGCGCACGTTTCAAATGTTACCTGAGCATGGCCCTCTCCTGCTCTCCCAATGACCTCAATGCAATTGTTATAGGCGGACATGGTGATACCACGATGATCCCGCTCATTCGGCTGGCTACCTGGAACAGTGTGCCTGTAACGAATTTCCTGAACGAAGAGCAGCAGAAAAAAATTGTTGCCGATACCATGGTTGGTGGTGCTACCCTGACCAAACTCATTGGCACTTCGGCCTGGTACGCCCCGGGTGCAGCAACTGCGGCCCTGGTAGAGAGCATCGTCCGTGATGAGAAAAGATTGTTTTCTTGCTGTGTACCTCTTCATGGCGAATACGGACAAAAAGATATCTGTCTCGGTGTTCCGGTTGTCATTGGAAAAAAAGGCTGGGAAAAAATTGTTGACTTCAAATTAAACAGTGAAGAGCAATCCCTGTTCAACAAAAGCGCCGATGCAGTCCGCAATATGAATGATGTTCTGAAAACTATGGCCTGATCGGAGACGCAGACCAAGTGTTGATGTGATGTCGTGAGTGTCCTGTAATTCCATCAGATTTATTTTTTCTGGGGACAGACTGTCTTCTCTTCTCTTGACGCATACTCATAACTTTTTCGCCGTTCATTCTCACAAATTCCGGATTTATAAGAGAAGTTATTTAGCCGCAGGTAGCAGAGGATCGTTTTCTTTGCGATCCTGAGCTTCTCTGCGTTTATATCTCCTATTTAGTTAACAACTAATTTCTGTGTAAAGGAAGGGCCCTTCGAATCCCGGATCCGAACAAAATAAATTCCAGGAAGAAGAAAACCTTTGTTGAAACTGTACAAACTGCTATTGAGATCAAGTTGGAACAGAAGCCGCCCGCTGGCATCATAAAGTTCCGCATGGTACCTTCCCGATTCATTGTTGATCAAATGAAGTTGTCCATTCACAGATACCGGATTGGGATAGAGCAATACCGGTTGAACAGGCAGATAATACACGGTTTCCACAGTGCTGTACGCTTCACGTCCATTCTGCAATACAATTTTCAAACGGTAATGACCTTCGCCCTGTGTCAAAGATGGATCGGTAAATATTGTTGAAAGAGATTGTGGAGATGAAATAGTTTTGACCGCAACAAATCCAGAGGAAGATAATTTCTCCAATGTCCAGGATGCCACCTGGAAAAGACTTCCGAGTTCAGCATAGAAAGTTGCAGCGGTGCCGGATTGTTGCTGCAGATAAAAACTTTTGATGTAACAACCAACTCCTTCAGAAGCATAGTTCAAGGTATTGGACCGGATGCCTTCCCTTCCATTGATGATGGGGGCGATACTATAATAAATAGAAGGATGTTCATTGCGGTGCAACAGCAACATGGTGTCGGCGGTTTCTAAAAAAGACTGTAGATATTCTGTATTCAATTCGTATAAACGGTAACGCGTGGCACCGGAATTCCAGTACAGCAAAAAAGAATCCACACAGTTGAATCCTACCGAAGGATTAAACTGCGGAGAAAGACTAAAGCTGTCTGAAAGAAAAAAAAATGTTGCCGTGTCCTGCACCTTCATCCGGAACACAGCCCTCGTAATGGTATCAGGCAGGGTCCACTCAAAAAACTTTTTTGAAATATCCGGTACTTGTCCTGCTGAATGCCACTGTCCATCACCTCCATTAAATTCAATTGATCCCTGTCCCGCAATATTGGTTTCCCAACGGAGGCGATAAGTTTTTCCGCATATCAATGGATCGCTATCGCTGGGGAAGGTCCAGTAAAACTGATGCGAGGTATCCATCTGCCAACTCAGTGAAAATGATTGAGCCGATTTCAATTTGCTTCCATTGATGCTAATGGTGTAAACAGCAGCAACCGGATTGTCCACCGTGATCTGCTCCACATTATTGAGTGTATCCATTCCTCTTTGTGCTGGAAGTTGAAGCGAAACGCTGTTCTTCGAAGGGTCAAGCACCCATGGATTCCAGCTGGTGGTGGAATTTAACTGCACCTGCATGTCCAGGTCATTCACCAATGCCTTTGTTGAATTGGGAACGGCAGCAGGATCATTCCAGGCAATGGTGACCTTGAGTTTTGAAACATGATCAGGAACTGCAAGGGTCAAAGTATTGATATCGCCGGGAAGAACTGTGTTTTCTATAAAGCGATTTTCTTCAATGGCAGACAGGGCCCGGTAAGCATTGAGGTTGCCAAAACCCGTAGAATAGTCCGGCCCCTTTGTACCCAGGTCTTCTGCACTATTGAGCAACACCGATTTTACCAGTGAAGAAGAAGGAAGGTTAGCATGAATTCTTTTGTAAGCATCCTGAACCAGCAGTGCCGCTCCCGATACAAGAGCCGATGCGCCCGAACTACCGTCTTCTCCATAAGCCACGAGTTCAGGTTTAATTCTTCCGTCATAGGCAGGACCTTTCGAACTAAGAGGCATCACCTGTGCCGAAGAATCAACAGAGCCAACCGTAATAATATTTTTTGCCTGTTTAAAATTTCCAGTGAGGTTCGACATGCCCTGCACTCCGGAATAGGTGCCAGAATTAGAAGTTACATCTCCTGAATTTCCTGAAGAAAAAACATGGAGTAGCGTCGGCAGATGATTGCATTGCTGGTCATAGGCTGCTGCTTCATTGCCATAAAAATTTTCCACCACGGTTCCATAAGAATGGTTTTGCAGATAAAGCGAATGCTTTTGGAACATACTATCGGGTTCCGGAAAAAGATTCTGGAAGTCGGCGGAAGAAACCAGCGCATTCCAGGCAGCACCCTTTGCAAATGGAGAAGAATTGCCTGCACCGGCAATGATGGTCATCATCTGGCTCGCGTGTGCGGTGATGGGCAAAGGTTCGAGACCCGTGTGGATCATCCTTCCTTTGATGTCAATATCGGATGTATCAAAAAGCCTTTCTTTCACCGATACGGCAAGTCCGGCTCCGTTGAGCTGCGGATAGCGTGATTGTGCAAACCTGATCCTGTTCAGGGTAAGGTCAGTAGCACCTGTGGTCAGTTCTTCTTTTGGAGCAATACGCGGACTAATAAAAATTACCTGATTGCTTTGTGCAATTGAATTGAGATCAGAAATTTTTAACCGAACCAAATACATAGAACCATAGCGTTGAACAACCGACCCTAATTCTTTGACCAGTTTCCCGTCAGTTCCTGGCTGCAAAGAAATGCTTACAGTAATGCTATCGAAGGACTGTGTTTCGGAAATAATTTTTTGTAAAGAAGGAGCGAATTTTTTTTTCGATGGAGGAGTTATCTGGGCATGAGAAAACAGGAAAGAGAAAATCATAAGCGTAAGGCCTGTTCCCCGGATCATAGAAGCAATATAGATTTTCTTTTATTATCGTAATAAGAAACGCATTGATCCATCAGCCTCTATTCAGGACCCCAGTGACTAAAAAAACAACGGTCCCTGGAACCCGGCAGGGATAAGGGTTTCAGCCCTTGGCCAGATAAACTGGCAGAGTAATGGTTCATCAGGTTCTTATCATGAGCAGCCTGCTACGGGAATACTCTTAGGGTTTGTCTGTGTTTATATGGGACAGAAAAAAAAATTTCCCGATCGGGAAAAAAATTTGTTAAAAATTTTTCAATTGAATGCAAAGAGATTGTTAAATTGACTTACTGTTTATTCATTTCTAAAACCTCATTACACACATGAAAAGATTCATCAAACCCTTTGCGGTCGTATGTGCCGCCGCCCTCTCATTTACTTCCTGTAAGAAAGACGCCAAAGAAGTACCGCAGGACGAAGTGTCCGCCTCTACGCTTGCACAGATCAAGGCTCTTGGCTTTGACGACCAGGGCGTGAAAAAAGTAAATGGCGGTTATCTGGTTGAAGGTGACATTGTATTATCAGACAATGAGCTCAAATCTTCTCCCACTTCTCCCAACATGATTGTTGCGAAGGAAGAGCAGTACCGAACCTTCAACCTTGTCAGCGTTTCCAAACATCAAACTATTAAAGTGGCACTGAACAACAGTTCTGCATCATATGATGCCGCTTTTTCTTCTGCATTGGACCTAGCCATTAGTCGTTACAATGCAGAAAACCTTCAAATTAATTTTTCAAGAGTCACCACTTCACAAAGTCCGGACATCACAGTAGTGGCTTTTTATCAGGTAAGCAACACACTCGGTTCTTCGGGATTTCCAAATTCTACCGGCGATCCTTACAATCAAATCCAGGTGAATACTTACTGGTACAGCACAGGAACAGATGCCACCAATATCAATTATATCGGTAGCATTATGGCGCATGAAATGGGTCATTGCATTGGCTTCCGTCATACCGATTACATGAACCGCGCCTATAGCTGCGGAGGAAGAAAACAAAATGAAGGACAGGCAAACAATGGTGTAGGTGCTGTTTATATTCCCGGCACTCCAAGCGGCGGTGATCCCAACTCCTGGATGCTTGCTTGCACCGGAAGCAATGTAAACCGTCCCT
>JBJMLU010000033.1:0-3804 GCA_045805145.1 Flavisolibacter sp. | reverse complement strand
TGAACAAATAAAAGAAACCTACGGGATCTCCGATTC
The DNA here is from genome assembly GCA_045805145.1 of Flavisolibacter sp. Taxonomy (GTDB): domain Bacteria; phylum Bacteroidota; class Bacteroidia; order Chitinophagales; family Chitinophagaceae; genus Flavisolibacter. The sequence goes on along the minus strand of JBJMLU010000033.1, from coordinate 3,768 downwards.
GCTTTTTCAATTGATTCTTCCTTACTTAAGGCCCGGCGGAAGTTTGAGAAAGATCCATATCAACACCGCTACGCCGGACGAACTGAAGGCCCATCCCTATATCCGGTGGAAACTTGCAGCTTCAATTGTAGCTTATCGTAACCAGCACGGACCTTTCCAATCTTTGGAGGAGCTAAAAAATATAATTCTTCTGGATGAAGCCACTTACCAGAAAATTCTTCCTTACCTGGAATTGTAAATGTCTTTTGTTGAAAAATCCAGGTTTGATTGACGACCTGGAATCAATCTTTATTTTTTCAAGTGAGAAGCTTTTCTCTTTGCAGTCATTCGTTACGGAGCGTTATTTTTCAAGGAATTTGCCTGCGTCAGAAAATCTCTTCGAATAAAAACATAACCGATAAAGAATGTTGCCTCCAACTAAATGTCCAGGGGGAAAACAGCCCTCAAAAAAATCCTCATAATCCCAATAATCAATCTGTGAAATCATCTCTTAATCCCGGACATCCGTGATAAATAAAAATCCTCCCGACATACTCGGGAGGATCATATCTGTGAAATCCTTTAATCTGTGAAATCTGCAATTAAGCAATCTCCACATCAGCACCAGCTTCTTTCAGCTTGGCAACCAGATCTTCGGCAGTGGCTTTGTCCACACCTTCTTTGATTGGCTTGGGAGCACCATCAACGAGATCTTTGGCTTCTTTCAGACCCAAACCAGTCAGGTCTTTTACTACTTTCACCACCTGAAGTTTGTTAGGACCGGCAGCTTTCAACACTACATTGAAGCTGGTCTTTACTTCGGGAGCAGCAGCACCAGCACCAGCAGCAGGACCTGCAGCAACAGCTACAGCAGCGGCAGCAGGCTCAATGCCATACTCTTCTTTCAGGATCTTTGCTAATTCGTTTACATCTTTCACTGATAAGTTTACCAGTTGTTCTGCAAAAGCTTTTAAATCGGCCATTGTTTTACATTTTAAATAACCGCCTTCATTGCTTTAATGCTCCGGCGGAGGTTTATAAAGATGTCTTCACTTATACCCGAAGACGTAGGTTGAATTTTAAATCTGTTGGCTTTTGGCTAATAGCTATTGGCCAACAGCTAGAAGCATCTTACACTTGTGCTCTTTTTTCCAGGGCCTGAACGAGGCTGGCCAGTTTGCCACCTGCGTTGAGGGCGGACATCACGTTCTTTGCAGGTGATTGCAACAGTCCGATGATCTCTCCAATCAGGTCTTGTTTGCTCTTCAGCGCCTTGAGGGTCTCCAACTGTTTGTCACCGGCAAAAACATCGCCGTCAACAAATGCAGCTTTCAATTTGGGGAGGTCGCCCTTGGTGCTGGTTCTGAAATCTGAAATAATGAGCGCAGGCTCTTTCGGATTTTCGGAGAACAGCAAAGCAGTTACGCCATGCAGTGAGTCGAATACATTAGCAAAGCGGTCCTGGTTCAGAGACTCCAGCGCTTTTTTAATCAGTGTATTCTTGGCCACTTTCATTTCAACTTTTTTGCTGAAACAAACACGGCGAAGTTTGGTAACCTGATCAACTGACAGGGCTTCCGTATTGGTTACATAGAAGTTGTTGTACTGAGAAAATTTCTCTTTCAACGCTTCTATTACTTCATTTTTTTGCTCTTTGGTCATGATATTATTTTTTCATCCTCCCGGATATTTCCGCGGGATTAGTGAACAAAGTTTTTAGTGTCGATGGCAATACCAGGACTCATGGAACTCGCCATGGTCAGTCCTCTGAGGTAAGCACCTTTTGCAGTAGCTGGTTTTGCCTTAATGATGGCATTGATCAACTCCTGGCTGTTCGCCGCAATTTTATCCGGTGTAAATGAAACCCTTCCAATTGAAGCATGGATGATTCCAGCTTTATCCACTTTGAAAGCGATCTTGCCACCTTTTACTTCGTTCACTGCAGCCGCTACGTCATTGGTAACCGTACCGGTTTTGGGATTGGGCATCAGGTTGCGAGGTCCGAGAATTTTACCCAGACGTCCGATCTTCGGCATCACGGCAGGAGTTGCAACGATCACGTCTACATCAGTCCAGCCGCCTTCGATCTTTTGAACAAATTCATCCAGACCCACATAATCAGCACCAGCGCCTTTGGCAGCGGCTTCCTGGTCGGGTCCGCAAAGCACCAATACTTTTTTTGTTTTTCCCGTTCCATGAGGAAGGGTTACCGTACCACGGATGGCCTGGTCGGCTTTTTTGGGATCAACGCCCAAACGGATATGAAGATCAACAGAGGCATCGAATTTTGCCGTATTCACCTCTTTCACCAGCGCAGATGCATCCTTCAATGTATAGGCTTTGTTTGCATCCACCTTGGCATTTGCTGCTTTTCTTTTTTTAGGAATGGCCATATCTAATTCGTTTAATAGGTTCAATATTATTTTTCCCATGGAGCTGTACCTTCTACAGTCAGTCCCATGCTGCGGGCAGTGCCGGCAACCATTCTCATGGCGCTTTCAATGGTGAAAGCATTGAGGTCAGGCATTTTGTCCTTGGCGATCTCTTCGACCTGTTTCCAGTTTACCTTACCTACCTTGGAACGATTGGGCTCTTTTGAACCACTCTGGATCTTGGCAGCATCCTTCAGCTGAACGGCAGCGGGAGGTGTCTTAATAATAAATTCGAATGATTTGTCGGAATAAACCGTGATCAGGACCGGGAGCACTTTTCCCATCTTATCCTGTGTCCTTGCATTGAACTGCTTGCAGAATTCCATGATATTGATACCCTTGGAACCCAATGCCGGACCAATTGGAGGTGCGGGGTTGGCCTGGCCACCCTTGCACTGGAGCTTTACAAAGCCCGTTACTTCTTTTGCCATTTTTTTGATTTATTGGTTCAAGCGTCCCGATGATAATGTCAGGACTCCCAAATTCCTCATCCCGATAACCGGGACCGTTCATTTTCTTCGAACGGATAAAAAGAACTGATTGGGGCCGCAAAACTAGGAAAAAGATTTTATTTATCGTTATCGTCTTTGTTAAGAAGCTGCTAACCGCAGAGAAAGGAGAACGCGGGGGGGGTCGAAAGGGTTTCACGCCAAGACGCCAAGAGAAGAAGCCGCAAAGAATTTTATGTTTTCAATTCAGTCCCTCGTTACTGGTTAATTGATTAATTCTATTCGGAGAAATGTCGACTCTTCGAATGTGCTTAATATAAAGGCCAGTAGGACAGTTTGAAGTATAGAAAATTAAAAATTATCCTTTGCGGCTTTTTCTCTTAGCGTCTTTGCGTGAAACACCTTCGGCCCTCTGCGAAAACCTGCTCTTCCTTTCGTTCTGCGCGGCGAAAAGGCTTTTGTTACTAATCCTTCTTTTTGTGTTTTTTAAAATCCAGGTAATCGAGGTAATAAATGATCTTGAGTGAAAGGTTGTTGTTCTGCGGAGATTCGATGGTATGATTGAAATTTCGGAAGTACGCGTCCTGGATATTGCCGTCGCTGATCACACTCTCGTCCTTCCATACAATATTGAGAAAACTTCCCGGAGCAATTTGCCAGGTGTACACTGCATCAATGTTGAAGATGCTGTAATTCTGGTGCTCAATGGCAACATCCGAATGTTTGGTAGGCACCAGGTTGCCATCTGCATCGAGGTCGTATAGTTGCAGCACTTTTACCTTGCTCCAGTAATGCCTCGCCCGGAAGGTGATGCCCGAACGATAGTTAAAATTGTATTTGAAGGAAAGAATATTCTGAACGGTCTTCAGATCGCGGCGGGAAAAAATAATATCGCGCAGTTCATTGTT
>JBJMLU010000032.1:0-14028 GCA_045805145.1 Flavisolibacter sp. | reverse complement strand
TTTATTACGGAGATGCATAGACTAATTGGTCGAGTATTAAGTTATTGAGGTATCAAGTTGGAAATTGGGAATTGGGAAGAGAGCAATCTGTTTTGAAACCATCATTCCATGAAATCACCGCCTGTACTCAAGGATACGTTCGGGCGGGCTTATTTAATCATTGAAATGCGTGATTAATCATTCTGATTAACCGCGGAAAAAGAAGAGCGCAGAGACCTTAGTGTAAAAAAAACCTCGCCTTCTAATTTCTTTTGCCGTTTGCCTTTTTCCCTCTGCGGAATTTCATTCACGATTCACTATCTGTGCGCGAAGTCCGCTTCGAATTTTCCGCGGATGCGCTCGATAGGCGGATTGAAGTATCCATATTTGAGCTGGGGAAATTCTTCGCCAATGAGTTCCATGAGTTGTTTCATTCCCAATATTTCGCCATTATCCACCACGCCTATTTTCCCGAGGTACCAGTCGGGATCAATATTGAAATTACGCCACTGGATCATGCAGAGATCTGTATCGATGATCAGTTGACGCAGCGCTTCATATTCCGCAACCGAGTCGGTCATTCCGGGAAAAACAAAATAATTGATCGAGGTCCATCCTCCATGGCCCCTGACGATCTTCAAACTCTCCACGATGTCTTCAAACCGGTAATTGTTGGGACGATAGTAAGGAAGATAAATTTCAGATCTCGCCGAATTGGTGCTCACCCTGATGCTGTCGAGCCCCGCATCGCACAACAGTTTTACTACAGCAGGTTTGGAACCATTGGTGTTGATATTGATACTTCCTTTTGATGTGTGCTTTCTGATCTGCAGAATAGATTCACGAATGGTTTCCCACATCAGCAGCGGTTCTCCCTCGCAACCCTGACCAAAACTTACAATGGGATATGGTGCTGACTCCAGGTGCGCCACAGTGTATTCAACGATCTCCTCCGCAGTGGGTTTGAAATTCAGACGGTCCTGTGTGGATACAATGCTTTCTTCTTCAGGCTGAAAAGAAATACAACCGATACAATTGGCATTGCAGGCAGGAGAGGAGGGGATCGGACATTCCCATCTGCCCATAAAAAAATTACGCGCAGCAGGACAATGATAGGTGCGGGCGCAATTATTTGCCAGGTGAGCGACGAGCCTGTTCTGCGGAAAATTTTTCAGATAATTTGTTATGCCCGTCTCCACTTTTTTATCGTCGAAGCCAGCGCATTCCTGACGAATATCCTGTTCAATGCGTATGGCAGGAACAAAGAAGTGCTCGTTCTCCCAACCCACCGCAGTATAACAAAACAGCGGAAGGGTAGGTGCGTCGGCATTGGTTTCATAAGCAGCAAGGTAAAAGCCAGTATGTGCAGGCGGAATAAAAGCAGCAACAGCCCAACCTTTTTCACACAGCCGCATATTCCCGGTGAGAACATCAATACCAATGCTTCTTCTTCCGGGAAGTTCATAAAGCTGACCGCCCTCGGGAAGCTCTATCCATTCTTCTGAAGGAATAGGCAGTGCATCCCAACCGCTTCTTCCTACAGCGTATAAAGAAGTATCCTCAAAAATATTTCCCTTTCCGTCGGAATATAAAATGAATGGAGACATGGGTTTGTTTTTACTGTACTGCCCGATATCAGGCTGTATCCTTTTTATCAGTTTGTTCTGATGCTTCCGAAAGAATTACGGAATCAGTTTTTTGCAGTTGCGCGATCTGGTCGCGGCAAAATGCATTCATCTTGGCTACTTCCAGGGTGGAGAGATCCTGCATCACCTGAAATTGAAGATAGCGTTGCCTGATATGAAAAAATGTAATGAAGTCTTCACGAACGATTACTTCTGTAAGATCATCCCACCCTAAATGATAATCGCGGTAATAACCAGGGATCCGCACACCTTTTTCATCAATGAAGATGGTCGTTTCCTGGAAAATTTTTCTTTCTGTGATCAGAAGCATCAGCGACAGCAACGCAAAAACAAAATCTCCGGTAAAGTCCATGGTCCTTCCAACTCCGATGGTCATCCATCCCAGCATCGCAAAGCTCAGTGACTGCAAAAGCCTCAACCAGAAATTATATTTGTAAGTGAGGTCAATCTTTTTTCGGAACAATCCATAAAAAAGAGAGAAGCTGCCCACCAACAGGAAGGGCATCACGGGTACAAAATTTTTATAATCCAGAAACTTGTAGTAATCCGCACTCTTGGTGATCAGAAAAAGTCCGATGACAACATGCAGGAGTCCTGCACTGCGTCTTCCGTTTTCCACTCCCTCGATTTTGACGGTAACATTATACATGTTCAACGGGATTACTGGCGATCATGATATTGCACAATTTAAACAATACCCTTGCACCAACATTGGCATCCCAGCAATTTTCACTGGTGCTCACTTCACTGAGGTCGAAGCCAATGATCTTCTTTCCGGACTTGAGGATCTTGCTGAAAATATAAAAGACCTGTTCGGTTTCAAATCCTCCCTGAACGGGTGTTCCGGTGTTGGGACATAATTTCGGATCGAGTCCGTCAATGTCGAAGCTGATATAAACCTTGTCGGGCAGCTGGTTAATTACTTCCTCTGTGATCTGTTTAAAGGTTTCGCCTTCAAATTGCCGTTCACGAATTTCGCGGTCGAAATATGTTCGGATGCGATCGCTGTTTTGCTCTATAAATTCCCGTTCACCCTGCGAATAATCACGAATGCCAAGCTGCACCAGTTTTTTTAATTCCGGAACTTCCCTGAGTGCATTGTACATGATGCTGGCATGCGAATACACAAAACCTTCATAGCCTTCACGCAGGTCGCAGTGAGCATCAATCTGCAGAATACCGAAGTCTCCATATTTTTCACCGATGGCTTTCATGAAACCCAGCGGCGTACTGTGGTCGCCACCAAGAATTCCTACCAGTTTGTTTTTGTCGAGCAAACATTTGGTTTGCTGATATACCCAGTGATTCAGAAAATAACTTCCTTCATTTACTTCCTTGAGGGTCTTGCGCATGAACTGGTTGTTCTCTACCATGTCTCCCTTGGAAATATAATCGATATAGAGTTCTGCTTCCTTGCGCAGGTAATCACTTTTCAAAAGAACCTTCCGGTCCGATTCTTTCAGATAAAAGCCCTGTTGCCATCCATCGGGAAGGTCGGAGTCGAACAGGTCAACCTGCAGACTGGCCCTCATGATCTGCTCTGCCGAACGGGCGGTTCCCGAGCCAAAGCTTACTGTTACTTCCCAGGGCACAGGCAGAATAACCAGCCGGGCATCCTCCTCGGTAAAAGGAAGTCCATAAATATTGTTATTTGGGTTGCCCGCGCTATTGGGATCGAAATTGGAAAGGTCGGTCATTGATGATTTTTAAGGCGATGCAAGTTAAACCCCTTATTCCATGCAGCAAAATGCAGCGGTTGCCCCGCCATTATAGTTTTGTGAAAACTCCGCAGGCCAGGTAAAATCAGTCCCGGCATCCTCGGCTATCAGGCGTTTTACACCTAACTTTGCCTCGCTCTTTTGGCTTCGCTAATATGCAGGAAGCCCACCACAAACTCCATCAAAGATGAAAAAAACACAAATCATTCTGCTTGTCCTGGTCATTGGCGGAATCGTCGGCATGTCGTTTTTTATCAAAGACCTGACTACGCAGGAAACCTTTGCTTCTGCTCAGAAGAAGGGAAAATTTGTAGTGGTGAAGGTAACCCTGGACAAATCATCTGCCATTGAATACGATGCGGTCAAAAATCCAAACCTCACAGTTTTTTATGCTTATGATAAGGAAGGAAAAAGGAGCCGCGTTCAATACAGCAATGCCAAGCCTACGGATATGGAAAGGAGCGAAGGAATTAATCTGAACGGTTACATGCGCAACGGCTATTTCGAATGCAGCAAGATCCAGATGAAATGCCCGTCCAAATACAAAGACGATCCCAAACAGGCAGAGAAAAATCTTCCCACTGCTTCCACAACTGATTCTAAATAATATGGATTATTTCGGCGAGCACCTTCAACCCGGCAGACTCGGACATGTTTTTCTGATCCTTTCCCTGGTTTCATCCATCGGTGCATCAGTTTCTTATTTTCTCAGCGTACAAAAGAGCAGAACAGGATCTGGTTTTCTGGCATATGATGAAGGCAACAATTGGAAAAAGCTTGCGCGCATTTTTTTTATTACCGAAGTCATATCGATAGCTTCCATATTTTGTATTCTTTTTTACATCATCAGCCATCATTTTTTTGAATACCGGTACGCCTGGCAGCACAGCAGCAGGTCACTGGAGACAAAATATTTGTTGAGCTGTTTTTGGGAAGGACAGGAAGGAAGCTTCCTGTTGTGGAGCATTTGGCATTGTGTACTTGGATTAATCATCATCTGGAAAGAAAAAGAATGGGAAGCGCCCGTCATGACGGTCGTCAGCTTTGCGCAGGTGATGCTGGCTACAATGATCATTGGTGTTACCGTGTTGGGTTTGAAGATCGGATCCAATCCTTTTATTCTGCTGCGCAATTCAGGACTACTTGACAATGCACCTGCTTTTCATGATGCAGCAGGAATGATTCGTCCCGATTACATGTCGCTGATGCAGGACGGCAATGATCTGAATCCGCTGCTGCAGAATTATTGGATGGTGATCCATCCGCCGGTTTTATTTTTAGGATTTGCTTCCACCATCATACCCTTTTCATTTGCTTTAAGCGGACTTTGGACGAGGCGCTACAAAGAGTGGACAAAAGCTGCTTTACCCTGGGCGCTGTTTTCAGCGGGCGTGCTAGGACTTGGCATCATCATGGGTGCGGCCTGGGCCTATGAGTCGCTGAATTTTGGAGGATACTGGGCCTGGGATCCGGTGGAGAATGCATCGCTTGTGCCCTGGCTGGTACTTGTTGCGGGAATTCATGCGCTGGTAATTTTCAGGCATACTGGAAATGCGTTGCGAACGACCAACTGGTTTTTTATTCTTTGTTTTCTGCTTGTACTTTATTCCACTTATCTCACACGCAGCGGCGACTTGCAGGATACATCCGTACATGCTTTTACCGGCGAAGGAATTACAGTATGGCACCTGAGGATCCTTCTTTTTATTTTTGCCCTTCCTTCACTTGCTCTTCTGTTAAATCGGTATAAACAAATCCCTTTCATTGCAAAAGAAGAAGAAACTTCATCGAGGGAGTTCTGGATGTATATCGGATCACTGGTGATTTTTCTTTCTGCAGTTCTCATCATCACCATGACCTCCATTCCGGTGATCAATAAGCTCGCTTCATTTTTTTCAGGGAAAGAAAAAACGTTCAATCCGCTGGCAGTGGGTGAAGATGCTGCCTATGCTTATAACCGGATTCAGATTTTTATAGCCATCATTCTTGGATTGTTTACCGGATTTGGCATGTACCTGAAGTATAAATCAACCGGAAAGATTTATCTGAAAAAATTGCTCTGGCCTTCTGTTGCGGCGGTTATTCTGGCTGCACTGATACTTGGGTTTGGAGATGTGAATTACCACGACAAAGGTTATGGTTACATGGCTGCAGTTTGGGTGGCCGTGGTAGCTGCTGTGTATTCTGTAGTAACTAATGCCAGCTATATTTTTACCGGCATCCGTGCTAATTTGAAAAAGGCAGGAGGCGCCATCGCCCACGTTGGTTTTGCGCTCTTGCTCACCGGCATCCTGATCTCCTCATCTAAAAAAGAAGTGCTGTCATTTAATACCAGTGGCATTCCTGTTTTTTTTGGAAAGGACAGCAAGGAAAATCCTGGAGAGAATCTTACGCTGGTGAAGGGACTTAGAACAGACATGGGAAAATATTGGGTGACTTACGACCGCGACTCGGCCCATCCCCAAAAACCGCTGTGGTACTATCATCTGCAGTTCGAAAGCAAGGACGGAAAAGAAAAATTTGCCCTCACGCCAAACGCCTTTGTGAATTACAAAGGAAATGCAGGACTCATGGCCAATCCTGATGCAAAGCATTATCTCACCCACGATATTTTTACCTACATCACTTCTCTTCCTGATCCTGACAAAAGCAAGGATACTTCCACATTCCGGCCTGAATCTGTTTCTGTAGGTGATACATTTTATTATTCGAAGGGTTTTATCGTGCTTCAAAGCTTACAGTCCATTCATACAATTCCGGGCATTGAGTTTGGTCCCAACGACAGCGCTACAATTGCTACGCTCAAGGTGCAAGCGCAAACCCAATCAGTATACACCGCTCGGCCCATATTGATTAACAAGGGAGGATTGTTTTCGCAACCCGATACCCTGGTTGCCGAAAGCCTGGTATTGCAACTGCAAAAAGTAGATGGCAAAAAAGCGGAGATGGGTATAAAAGAATCTTCCGGCCTGATGCAATACGTAACCCTGAAAGCCTACAAATTCCCATTCATCAACGTAGTTTGGTTGGGAGCTCTCGTTATGGTCTTCGGATTTTTTCTCAGCGCTATTCACCGCATTCAAACGAGAAGAGTATCTGAAAGGTCTGAGGTCAGAAAGAAAGCGTCGGTGGGCAGTTTATAGTTTCCGGTTCATCTATATTCAGATGATATTTTTTATTCTTGCTGCACGTAAATCCGCAGAAAAAGAAGAACGCAGCGGCCTCGGTGTCTGGCCTTTTTTGCTGTTCTCCATCACATTAAGAAAAATTCTACCCTGAACCTTCGTCAATTTTAGCCTTTTCTAAACAGCGTTTTCCTAAAATTTTCTGTCTCTTTGAAGAGCTGTTTTCCTGTCGTAAATTTAAACATGGCCCGTTTTTTTTCTGTTTTCATCCTATCATTTCTGTTTACCGGATTGACGCTTCAAAGCCGGGCCCAGACTCCTGTTCCACCACGTTACGGTCCGCATGATACGCTGATGGTGGCTGCTATTTATTACGACAATGAGTGGATGCCCTATAGTGAGATGGAGATGGTTTATATCTCCAATGTACCTCCCGACAAACTTGCCAAAATACTCGAGGCTTACAATCGCCTGCGTAACGCTGTTTATGTTACATATCCCTATGCCCGTGCAGCAGGAGCAGTGATCAATGATGTAAACGGACATCTGCAGGGAGTGAGTTCAAGATCCCAGAGAAAAGACTACATCAAAACACGTGAGGCAGAATTAAAAAAACAATTCTCCGATCCGCTTTCCAATTTGTCAGTTTACCAGGGGAAAGTGCTCATGAAGTTGATCAACCGCGAAACAGGCAACAACTGTTATGACCTGATCAGGGAATACCGTGGCGGCCTCAATGCGCGCATGTACCAGACCGTTGCTTTTTTCTTTGGTAGTAGTCTCAAGCAGGACTATGATATAAAATCAAATCCCTTAGACCGACAGATCGAAGCCATTGTTCAGGAGATCAATGGAAGCTGGTACAACAATGCATACAAGCCCGGAATTCGTCCGCCGGGAAGATGAAATGGTGAATGGTGAATAGTGAATGATGAATAGTGAATAGTGAATAGTAGTGCCGATTTAGAAAAATCAAAATCTCTGCGCTTTCTTTTTTCAGCGGTTTTTCTTTTTTTGCGTCAGTTCTCTCTACTGTCAACTCTTTCTCAAAGCCGACTTTTTGGGTTCGCGGCTGGGTTGATCAAAAAAATTTGTTTTGAACTTGACTATGTACAGCAGAATAATGAGCGCAAAGAGGAACCACCAACTGTATTTTCTGAATTGTTTCATGGAGGCAGGTTTTGGTAGGGAACGATTGTATTCCAATATAACCGGATTTTTCGAAAATTCAAACACGGATTACACCCACCCCAAACGGTACGTTCGGGCGGGAATGATTAAAAGGGATTAGCGGATTGATGATTTCATATAACAATCTCAAGGTTAAGGAAGGATATCAAAGACAGATAATTTCATAGTACTCTGTTCTCTCCCAATTCCCAATTCCCAATTCCTAATTCCCAATTCCCAATTCCCAATTCCACTTAATACCCCATTACCCAATACCCTAATCCTTTATATCTTTCCAAAATGAAACTCGACGTACTGGCCGTAGGCTCGCATCCTGATGATGTAGAACTGGGATGCTCCGGCACTTTGATCAAAGAAGTAAACAGAGGAAAAAAAGTGGGGATTGTTGACCTGACCCAGGGTGAACTTGGAACAAGAGGAACCATTGAAACACGCTATCAGGAAGCTGCCGATGCGGCAAAGATCATGGGTATATCGGTAAGGGAGAACCTGAAAATGCGCGATGGGTTTTTTCAAAATAACGAGGAACATCAAATGCAGGTGGTGCACATCCTTCGCAAGTACCAGCCAGAAGTGGTGATCGCCAATATTCTTGAAGACCGTCATCCCGACCACGGGAGAGGAGGCTGGCTTTTATATGATGCCTGTTTTCTGTCCGGACTTCGTCAGGTAAAAACAAAAGATGCTGAAGGAAGGGATCAGGAAAAATGGAGGCCGAAGATGCTTTTGCAGTATATACAGGACCGCTTTTATGAACCGGATATTATTCTGGACATCAGCGATGTCTGGGAACAGAGAATGGAAGCTATCAGGGCTTATAAAACGCAATTCCATAATCCCAGTAGCAAGGAGCCTCAATCTTATTTGTCCAACCCTGAATTTATGGAAGCACTCTCGGCACGCGCCCGGCTATTGGGAAAACGAATCGGTGTTAAATATGGTGAGGGTTTTGTTTCCAAAAAAAATATTGGCATTCACAACCTCGATGCACTTGTTTTGCATGAAACCTGATTCAACTTCCTTCCATGAGCATCACCTTTACCCCGGCAGAAATTCTCGAAAAAGTATCAGTGGGAAAACCTTTTACACTGTTGTTGTTGCTGGCCGGAAATCCCGTACCCGATGATACCAACCTGGTGAACCGAATGCAACTGGAACACCTGGCCCATCTTTTTACCATGGAGCATGATGGCAAGGCCTGTATCTTCGGTCCCATCAGCAATGACGAACAATTGCATGGCATCATCATCTTCAATACCACCAACAAAGACGATATCCGGCAATGGATGTCAGAAGATCCTTACATCAAAGCAGGCCATCTTACTTATGAACTCTACGATTGGTTCACCATTCCCGGCCAAAAAATACCTGAATAGTTGGTAGTTGATAGTTGGTAGCTGGTAGTCCCCGGCTGTTTTTATCACCTCCCTCCGTCATTCCCGATCTGTCCCTGTTGTCTCTCATTTTTCTTCTATCAACTACCAACAATCAACTATCAACTCTTCATAAATTCTTTTCCATCATATGATGTCCCATGCCTACTTCAAAGAATTGTTCGCCTACTACACGATAACCGCATTTGCGGTAAAATTCAAGAACAGGATCGCGGGCATGCATCATCAGAATTTTGTACTGGAGCTTTTTTGCTTCCTGTTCGGCAAATGCAACGATAGCAGCACCAATGCCCTTGCCTCTAAGGTCCGACCGAACGGCCATCTGTCTTAGTTGAATCCTTTCATCGTCCTTGCGGGTCAGGATGCAACAACCCACCATGATCTCGTCTTTAAATGCAGCAATGAAAATATCCTGCTTTTCTTTTTCAGGGTCGATATAGGAAGCGGGAACACCGATCGGGTTGAGCAGCTGACGAACACGCAGCTCAATCATTTGTTCATACATCTCACTTCCCGCATTAATGATCCTGATGTCCATTTTCCAAAGATATTGTGGACGACATTCTGAATTTTCAATAGCTCTTGCTTATGTTTTTAAGAAACCTGACGGCCTGGAAATTGTATCGAACTTGCGGTCAGACCGGTATGATTGCATTTCCTTCCATACTCGATAATGATTTTTACAAATTCACCATGCAGCAGGGCGTGGTCCGGCTCTTTCCCCGTGCCAAGGCTCGTTACCGCTTCATTAACCGCGGTAAGCATTCTTTTCCTTCAGGTTTTGCCTCAGCACTTCGTTCATCAGTCGATGCACTGGCGGCACTTCGTTTGTCAAATGATGAAAAGCGATGGTTGATGCGCACCTGTCCTTATCTGGATCCTGTGTATCTGGATTTTCTTGAAGGCTACCGGTATGATCCTTCAGAAGTCCGCATTGAACAAAGAGGAAGTGAGCTCGATGTTTTTGTAGAAGGATTCTGGTACCGGACGATATTATGGGAAGTTCCTTTGTTGTGCCTCATCTCGGAAAATTATTATTCACTGGAGGAGCCGAAAAAAGAAAATGATTCCGAGCTGATAAGAAAAACGCGGGCGAAGATTGAAACTTATGGAGAGATGGGCGTAACCATTGCGGAATTCGGAACCAGAAGACGCCATTCTTATGCAGTACACCAGTTGGTTGTGGAAACTTTGAAGAAGTATGGAAAGACCTTTGTTGGAACCAGCAATGTTCATTTTGCACACACGAATCAAATCAAGCCTATTGGTACCCATGCCCACGAATGGTTTATGTTTCATGCAGCGAAATATGGTTTCAAGATGGCCAATACACTGGCACTCGAACACTGGATCGATGTATTTCGCGGCGACCTGGGTATCGCTCTTTCTGATACATTCACCACACGTGAGTTCTACGAGATCTTCGATAAAAAATTCGCCAAGCTCTTTGATGGTGTGCGGCACGACAGCGGTGATCCTATTGAGTTTGCAAAAAGAACCATCCTACATTACCAATCTATGGGTATCGACCCTATGTCGAAAACTATTATTTTTTCCGATAGCCTTAATCCCGAAAAGGTCAAAGACATCGCAGATTATTGCAGGGGAAAGATTGGGATGTCCTTTGGTATCGGCACCAATTTTACCAATGATGTTGGGCCCAAACCCATGAACATCGTAATAAAAATGACCGAAGCACTTCCTGAATGTGAACCCTGGACGCCTGTGGTCAAACTCTCCGACGAACCGGGAAAACATTCAGGCGATCTTCAAACAATTGCTCTCGCAAAAGCAGTCCTTCAGATCAGGGATTGACACCGGCCTACATCTCTCATTTTATAAGCTATTGTTTTCTGTTGAAAAAGGTGAAAGCTTTGCATTGGCTTTTTGACAATAAAAACTTTTTATGGACGCCACCACCATTCCTTCTGTTTTTATCATTTTGCTTTGCCTTGTCTGCATTATTGTTGTCCTTGCAGCTTTAAGGCGCATCCTCCAAAAAACAGGATGGACAACACAGCACCGCAATTCCTATTTTATCCGGTGCGTGTTCGCAATTGTTCTGTGGGTGGCGGTGGTCACCGTATTATCACTGGTGGGCTTCTTCAGGACTTTTGATTTACCTCCGCGAGTATTTGTTTTTGTACTGGTAGGATTGGTATTGCTGCTTGTCTTCAGTTCTTCCCGTTCATTCTCCACTTTGCTGAAGTTGATGCCGGTTCATTGGCCCGTGTTGATGCAGTGCTTCCGAATCCTGGTGGAAGTGATGATCTTTCTTTCTTTCAGGCGGGGACTTTTACCCATACAAATGACCTGGGAAGGTTATAATTATGACCTGATCACCGGCATGCTTGCACTACCTGTAGGATGGTGGATGTCGAAAAATAAACAAAGGTCAAGATCCGTTGGGATCATTTTCAATATTGTTGGAATTTTATTGTTGCTGAATGTGATGGTCGTAGCGATGCTGTCCGTGCCGACACCTTTAAGATATTTCAAAAAGGAACCCAGTCTTGCACTGGTAGGCGATCTTCCTTTCATTTATCTTCCAACCATTTTGGTACTGCTTGCTTTTGCGCTGCATATTTTTTCTCTGAAAAAATTATTGAAAGAAAATAAATCAGACAGTGACTAAGAACGATTGGTATCGACAGGTCTCTGCCAAGCCTGCTTTTCTACAAACAACTATATTTGCGACACAAATAGAATCATGGATTTTCAGTTAAGCGAAGAACAATTAATGATCCAGCAGGCGGCGCGTGATTTTGCGCACACGGAATGTCTTCCTGGTGTGATTGAACGTGATGAAAAGATGCAGTTTCCGCGCGAGCAGATCATAAAGCTTGCTCAATTGGGATTTATGGGGATGATGGTGGATCCTGAATACGGAGGAACTGGTCTGGATACAGTGAGTTATGTGCTCGCCATTCAGGAGATCAGTAAGATCGATGCCAGCGTGAGTGTGTGCATGAGCGTTAACAACAGTCTGGTTTGTTATGGCATTGAAGCTTTTGGTACAGAAGAACAAAAAAGAAAATATCTTTTTCCCCTGGCACAAGGTCAGAAGGATGGAAATCTTTATACCGGTGCATTTCTTCTGAGCGAACCCGAAGCTGGAAGCGATGCCACCTCACAGCGAACAGTAGCCGAAGATATGGGCGATCATTACCTGCTCAATGGCACGAAAAACTGGATCACCAATGGTGGTACCGCTTCAGTATACCTGGTCATCGCACAAACCGATCGTTCCAAAGGACATAAAGGCATTAGTGTATTCATAGTCGAAAAAAACTGGCCTGGTGTTGTTGTGGGTGGAAAAGAAAATAAACTCGGAATCAGGGCCAGCGATACCCACACCATTTTGTTCAATGACGTGAAAGTTCCAAAAGAAAACAGGATCGGAGAAGACGGATTCGGATTTAAGTTCGCTATGAAAACCCTTGCAGGCGGCAGGATCGGCATTGCATCGCAAGCACTGGGTATTGCAAGCGGCGCTTACGAAAGGTCGTTGGCTTATTCCAAAGAACGCAGGTCGTTTGGAACAGAGATCTCCAATCACCAGGCCATTGCATTTAAGCTGGCCGATATGGCTACCCGCATTGAGGCATCGCGTCTTCTGTGTATGAAAGCCGCATTTGATAAAGATCAGAAAAGAGATTATACCATGAGTTCTTCAATGGCTAAGGTTTACGCTTCTGAAACCGCCATGTGGACCACGGTAGAAGCCGTGCAGATCCACGGTGGTTATGGATACGTGAAGGAGTACCATGTAGAGCGGCTGATGCGTGATGCCAAGATCACACAGATCTATGAAGGCACCAGCGAGGTACAGAGGATTGTGATCTCCCGTTCCATTTTGAAATAATCATCCTTTATTTTACACGAACGCCTTGTCCTGGTCACCGCAAGACGAGGTTAGATTTGTCTGCTATGTCTGTTAATCTTGAAAAATACGGGGAGCTTCTTGCTGAATTAAAGAACAAAGGAATAACCCTTGTGGCTGTGAGCAAAACCAAGCCAGTTGATTCCATCCGCGAACTATACGAAGAGGGACAAAGGGATTTCGGAGAAAATTATGTGCAGGAACTTCTCGAAAAAAAAGAGGTTCTTCCTGAAGACATCCGCTGGCATTTTATTGGTCATCTTCAAAGCAACAAGGCCAAATACCTCGTGCCCTTTGTTCACCTGATTCACGGTGTGGACAGTATTCGTTTGTTAAAAGAAATCAACAAACAGGCAGAAAAGACAGGCAGGATACAGTCGGTTCTGCTGCAGGTGCACATTGCACAGGAAGAAACCAAATTCGGTCTGGACGAAGATGAACTTTCAGGATTCATGAATGATCATCACGAGCTGGCCTCAATGAAAAATATCCTGATCAGTGGACTAATGGCCATGGCTTCGTTTACAGATAATGAGCAGCAGCTAAGAAATGAATTCGGTCAGCTAAAAAAATTATTCGACCAATACCGCAACCTGAATTTATTCAATTGCCAGTTCACCGTCTTGTCGATGGGCATGAGCAACGATTATTCCATTGCCATTGAAGAGGGCAGTAACCTGGTGCGGATCGGGAGTTTGATTTTTGGAAAAAGAATAGGTTGAGAGAGCTGGTAAGATATTGGGGTATTGAGTGGAATTTGGAATTGGGAATTAGGAGACAAACAGGAATTAGTTCCAGCCATCACCGAAAAAAAAGTATACTGATCCATTTTATAATCCGCACAACCACCAATTCCAAATTCCGAATTCCCAATTCCCTTCGGCCGCCGTAGCGCTAGCGAAGGAGGCAATTCCATATCTCAATCACTTCTTCTTCCACTTCCACGGGTAAGCGCTACCAAAAGCAGGATAAAGACCGCGGCACCTACAACCCAAACCCAGGGCGAGGTGTACCAGGCACCACCCTTGGTATTCACGTTCACATTGATATCCTTTGCATCCTGAGCGAAGACGATGGCAAGATCGGAAGAGC
>JBJMLU010000031.1:0-12477 GCA_045805145.1 Flavisolibacter sp. | reverse complement strand
CATGGCCAGGTATTCATCTACCTTCAATGGATAGTTGCCAATGGTAATGGCACTCACCAGCTGAGGATTGATGCACACATCAAAGCTGCGCACAAACTCTGGCAATTCTTCCATGGGTTTTCTTCCGATAAAATGAACATTGGGCAATTGGTGCAAAGAACTTTTCTGAAAAACCTCGTCCTCCGGTCCTACCAGCACCACATTCCATTCGGGATGCGCGGTAGCAATGATCCGAATGATCTGCTCATCGAGACGGTAAGAGATCACTGCTCCCACATAACCGACGGTGGGATGGGCAATGCTTTTCATTTCTTCAGGAACGCGCCCTTGACGCGTGAGATCGAATAGTTCCAGGTTACAACCTTGTCCGATATAATAGGATTCCTGGTTAAACTCCGAGCAATATTCAGCGAGGTAGGCAGAATTGGCCACGGCGATATCGGCCATGCGGATCAATTCAGGTTCCAGAACATCGCCGTGTTTCTTCCAGTAGTCGTGACCTCTGAGATAGTCCCTGCAATAATAAACGTAGAGCGCAGGTGAGAGTAATTTTTTCAAAGAATATCCGTTGAAAAAATCGTTGTCGTTAAAAAGAATGAGGTCTTTAAATCCCAGTCGGTCTGTTGCTTTTTTGATGTCTGCTGCAAATCGTTTGTTGTTGATATAGTTCACCGCTTTAAAAGCAGACGTGAGTGGCAGCCAGTTGATCGATTCCATTACGGAAGTCGGATAGAGCTCCCACATATTCTCGCCGATCTTTTTGATCGTCTCTTCTTTTTTCCTGATGATCTGAATATGCTGGCTAATGCCCTGGTTATTGTGTTTCGAGAAAAAAGTTTTGCGGTTGATGGGAAGGTTCACGTAAAGGACCCGGTTGTGCAGGGCAAGCTGCGTCGCAATATTTTTACAATTGCTTCCAATTTCGAAGTACCAGGGTTGAAGCCCGATCACGACAATATCTCTGCCTTTCAACATAGGGTTCAGTTTCGTAAATGGTTGGGTGCCCACGACAACTTGATTAACGCGTACAAGATAATCACAATTCATCATTTTTTCTTATGGCCTTATTTGCGAAAAGGCCTATAAAATGAGCTGGTGGCGAGTTTCAGCATGGGCAGGTCCCCGCTGGTATCGCCGTAGGCAAATACTTCTTCATAATCACTCATCACATGTTTTTCCAGGATCCTTCTCACCTTTTCAGGACCATGACAATTCTTACCCAAAATCTTACCGGTGATCCTTCCTTCCTTTATTTCCAACTGGCTGGCAATGAGTTCAAGTCCCTCGTTCTTTGACCAGCTCCGTATCCAGTTTTCCGGAGAAGCCGATACCACTACAATAAGTGAACCATTCTGCCTGAGGCGGCTTATTTCTTTCAGTGCAGCAGGGCGCATCAAGTGGGGCAGAATATTTTTTGAAAACCTGTTGCATTGTTCCTCGAATTCTTCCAGCTTCATGCCCCTGAAAAAATAACTGAGGACCCTTTCTTTTGCTCTTTGATTGGATATGATTCCCAGCTTATAGGCAAGCAGCCAGGGACTATTGATTAAAAAACCCAATATGAATGGAAAGATTCCTTTGCTGCTCCGGATAAAGGCCAACAAAGTATCCTGGGTTGTAATGGTTCCATCGAAATCAAAAAAAGCAATCCCTTTTTTCACAACTTTCTTTTTTTGAACATCGATTCGGGAATGGAAGTGATCACCAGCATGATCCAGCGCCAGAACCAGAGCACATATAAAACATCTTGTTTATTTTTTACCGCCTTGTATACCGCAGCCCCTACTTCGTCGGGAGTTGCGGTGAGTATTTTGGGTAAGGAAAGATGCTCGGTCATTTTCGTGTACACAAAACCGGGAAGAACAGTGAGGACATGAACCTTCTGATGAAATAACTGATTGCGCAGTCCCGAAAGGTAAGCAGTGAATCCTGCCTTTGCGCTGCCATAAATATAATTGCTTTGCCTTCCTCTGTTCCCTGCAACGGAACTGATACCTACGATGGTGCCTGCAGAACGGCTGGAATAATCCCTCGCTACAATATTCAAAATAGATATGGCTCCGGTATAATTGGTCTGGATGGTGCGAAGCGTTTCATTCCAGTCGGAAAGTGCTTTCTCATTTTCCGTCATGTATCCCGCCACATAAACCGTAACATCCGGACGAGGCGAGAGCGAAGAATAAAACGACTCGTGACTATCGAAGCGAAGCGCATCGAAGGAATGGAGTGAACAGGAAACACTATACCGGATCTGGAGGTCGGATTGAAAAGCCTGGAGCGATTGAACATTACGGCCTGCGAGCTGCACATCATATTTTGCAGAAGCAAAATGTCGGGCAATGGCATAACCGATATCTGAACTGGCGCCGAGAATTAAGACAGTTGACATAGATACTATTGAGAGATAAGCAGCCGTTTTGCCTGCTCAGAATTGATACGGAAACCAGGATTGTATTTTTTTACAATGTCTACAAACTCCCCGGCACCCGGATAACTATTCCAGAAAATTTCCGGTTTCATCCGGGCATCTTTTGATAAATAAATTCTTCCTCCATATTCCAGCACAATGCGGTCCAGGTCGTCCAGAAATGGGAACAATCCATCACGCACCGCAAAATCAAGGGCCAGTGTAAACCCTTCCTGCGGAAAAGAGATCAGGTCATGCTGTGGGCCAAAAACCTTGAGTACGGCGAGAAAAGATCCAAGTCCTGCATCACTGATCT
Source organism: Flavisolibacter sp. (assembly GCA_045805145.1). Classification (GTDB taxonomy): domain Bacteria; phylum Bacteroidota; class Bacteroidia; order Chitinophagales; family Chitinophagaceae; genus Flavisolibacter. The sequence goes on along the minus strand of JBJMLU010000031.1, from coordinate 9,754 downwards.
TTTGAAGAATCCGGACCAATCCTTCTTTGCTTGAAAGTGGCAGGACAAACTGGTATTGAACAAATCCTTTTTTTCCATACATCCGGTTCCAGTGGAGCACGGCATCGAGCGGATAAAAAAAAGGTTCGTAGGAAACAATATTGTTGATCTCTTTTTTCCGGTTCTTGGCGTAATAAAGAAAATTGAAAGCCTTAACGGTAAAAGAGTTGAGGGCGAATGAAGGAAACGAAAAAGGAAGGCTGATCTGTCTTTTGCCGGGAAGCCTGAGCGGATTTTTTTTCTTTTCCTCATCAAGCTCCTCTCTTTTTGCATGTTCGCCCAGAATGAGTATGCTTCTTCCAAACTCTTTTCCTTTTTTCAGGCAATCGATCCAGGCTACAGAATAGGTGTAGTGTTTGTATTCGTCAAAAAGCCGGATCAATTCTTCCAGGTTAGCTGCCTTCACCTGTTTTTGGGCGATGTAGGAGGTCTCGATTTTTTTGAGCTGGAAACGAACACGGGTGATGATGCCCGTTAGTCCCATGCCTCCGCAGGTGGCGCGAAAAAGATCGGCATTGAGATCGGTAGAACATGTTATCGTATCACCATTCGACAGCAGTATGTCCATATCCACCACATGGGCTGAAAAGGATCCATCCACGTGATGGTTCTTCCCATGAACGTCACTGGCTACAGCGCCGCCGACCGTGATGAATTTTGTTCCCGGTGTAACGGGAAGGAACCAGCCTTGTGGTACAATAACATCGAGCACCTGGTCGAGGGTGATGCCCGACTGGCATTCGAAGACGCCATGTTCCTTATCGAAGGAAATGATCTTGTCGTATTTGAGGGTAGAAAAAGTATGGGGTGCCAGGGAGGCGTCGCCATAACAGCGGCCGTTGCCCCGGGCAATAAATTGAGAACTGTTTGGAAGATCGGCGGACAACTCCTTTTCAAAAGAAAAGCTTTTTTCCTCTGTTTCCATCAGGGGATAGTTGCCCCAATTGGCAATTGTTTTTTTCATTTGAAAATCCTCACGTCTGGCATATATATGATCAGATAAAAGCTGGCGATCCAAAGGAGAATGGTGACCTGGATAAAACGGTCCCTGTACAGAATCCTGGTGGGAGAGCCCGATGCAGACTGTACAAAGATGATTTGCAAATATCGCAATATTCCCGCCAAAACAAAGAGACAGGTATAATAGAGGCGGTACATATTCCCACTGAAATCAGGCCTTGTATGTCCGCCCAGGTGCGCCACTCTGAGCTGCACTTCAGCAGACATGGTGTACATAAAATAAGCCACCACAATGACCGCGCAGATCAATGAAGTAGCCACATTCAAAAATTCCAGATTGTATCCTTTGATGGACCGGCGCATTTCCGTTCCGGAGGAAAGTTTGAGCAGAACATCGTCCCTTCTTTTTCCAATGGCCATGAACAGGGCCAGGAGAAAGACCATGATATTGAGCCACTCGGTGAGCCCGATCATGGCGATAACAGCCCCGGCTTTTACGCGCAGAACAAAACCAATGGCCACGATAATGACATCAAGTATGGGAATGGTTTTCAGAATAAAGGAATAGGCCAGGTTGAGAATAAAATAAACCGCGAGGACAAATAAAAATTTCTCCCGGATAAACCATGCGATGGCAAAACCCAGGAGCGCCATTAAAATGGTGATGATGATGGCGGCATTTTTAGAAACTGCACCTGAAGCCAGGGGCCGTTTCGACTTTTCGGGATGGCGCCGGTCGTCTTCAATATCGCGGTAATCGTTGATGATGTAAATGCTGCTGGCGATGCAGCTGAAAGCTACAAATCCAAGAAGAAGCTTTGGATAGAGGGAAGCATTAAAAAGTACGCCCGAAAAGAAAAGAGGGATGAACAAAAATAAATTCTTTGCCCAGTCTTTCGGACGCAATAACCGGAGATAAGCCATTCCATTGGTTTAAGGGACGGGGTAAAAATATAGGTTATCGCTCAAAAGGAGAAGCGGGGTGTGAGGGTTTATGGTTCTTTAGGTCGGAGTGGTCTATTGGTTTTGAGATTCTCTCCTGAATGAGAGGTTTTGAAACCGCAGAGAACGCAAGGAAGCGCAAAGGGCCGCAAAAAAATGTTTTGGACACAATTTGCAAATACCTTGCGTTCCTTTGCGTTCTCTGCGGTTTCAATCTTCGCTCTTCCCGCTTCACTATTGGCCATTCACAATAACAATCTATCTTGGTGCATCATTGCATTTCCACTATGAATGAGTTGCCGTCCGATAGAAACAAACAAAAACAGTTTTCTGTTTTTGAGATCCTCTTCATCATCGCCCTGGCCTGTGTTCCCCTCTTCTCCAGTTTTCCTTACCGGGTGAATATTTTCCTGTCCTGGGAAGGTGCTTATCGAATCAGCCAGGGAGAAATCCCTTACCGGGATTTTGGAATGCCCATTGGCTATATGTATTGGACCATACCAGCGCTGTTCTTCAAAATCTTCGGTGCAAAAATGATCACGCTGGTGAAGGCCCAGGTATTTATCAATATCATTTCCGGACTGGCTTTTCGTTCCATTCTGAAAAGCCTCGATGTGCAACCCGGCGTTCGGCTGCTGTCAGTAGTGTTGTATTGTGTTTCCTATTCCTTTTTTAATTTCTGGCCCTGGTACAACCATACCGTGATTGTTTATGAATTTGTGGGACTCGCCTTTTTGCTGCAATACATTACTGGAAAAAAAACACACTGGATCTGGTTATCCCTGAGTGCGCTGTTCATCTTCTTTTCTTTTTTTACCAAACAGGACGGTGGTGGAATGGCGCTCCTGCTTTGCCTTGCACTGCTTTTGTATTCCTGCTTTACCAGCAGAAAATGGATGGCCCTGGCTATTTTCTCCGCCAGTTTTCTCATCGCAGCCTTCGCCATCATCGCTCCACTAACCCGGTTTAATTTTGGATATTGGTTCAATCATGGTCAGCCCCCACATACGGCACGACTTTCTTTTTTCGACATCCTTGATGAATTTTTCGCGGCGTCTCAGTGGATCAAGTTTTATTTTTTTCTTTCAGTGCTTCTCATGGTTGCCTTTTTTAAAAGAGGAACTGGCTTGAGCAGACAGAAAAATATTTTTTTCCTGTTGACACTTGGAATTCTTGTGGAAGCAGCCGTTCTGCAGGTCACGAGCTACACTCCTCCTGACAACAATATTTTCTTTCACAGTTTTGCCTTTGCCTTTATTCTTTCGCTGTTGGCTGAATTGATTCGTCTGGATTTTTTCCGAGTGCGCGTTTTAATGGTTGGATTGCTGGGGACGCTGCTTTGGTGGAGCGGTGTTTTTTGGAAATACTTTCAAAGGGTCTTTCAGAAATTCCAGCCACCAGTGGAAACCGTTTCGCGTAATGGAGAAAATGTTGTCAACAGAAAAACTTACATGATCAACAGGGATACAGCGGAGATACCAATGTCGCAATGGAAATACAGCGGACTCAAATCATTCGACAAGATCTATTTGCCGGGCCCTACGGTTGATGGAATTTATCGGTTGCTTCAAATGGATATTGTCAAGAAACCAGGCCTGCGAGTATTGAACATGTCGGAGCTGACTCCGCTTGCAGTGGAAATTCCTTATCAGGAAGAGAAGGGACCAGACATTCCACTTTGGTATCACCTTGGTGTAGCCATGTTTAACAAGGAAGCCAAGATGTATGAAGACAGTATCAGGGCAAAACACTACGACCTGGTGCTTTTCGAATATATTCCCACACTGAATAATTTTTATCCCTTCCGTATCCGCGACTCACTGCAGGTCTATTATCAAAAAGCCGATTCATTCTTCGCTCCCCGAAGAGGAGACACGAAGGGAATGATCGAGGTGTTTGTTAGAAAGTGAAATGGTGAAATGGTGAATGGTGAATGGTGAGGAAGTGAATAATGAAAAGTGAATAGTGAATGTGGCGGATCTTAAGGTCGGAGATGTTTAACAAGGAAGAAGGATTTTAAACGTTAGCTTTGAATTCAGAAAGACTGCTCAGGAATTGATTTCATTCCTGGTTGTGAAAGAAACCATAAAGCGGACTGAAGTTAGTCTTAAGAATTTCCATCGACTCTAACCGACCTTTACAATTTACCTGACGACCCCTCCCTATTCACTTTTGACTATTCACTATTGACTATTCACTATTGACTATTTGACCTCAGTCAATGTTTTCATGTTTTCGCCGATGATTTTTTTGAATTGATCTAAGTTATTTTCATCACGTTCTAAAAAAATTCATGTTTGCATGCCCCAACTAACTGCAATTTCTTTTTGGCATAGTTTTCGCCATTCCGCACCGTCCAAACCCGCCCAAAACATAACTACATCCGGACTCGTAGAATTTCATCATCAGTTTACAAGCTAACCATTCAATAATTGTATGAAGCACCTAAGACCGTTTTCGCTGTTCGCCGCAGTGACTCTCATTTTAACATTATCGTTCAGCCAGGCACAGGCACAGGTTCAAACCGCCAGGTATATTTCCATGGGATCAAATACCAATGCATTCTATGAATACCTGCCCCAGGGTTATGCAAGCAACACCAGCCAGACCTATCCGCTGTTGATCTTTATTCACGGAACAGGCGAACTGGGTGATGGAAGTCCCGGCCAGTTAACAAGATTGTTGAACACCGGCGTTGCGGCTTCCATTAATGTGGGAGAGATGCCCGTTTCCTTTAATGTAAATGGACAATCAATGAGCTTCATTGTGATCTCACCACAATTCGTCAATTGGCCCAGTGCTGCCGACGTAGATAATGTTATCAATTATGCAGTAAGCCATTACCGTGTGAACCTGAACAGAGTTTACCTCACGGGTTTGAGCATGGGTGGTGGAGCAGTTTGGGATTACGTGGGCAACAACAGCACTTATGCCAACCGTATTGCGGCCATCGCTCCTTTCGCCGGTGCTTCATGGCCCGATCATACAAGAGCACGCACCATTGCCGGGGCCAATATTGCTGTTTGGGCTTTTCATAACGATAATGATCCAACGGTTCCTTCATCTTATACCAATGACTATGTAGCGCAGATCAATGAAGCGCCCGCTCCCAATCCGCAGGCGCGTAAAACTATTTTCAGTGCTTCGCAACACGACTGCTGGACCTATGTATATAATTCCAGTTACAAGGAAAATAACATGAGCGTTTATCAGTGGTTGCTGCAATATCAAAGAGGCAGTACGCCTCCTCCTTCCAACAATCAACTTCCTACTGCCAATGCAGGTCCCGACCAAAACATCAATGGAAACAGTGTTCAAATCAATGGAAGTGGAAGTGATCCCGATGGAACAGTGACCAATTATAGCTGGACAAAAATTTCAGGACCTTCCCAATACAATATTAGTAGTGCGTCCGTGCCCAATCCAACTCTGAGCAACCTGGTTGGTGGAAGCTATACTTTCCGTCTGAGCGTATCAGACAATACAGGTGGTTCTGCCTATGATGATGTAGTGATCAATGTATTTAATACGATCCCTGGCCGCATTGAAGCAGAGAATTTTGCGACGATGAGTGGTATCAATACGGAAAATACAACTGATGCCGGCGGCGGACAGGATGTGGGTTGGCAGGACAATAATGACTGGATGGACTATAATGTGAATGTTCCCTCTGCTGGAAATTATGCGATCAATTTCAGAGTAGCCACCATCAATGTAGGAACCCAGTTCCAGGTGAAAAAATCTGATGGCACCGTGCTCGCTACTGTAAATGTTCCAAGTACCGGTGGTTGGCAGACCTGGCAGAATGTAAGCGCGAATGTTTCATTACCTGCGGGCCAACAGACGCTCCGGATTTTCACCAACAATGCAGCAGGTGGATGGAATATCAACTGGATGGATTTTTCTCTGGGAAGTGGTGGTTCCAACCAGGCGCCAACAGCCAATGCCGGAGCTGACCAGACCATCACGCTTCCTTCTTCTTCTGCAAATCTTTCCGGAAGCGGAACAGATGCAGATGGCAGCATTGCTTCTTATCAATGGAGTGAACTAACCGGTCCTTCGAATGCAAATTTCAGCGCTGCTACATCCGCGGCGACAGGTGTTAGCGGATTGGTCCAGGGCGCGTATACTTTCCGGTTGAAAGTAACCGATAATGGTGGCGCTACTGCTACCGATGATATCGTCGTTACCGTAAATGGTTCTACTCCTTCTACAGGATCTACACTTCATATTGAAGCAGAGAACTGGAGTGCGATGAGTGGTGTGAATAAAGAAACAACCAGCGACGCTGGCGGCGGATACAATGTAGGAAGCCAGGACCTCAACGACTGGGTAGATTATTCTGTGAATATTCCTTCTGCAGGAACCTATACAGCAAATTTCAGAATTGCAACCATGGTGGCCGGAGCACAGTTCCAGGTGAAAAAATCAGATGGTACTGTACTGGCTACTGTCAATGTTCCATCAACAGGTGCCTATCAAAACTGGCAAACGATTTCAACGCAGCTTAATCTTAGTGCAGGACAACAGACAATAAGAATTGCAACTGTTGCCTCACCTGGTGGATGGAACCTGAACTGGCTTGATCTCATTGGTGGTGGATCATCTTCCAACCAATCGCCAGTTGCCAATGCAGGCGCCGATCAAACAATCACACTTCCCTCTTCTTCTGCAACTCTTTCGGGTAGCGGAACAGATGCAGACGGATCAATTGCATCTTATCAGTGGAGTGAGTTGAGTGGTCCATCCAATGCCAATTTCAGTGCGGCTACATCAGCACAGACTTCCGTGAGTGCACTATTAGCAGGTTCATACAATTTCAGACTTACTGTAAAAGACAATACTGGTGCTACGGCAACTGATGATGTAATAGTAACTGTAAATGCATCTGCCGGCGGAACAGCTACTACCATTCATATTGAAGCAGAGAACTGGAGTACCATGAGTGGTGTATCAAAAGAAGCAACTTCAGATGCAGGTGGAGGGTACAATGTAGGAAGTCAGGACCTCAATGATTGGTCGGAGTATTCTGTGAATATTCCTTCTGCAGGAACTTATACAGCAAATTTCAGAATTGCAACCATGGTGGCAGGCGCTCAATTCCAGATCAGGAAATCAGACGGTACAGTGCTGGCAACAGTGAATGTTCCTTCAACAGGTGCATACCAAAGCTGGCAAACCATTTCAGCACAGATTACCCTTGGTGCAGGACAACAAACCTTGCGCATTGCAACGATTGCTTCGCCTGGTGGATGGAACCTGAACTGGTTTGATCTTGTAGGAGGCGGATCGATTACACCTCCTCCGGTTACCGCAACCACTCTTCATATTGAAGCAGAGAACTGGAGTGCGATGGGTGGAGTGAATAAAGAAACAACCAGCGATATTGGTGGAGGATACAATGTAGGAAGCCAGGACCTCAATGACTGGGCTGACTATTCAGTGAACATTGCGTCAGCAGGAAATTATACCATGAACTTCAGGATCGCAACCATGGTTGCAGGCGCTCAATTCCAGATCAGGAAATCAGATGGCACTGTCCTCGCTACTGTGAATGTTCCATCAACAGGGGCTTATCAAAGCTGGCAGACCATTTCTGCTCAAGTGACTCTGGACGCAGGCCAACAGACTTTGCGCATTGCAACCGTGGCTTCGCCTGGTGGATGGAATCTGAACTGGTTTGAAATTGCTGGTCCCAATACCACGGTGACTGCAGCAGCTACAAAAACTGTTGTAGAAACAACCGCTTCCACCTCATCGAGCATCGAAGTATTTCCGAATCCGGTTACCGATCGATTCCTTCTGCAAGTGAATTCAGAACTCACAGGAACAATGACAGTACAGATCTTCGATATGAACGGAAGTCTGCAAAAACAGTTCACTGTTGCCAAACCAGATGCAGGTGCATCACAAACCTATCTTTCCATTGGAGAACTTCCGGTTGGACAGTATCTGCTGAAGCTCACGCTGGGCCAGTGGACACAGACCACGAAGTTGATCAAACAATAATGAATTGAATCCCGACTTAACGTCGGGATTTTTTTTATAGAACCTCAAGGATGAAAATCCTTTGAGGTTTTCTTCATTAGTATATTGATAATTTGGAACTCAAGGTTGAAAAACAAATTCCGGAACGCGCAGAAGAATGCAAGGGTTGCAGGCTTCGCATTACTTGCGTTCTTCTATGCGTTCTCTTGTCCCTTGCGCTTAACTCATTCAAAAAATATCTTCTCGTTATTCATCGTACCAATCGTGTAAAATATTTTGTCCAGTCCGCTTGAAAGAAATAACCACAATGTTTTTTGTTTTTTTCCTCATGAAAGAAAAATATTTTTTACAGAAGAGCATGTGGATTCACTCGTTGATTACTTGGGAAAAAAAACTTTTTCAATGAGAAGGAATTGATCGAAGAAAAATTTGTTGGATTGAAAAAAAAATTATCTTCCAACCATCGAACCGAAATTCGACCTTGAAAAAAAATTGGAATTGCTCGCTCATTTTTTACCGTTAGATAAAGTTTAGCATAATTTTTGCCATTTCGGCGCTGTTCTGCACCGTGAAAACTGCTTCTGTCCCCGGTTGAAATAAGATCATTAAACTAACCGACTAGAAATATGAAGCACCATGCTCTTTCTACCATGGGTAGATTTTCGTTTGCAGTATTCTGTCTGCTCTTTTCCATTCAACATTTGTCCGCACAACAAACTCTCGGTCGTCAGATCGTGGATCAGTATCCGGTGACTGCCTGGGGTACGCCGACGTATGGACTCACGTGGCTGCCTACCGACTATGGCAGCACAAAGGAGAAATATCCATTGATCATTTTTCTTCACGGTTCCGGTGAAGGAGGAGATGGTGTTGGTGGACTATGGAACCTCGTGAAGTATGGACTTCCGATGATGATTGCAAACGGCTTCAACCCGGAAGCCGTGAATCCCACAGACGGGAAGAACTATAAATTTATTGTAGTATCGCCGCAGGCGCCATCGGCAGCACATTGGTCCTATGCATGGGGCAGTGTGCAATGGGTATTGCAGGATGTGATGAGCCGTTACCGCATTGATCCAAACCGAATTTATGTAACGGGCATCTCCGCAGGTGGTGCGGGAACCTGGTCCTGTGTGACCAATGGTGCTGATGCAGCGAAGAAATTTGCGGCTATCGTACCCGTTAGTGCAGCAGGCACCAATTATTCTTCAGAGTCAGATCAACTTCCACTGGTAGGAGGAACCTATGGTGCAAAAGCCTGGAGCATCACTGGCTCCAACGATGCATGGCTGGCGTTCGCACAAACTGCCACAAAACTCATTAATGCTTCTGCACCCGACCTCTATGCCTGGCTCACCGCAGTTCCGGGTGGACATGATCCTGGTGCCTGGAACACACCTTATGATCCCAACTGGCGCAACAATGCGCAAAGCATGAACATCTATGAATGGATGCTGAAATATAAAAGAGGTGGAAAGGATCCGGATGGTGGTCCCGGCCCCGGCCCTGGCAAAGGAAATCAAAGTCCCACTGCCAATGCAGGTCCTGATCAAACAGTAACCCTTCCTCTTTCATCTATTCAGCTCAGTGGAACTGGCAATGATCCGGATGGATCCATCACTGCATATAAATGGTCGGAGATCTCCGGACCCAATAATGCACAATTCAGTCGGGATGATATTGCCAATCCTGTTGTAAGCAATCTTGCTGCAGGAACCTATGTATTCCGTCTCACTGTTACAGATGATAATGGAAATAATGGAAACGGCAAGGGAAATGGAAACCCCGCTGTAAATGGTGCAACCGGTTCGGATGATATGCTGGT
>JBJMLU010000030.1:0-45029 GCA_045805145.1 Flavisolibacter sp. | reverse complement strand
TAGCCCAGGTAAGGTTCCTCGCGTATCATCGAATTAAACCACATGCTCCACCGCTTGTGCGGACCCCCGCCAATTCCTTTGAGTTTCAACCTTGCGGTCGTACTTCCCAGGTGGGATACTTAATGCTTTCGCTCAGACACACACAGTGTATCGCGTATGTCGAGTATCCATCGTTTAGGGCGTGGACTACCAGGGTATCTAATCCTGTTTGATCCCCACGCTTTCGTGCCTCAGAGTCAATATTCGTGTAGCGAGCTGCCTTCGCAATTGGTGTTCTATGTCATATCTAAGCATTTCACCGCTACATGACATATTCCGCTCACCTCCACGGTATTCAAGACAGATAGTATCAACGGCAGTTTCTGGGTTAAGCCCAGAGATTTCACCACTGACTTACCTGCCCTCCTACGCACCCTTTAAACCCAGTGAATCCGGATAACGCTTGCACCCTCCGTATTACCGCGGCTGCTGGCACGGAGTTAGCCGGTGCTTATTCCTCTGGTACCGTCAAGTGCTCAAGAATGAGCTTTTTTCGTCCCAGATAAAAGAAGTTTACAATCCAGAGGACCTTCATCCTTCACGCGGCATGGCTGGTTCAGACTTGCGTCCATTGACCAATATTCCTTACTGCTGCCTCCCGTAGGAGTCGGGCCCGTGTCTCAGTGCCCGTGTGACTGGTCGTGCTCTCACACCAGTTACTGATCGTAGGCTTGGTGGGCCGTTACCCCGCCAACTACCTAATCAGGCGCACGCCCATCCAAAACCGCCGGAGCTATAATAATAAAGTGATGCCACTTCATTATGTTACGAGGTATTAATCCGGGTTTCCCCGGGCTATCCCCCAGTTTTGGGTAGGTTGCGTACGTGTTCCGCACCCGTTTGCCGGTCGCCAGCGAGTGTATTGCTACACCCCTGCTGCCCCACGACTTGCATGTATTAAGCCTGCCGCTAGCGTTCATCCTGAGCCAGGATCAAACTCTCCATTGTAAATGAGTTTTGATACTGACTATTAAAATTCTCAAATAAGAAAATTAACGAGTCAAAATCGAATGTTATTCGCTTGACTTACCTATTGTTTCCCGATAACAAGTATCGGGAGTGCTGTTGCTTCCATACTTTCAAAGAACTTAATCTGTTTTCCGCAGCTGTTCACTGCAGATACAAATGTGCAGATGACAAGATTTCGAATCTTCAGGCCTTTTGCCCTCATCTATTTTTCTAAAGAACTTCTCCCTTCAATACCGTCCAAAAAATTTGGGAGTGCAAATGTAGGCGCCTTTTTTTTCTCACCAAAATTATTTTTCTGATTCTCAATTTTTTAACAAGAACATCATTCAATAATTCCGAAGGCGTTGCTACTAATTAAAAGAACTTGTTTTCTGAATTTTTTTGCGGACTGCAAAGATACAGAGTATCTGTATTTCGAACCAAATTTTTATGCGCGCCGACTCACAAAAAACTGTGAAGAAGTCTGTCTTCTTTCACTCCTCCGATATCCATTCAAAAAGCGGACGCAAAGATAAGTAAGTATTTGACACCCAGTAAAATAAATTTGAAATTTTCTTCTTAAAAAAATGTCAAACCAACCTGATTTTTTATCTGCTCCAACTGATTTTCAAAAAGCGGACGCAAAGATACGGGCCATTGATAATCCGTTCCAAATCATTTGAAAAAATAATTAGTGAAAGCTGCCCAAACTCTGTAGGGGCGCGGGAAAATAATTTTCAGCATACCGAACACGCGTGAGAAACAATCCCTGCGGCGGAACGGAATGACCACACCTCACCCTTCCTTCAAACAAGGAACTGAACTCTTCCAGGTTTGTGCGATGTCTTCCCAGTCTTAGTAAAGAAGCTGTCAGCAGCCTCACCATTCCCCTTAGGAAACGATTGGCTTCAATGTGATAAATCAGCTGTTCTCCTTCTATTTCCCAATGGCTTTCATTCACCTTGCACTCGAAATTTTTTACCTGCGTATTGGTCTTTGAAAAAGCAAAAAAGTTAGTTTGCGATTTAATTAATGCAGCACCTTCCTGCATCTTGTCACCATCGAGACGATAGGGAAAAAATAGTGAAACCTCACGATCAAACGGATTTTTGATTCGATGTACCCGGTATTCATAAGCCCTGGCAACAGCATCAAAGCGGCAGTGCGCATCAGACGGCATCAGGTATACATTCCTGATCACAATGTCCTGTGGCAACAGTGCATTCATCTTATAAATAAACTGAGGATGCACTTCTTCCTCATAGTCGAAATGAAAATAATTCTGTAAAGCATGCACTCCTGTATCAGTGCGGGAAGAACCGGTCATGGAAACCGGGGCCCTTTGCAAAACAGTAAATGCTTTTTCTACCTCTGATTGAATGGTATTGGCATTTTCCTGCACCTGGAATCCACTATAGCGGCTACCCTTGTACGATAGATCAATAAAATACCTGGACATTTATTGACCTACCAGGGTTTTGAAACGTTTCACATAATAATCATCTTTGATCTCCGACTGCAGGATCGCAAACTGATCCCTGTCGGTAACGTGCATCCATGCGGCATCAAAAAACTGGTATTTGCCTGCTGAAGTAAGAAAGAGGCCACTCAGATTCCTGATCTGCTCTGTGGTAAAACATCGATTCCTGAAATATTTTCTGGCTTCTTCCACCATGCCTTCATCTGAAATTTTCGCCGCCATGTTTTTTCTCAGCTTGAAGAATTCATTTTCCGAAGCAACCGTCTTGCAAGTGGAAGGTGCTGATGGAGCCGTACCGGAAACTTTTGATTGATCCACATCTTTTTTTATTTCCAGCATCTGATTATTCTCGGCTTGCGTGGTATCGAGCGACTTGAAAACAAATTTAGGATTGGGTATCATCAAACGGATGGTATCTGTTTCCTGATCCTGCTTGTCATAAAAGACCAAACCGAATCCTTCCGAGGTAGAACTTTCTGAATGCTTTTTCACCAGCGAACGTTTGTAAACTTCCGCCGCTGCCGTTGTATCCACCGGTGGGTTTTGAATTTCTACAGTTTTTGAAACGATTGCCGCGCTATCCGATGGCACTGTCTTTTTATCACCAGGATTACTGTCCGAAGAATCTCCATCGGGTTTTCTTACATCTGCCAATGTCTGGTTTTGAACTACGGCGGTAGAATCTTTTGCAGGAAAATTTGATTCCGCCGGCTTTTCTGCTTTCTTCTTCTCTTTTATAGTTACATCTTCTTTTGCCACTACGGGTATCAGCAATAAACCCGGATCATCTGCTACTTTGGACAAAAGTGAGGTAAAGGCATCATTGCGGGCCTGATAGGAAATATTATTCGCCTCATTATTCTGTGGCTTGATCTGCTGAGAGGTCTGCAGGTCCACCAGGTTCCATCCATTATCAGACTGCCTGATCAGAAATCCCCGATCCTTACCACCCAAAGCAACGGTGAACCTTAATTCTCCAGTTACGGCAGGAAAGCCAACAGCAAAATTATAAGCGCTGTCTACCAAACTGGAAAGGATCAGATAACCCGAACCCGACGAACTCCGGATCTTGTCTCCCATTTTTACATAAAAAGGAACCTGATTTTCCGATTGGAGATACATGAAGTAGACCTTTTGTGCAGAGGCCGGAATAGAAAGCAAGAGGTAAATCAGGATGAAATGGAAGTTTTTCATTCCTTTCAAAATTAAGGCAATTCCCTATTGGGTACCAGCCAATCCGCAACAGGTTCTTTCATTTTTATAGTTCTTAACATTTGCCTGAACGCTTCACCACACGATATACCATTTGCCCTGTTCATCTTTAGCATAACCAAGTCCATTGCTCATCACGTGTACTTCTTTTCCCTCCCTGGGATGCACATAGGTCTTTTGCTCGTAAACACGAATGCCATTGTTTTCCCTGGTAAGGTAAACGATCAACGCATTCATCGTGGGCGGCACATCATGCAACCATTGACTGTCTTCCTCTTTTACAAAAGCCTGACTCATTTCTAAACTTTTTATCCCATGGACAAACTTCCCCTTTCCACTTTGCCTATTCCATTGTTCATCGTCTTGTAAGCATCACGCGCAGCATTTTTTACTTCATTGCCTGAACGGTTGTTTCTTCTGGTTGAATACAAAATCAGTCCTGCTATGGTAGCGCCAACAGCCGCAGAGGCAATCAACATTTTTTTCATGGTCTTTTTTCTTATTGCTGCAATTCATGTACCATTTGACGCTTTAGAAGAGCACCCTGCTTATTTATAAAAAAGAACCCCCGTCATTGACGGGGGTATTTTGATCATGAACTTAATTACTGATTCTGGTTTTGGCTGCCCTTTGTTGTGACCTTACCATTTACCACTTTCGTTTTCTGGATCTTTCCGTCGCTGCTTTTTGTTTTGATCTTTAATTTATCCTTGCCTGTATTGCTGCTACTGCTGCTGGCATCAGAACCTGTTGTGCCTGAACTGCTGCTCATGTCGGAATTTGAACCGGTAGTAGAACTATTAGTAGTTGTGCTACCGGATGCATTAGATTGATCAGTAGAATTCATCTGGCTGTTTTGATTGGTACTGCCTGAATTATTCGAGTTGCTGTTTGAACTGTTGTTCATACTTCCATTGGTGTTGGAACTATTATTCATTGTCCCATTGTTTGAACTGTTGTTCATCGATCCATTCATGTTGGAGCTGTTGTTCATCGAACCATTCATGGTGTTCATTCCATTTTCGTCTGTGCGATACACATCAATCACTTTAGTTCCGTCTTCTCCCATCCATTGTGAAGTAATCTGACCATTCTCGAGTGTCCTGACCATATAAATATCCTGACCATTAGTTCCTTTTACAGAAGTGATGTCATAAAGAGTAGGACCATAAGTACTGATGGCTCTTGACACTACTGCATCGGGTACCAAGCTTTCTCTTACTGGAAGAGCCACGGTAAAGCTTTGTCCTGCCGTATTGTAATAAGTGTTCACCGGCTGTCCATTATTCATGTAGTAGCCATGCCACCAATCGGCTGATTGTTGCCATTTAACATCAGTTGCTGTGGGATAATCACGGGTTACATAGCTCTGTACATAATCGGGAGGAGTTGCATTGAAGCTTCCGTAAGCGTTGTAACTTGTATTGTTGTTCAGCGAATTGTTTGTAGAACTATTGTACCCATTTGTGTTGTTGTTCCAGGTACCATTGGTTCCATTTGTGCCATTCGTACTATTCATTGTGCCATTGGTTGTACGGTTTGTTCCGTTCATGGTACCATTGTTATAGGTTCCATTTGTATTGCTGCCGGTTGTATTACTTCCTGTATTCCTATTGGAACTGTCGCTCTGCTGCGCAAACACCGCAAAACTGGTTCCAGCCAGGAGCATCGCAAAAATTGTCTTTTTCATAATCTATTTTGTTTTTAAGGTTAGCCAATAATCTGATTCCCCAGTACAAGGATGATGCCCAGTGATACAGCCCCTTCCACAGAAATTTTAAAAAATTTTATGGTAGAGATGTTATGGCTGTGCCTGTCCGCAGCGGGCGGAACAGAATTTGAATGAAGAATATAAAAACAGTATGAAAAAAAGTTTTACAGGATCGGTCTTATTACTTCTCTCCATCTTCATGCTTATTTCCTGCGGCTCTTCCAGAAAAAGTATTGGTGTAGAGCAGGGCTGGGACCTGATTGCGGACAAGAAAGTAAATTTTGTTCGGGACAAAGATGATATTCCGGTGCATAGCCGCGATCAGTACACGGCCCTCAGGTTTAAAGTGGAAGATCATAACATCCACATCAGCGAATTGAAAATTTATTTTCAAAATGGCGACAAGCTGGAACCGAATATTGACGCCGACGTCAACGCCGGCCAATATAGCCGGGACATTGAGCTGTCCAACGACGGAAGATATGTCGACCGTATTGAATTCAAATATCACACACTGGGAAGCGTTCTCCATGGACGTGCACAAGTGCTGATTTTTGGAAGACGATATTGAGAGGAGTTGGTAGTTGATCCTTGGCTGGTTGGTAAGAAAGAGGACGGATAACGGATGAAGATGATAGATAAGAGGTGAGGTGTGAGAGAGGGGGAGATAAGAGCGATCAGGAATGATGCGGGGGTGTTGGACCTGATGAATGCGGAGTTTTAAATAGATTGGTTGAATGATCAGAAAATATAAATCAATAGTATTTTTCTGCGAAAAACTCCGCATTAGTACTTATTCCATTAAAAAAAATCAGAGGCGGGAAACAAAAAACAAGAAACATCTGTATATTAGTTTTAACCAAACTAAATACAATGAACTTCTTTACCCGCTTGTCTAATGGATGGACAATTTCCATGAACAGTTTTAAAGTGCTTAGAGAAAACAAACAGCTGATCATCTTCCCTATTTTGTCCGGAGTGTCTATGATTCTGATCATGGGCTCTTTTTTTACTGTGCTGCTGGCTTCAGCCGGATGGAATGCTGATGCGATCAGTGAACCCAGGCAAGCTATCAGTATCCTCTATCTTTTTCTCTATTACCTGGTCAATTATTTTGTTGTCGTCTTTTTCAACATGGCACTGATCCATTGTACACATTTATATTTCCGCGGTGAAGAAGTTACCATCAAAAAAGGAATTGAATTTAGCTTTAGCCGCCTGGGTGCCATCTTCGCCTGGTCGATGTTTGCAGCCACTGTTGGAACCATTCTGCGATTGATCCAGGAAAACCTGGGCTGGATTGGTAAACTGATCATAGGCCTCATTGGTATTGTATGGAGCGTAGCTACATTTTTTGTGGTGCCCGTGATTGCCTATGAGAATGCCGGCCCTATTGAAGCATTAAAACGTTCTACTCAGATGATGAAAGAAAAATGGGGAGAAAGTCTCGGTGCAAAATTCAGTTTCGGATTGGTAAGATTGTTTGCCTGCCTTATTGTTGCGCTGCCCCTTTTCCTTCTGGGAATGGCAATTCATTTCGTTGTTGCAATTGTGCTGGCTGTACTTGGCGTACTTCTGGTCACAGCCATCATCAGTGCTTCTCAAACCATTTTTATCAGTGCTGTCTATCATAATATTCAGGGCGATCCCATTCAACATTTTAATCAGCAAATGGTGGACGATCTTTTTGAATCGAAAAGCTAATAAAAAAAACACCCCCGAAAATCGGGGGTGTTTTTTTTAACCGACAACCGCCCACCGTCAACCGCCCTATTCAATATTATTCTCTCTCCTCTACATCCTCCTCTACCAACTACCAACTACCAACTATTCCTCTACCTTTGCTTCCTTTATTCTTTCGATAAATGTCCATCTCTTACAATAAGGTTAGCCTGGGGGGACTGTTAATAGCGCTGGGAATTATTTATGGCGATATCGGTACCTCGCCCCTATACGTACTCAATGCCATCACCAGCGGAAAAATAATCTCCGACGGACTTATCATTGGCGCCTTGTCCTGCATTATCTGGACGCTTACACTGCAAACAACCATCAAGTATGTGATCCTTACCCTGCAGGCGGATAACCGGGGTGAAGGAGGAATTTTTTCTCTCTATGCGCTGGTACGGCGAAGAAGAAGATGGCTGGTGATTGCCGCCATGATCGGTGGAGCGGCACTGCTTGCCGATGGAATGATCACTCCTCCTATTTCGGTGACATCAGCTATTGAAGGATTGAAACAGGTACCAATTATTTCAGGCATCAGCCAGCGCACGATCATCTATATCGTCATTGGTATTCTGTCCGCACTTTTCTTTATTCAGCAATTCGGAACAGCCTTCATTGGAAAATTTTTTGGCCCCATCATGCTGCTTTGGTTCTTCATGCTGGCAGTGTTGGGCGTTGTCCATCTCGCAGACGACCTGTACATATTCAAAGCACTCAATCCTTATTATGCCATCCATCTGCTCACCACTTATAAAAATGGATTCTATATTCTTGGCGGGGTCTTTCTTTGCACCACTGGCGCCGAAGCGCTTTATTCGGACCTGGGCCATTGTGGAAAATGGAATATCCGTTACTCCTGGATTTTTGTAAAGACCTGCCTTATTTTAAATTATCTGGGGCAGGGTGCATGGCTGTTGAGCCATTATAAAGGAAAGGTCATTTCTGCTGACATGATCGAAACTGGCTTCAATCCATTTTATGGAGTGATGCCAGAATGGTTCCTGTATTTCGGGGTTGCGATTGCAACCGTAGCTGCCATCATTGCAAGCCAGGCATTGATCTCCGGATCCTTTACCCTCATCAGCGAAGCCATGCGACTCAACCTCTGGCCCAAACTCAGGATCGTTTATCCTTCTGAAGCAAGAGGACAGCTATATATACCCGCAATTAATTTTTTGCTCTTCATCGGTTGCCTTGGCGTGGTGCTGCATTTTAAAAAGGCTGCGAACATGGAAGCGGCTTATGGTCTGGCCATTACCTTATGCATGATTGCTACTTCCATTCTTTTTGCCAACTTCCTGGTGCTTCATCGCGCAAGGCCGGTCTTTGTCTACCTCTATCTCCTTGTATATCTTACTATCGAATTCAGTTTCCTGACTGCCAACATGGAAAAATTTCCGCATGGAGGTTATGTTACCCTGATCATGGGAGGATTTTTATTCATGGTGATGTATAACTGGTTCAAGGCAAGAAAGATCAAAAACCGCTACGTCGAATTCGTTCGATTGGAACATTATATTCCCAAGATCCAGGAGTTGAGCAACGACCGGTCGGTTCCCAAATATGCAACGCACCTGGTTTATCTCACCAGCGCAGACAATCCAAAAGAGATCGAACATAAAATTATTTACTCCATTCTCAACAAAAAGCCCAAGCGCGCCGACATCTACTGGCTGGTACATGTGGACACACTGGATGATCCTTATACTTCCGAATATGTAGTGGAACATATAATTCCCAATGATATCATCCGTGTGGAGTTTCGCCTGGGTTTCCGCGTTCAACCCAGGATCAATCTTTTGTTCCGTAAAGTGGTGGAGGACCTGGTGAAAAACCGTGAAGTAAATGTGACCAGCCGGTATGAAAGCCTCGAGCGAAGCAACACCATCGGCGATTTCCAATTCATTGTTATGGAAAAATATCTGAGTCAGGACAATGACCTTCCCATCTGGGAAAGGATCATTATGAAATTCCATTTCTGGCTCAAAGAGATCAGTCTTTCCGAAGAGCGGGGCTTTGGTTTGGACACGAGCAATGTGATCATCGAAAAATTTCCGCTTATCGTATCTCCGGTAACGAATGTGAGGTTGAAGCGTGTGGATAGCGGACATTGAGAGAATGGTAATGGCTGATGGCTGTTGGCTAATGGCTAATGGCCGTTAGTTGTTAGCTAATGGCCGTTAGCTGATTGCTGAAGCTCAGAGCTGTGAGTGATTAGTGGATTTGCATGATTAGATGTCACGAAAATAAAAAAGGCCGGAGTTCCGGCCTGAAGATTTGAAGTTATTTTTTTGAAGGGAGAAAAGCCCGAATGCCTGCACTGAATTCGAGTCCATGGCTTTTTTGTTCCTGATCCGTCTGGCTATCCTTATTGATGTCCCAACGATAGCCCAACTTCCAGGTGAAGGCCATTTGTTTGGCAAAAAAATCATTGTAGCCTATTCCAAAATTATAATTCGTGGTATTGATTTTTTGCGAGCTGCTGGAACCGCCTCCACTTGATTCTTGCGTTTGCGAACCGAAACGTGCTCCCACTTCAGTGTACAAATTGTTCCATCCTTTACCAAAAGGCAAATTATAGACAAGATTCGGTCCCAGGTCCCAACGCGAATCGGTAAACTTTTCGTCCATATTCTCGGGCTTCTCAACCTGGCTCCTGATTCCAAAGCCAAGCCCTATCGCGAAGTTATTTATTGGATAGTAGTTGTATCCAACCCGGAACAAAGCCCCGCTGTAATCCAACTGGGAAGTGCCAGATGTTGCATCTTCTGTGACCTTGGAATGGGAAATCATGTAGGAACCTTCGTTACAGAAATCAAGGTAACTATTTCCGGCATTATAAATTCCATGCGAAAGCTGGAAGCCATGGTGGCAATCGCACATAAAATCATCATCGTCCAGGTAAGTGTTCAGACGCAAGCCAAAACGAAATTCACCTTCTTTTTCATTTCCACCATCATAATCCGTGATCCGGTAGTCGTAACCAATATGCGGGGTAAGAAAAGCACGCCGGTTACATAACTGAATAGGTGATCCTACACTCAAGCCAAAGAGTGTTTGATTATCTTTTTGAGTAGTGCTGCCAGTTGGCAATTCATCTATGGTCTTTTGCATGCCATATCCAATGTCCAACTTTGTGTACAGGTTGAAATTATTCGGAAAATTTTTCCCATAAGTGAAGTTGATCTTTCCCATCCAGCTTCTGTCGAGAATATCATAACTGGTGTGGTCGCCCTGCCATTTTGCGGAAAGGTCAAGGCCTATTCCAAAGCCATTGCTGACAAAATAAGTGGCGCCCAGGTTGAAACCGAGTGAATTTTCATGACCAGTTTTGTCGCCTTCATTGTTGTAATCATTGAGATAATTGTAATGGAAATTCCGCATCAGGGGGAATTCCCAATTCCCCTTTGCGAATGGGTTAAATTGTGTGGATGCAGAACCGGTAGGCAGATTGTCCTGGGCAAAGAAGAACTGGGGAATCATAAAAAGGAAGCAGCCAAGCAGTGATTTTCTTGCTTTCATGTTTGTAGGTTTAATGTTGAAAAGAAAACAGTAGCTCAGAGGTTAGCTGCAGGGCGCAGGACGGTCGGAACAAAACAAGGTTGTCGAGGGAGCAGAAGATTCTTCAAAAAGTTACAAACTTTTTTAAGATAGATCAAAAGTAAAAACTGAGATAATAAAAGAAACCTGCATGATTACCTGCAATTGCGAACACTGCGAGCCCCGCTTCAATCCCAGGGTCAATTATAAGATCTCCGGTTCCAGCATTGAAATGTGGTCTGCTTTGGTGTTCACCTTTGAGTTTTGACTTCTTACAAAAATATTTTTGAAATTTTTTGGGGCCGCTATTGTATTTATTACAATTAACTTCTATTTTACCCAACGAGATCCAAATCCAACTGCAATGAAAAATCAAACCATCGTGCTTCCGAAGCAACTTGCTTCCGAAGAAAAAGTACAAAGCGCCGTTAAACAAATTGAAAATTGGGTGGAGAAAAATTATCCCGCACTCTCTGCCAATCAAAAATCAAAACTCATACTCGAATGCCTGATTGAACTGGCAACAGAGAACAAACTGATTGCTGCCTAATCAATTGGTCGATGGTTGTTGATGGCTACCTGCCGGGAGGCAGTTGGTAGTTCATCCTTGTATGACCAGGACCCTCAGGCTTCATCTACAATGTCTGGGTCGGCATCTTTTTGACGAAAGCTAACGCCGGAGTGAAGATTGATGTCGATGACTTCGCCCAGTCCGTCAATCAGGTTTTGTTCGTCGGTGCTTCCTCTCCAGCAACGCACGCTCTTGGTTAGCGTGATGCAGGGAGGTGGCAGATTGTGCATATTGCCGTCATACCTTTTGAGCGTTGCCGTAAAAATGCGGTCATTTTCGCTCGAAATGAGGTAGAGCGCATAATAGTCGCGGTGTAATACCAGTGCTTTTATCTCCATAATCAATACAGCTTTGAATCACAAACATAGTGCCTCGTGCAGCCCGGCTTTGTCGCTGCCTTAATTTTCCGATACCATCCCTCTACAGCTTGCCAGCTCATCCCATTGCTGGCAGATTTTTCCACAATTTTCCCAGCCTAATTCTTCTTCTCGCAGGTGTTGAAACCATGGGCAGACTGTTCTATATTGGCGATTTTTTAACCCTTCAAGCGTGCGCTTCAATACTCTATTTTTATAAAAAGGGCTTGCATTTTGCATAGGGCTGGCTGAAATCAAAAAAGAATCTTGAATATTAACTGTCATAAGATATTATTTGTTGACGATGACCCGGATGATCTGGAGTTTTACGGGGAAAGTATGAAGATGATTGATCCTTCATTGGTGATACATGAAGCAAGAAGCGGTGTCATTGCGCTTAAATATCTTGATGAAGCAAAGAAAAACAATGCACTCCCTTCACTGATCGTCCTCGATGTGAATATGCCTTTGATGGGTGGAAAGGAAACCCTGGCTGCTATAAAAAAAGATGAGGACCTGGTTCACATTCCTGTCGTTATTTTTTCCACCGCCAGCACTCCGCATGAAAAAGAATATTTCGAAGATCACAAGGTTCAATTCTTCACCAAGCCCTGTTCCCTTTCAGAAATGCAACTGATCGCTGAAAAATTACTTGATTATTGCTCTTAATTGGACTCGTTAACCCAAAGATTCTGTCAATCTGACAAAACTATTAGTTTGGAACAAGCATTGATGAATGAGCTTTGTCCGCGTGAGGCGGATATTTTTCATCAACACTCAATTATCTATTATGGTACAGGAAAAAGGAACAATTTCCATTCATACCGAGAATATATTCCCGATCATCAAGAAATTTTTATACTCCGATCATGAGATCTTTTTGCGGGAGCTCGTCTCCAATGCGGTGGATGCCACTCAAAAGATCAAACGCCTTTCTTCCCTGGGCCAGTACAATCAGGATCTTGGTGATCTGACCATCCAGGTTCGTCTGGATGAAAAAAACAAAACACTCACCGTGAGCGACCGCGGACTGGGCATGACTGCGGATGAAGTGAAAAAATATATCAACCAGATTGCATTTTCCGGCGCCACTGAATTTATGGAAAAATTCAAAGAAGCGCGTGACGCAGCTGAAATCATTGGCCGTTTTGGTCTTGGTTTTTATTCTTCCTTCATGGTTGCTGATATTGTGGAGATCGAGACCCTTTCGTATCAGGAAGGAGCCGAGCCGGCACACTGGACTTGCGATGGCAGCACAGAATTCGAGATCACTGAAGGTCACCGAAAAGACAGGGGAACAGAGGTGATTCTGCACATCAACCAGGAGAACGAGGAATTTTTAAAGGAATCACGCATCCAGGAAATACTGGACAAGTATGCCAAATTCCTTCCGGTGCCCATTCAGTTTGGAACCAGGAAGGATACTGTTGAAGATGGTGAGGATGACAAAGGAGAAACCAAATACAAGACCATCGATGTTCCGAATATCATCAACCAAACCAATCCAATCTGGACCAAACAGCCTGCTGATCTGAAAGATGAAGATTACCTGAATTTTTATAAACAGCTGTATCCTTTTTCTGAAGATCCATTGTTTTGGATTCACCTGAATGTGGATTATCCTTTCAACCTTACAGGTGTTCTCTATTTTCCTAAACTTAAAAATGATTTCGAACTGCAGCGCAACAAGATCAAGCTTTTTTCGAGACAGGTTTTTATTACCGATGAAGTGAAGGATATCGTTCCGGAGTTCCTGATGCTGCTGCACGGTTTAATTGATTCGCCTGATATTCCCCTGAATGTGAGCAGAAGCTTTTTGCAGGCGGACAGCAATGTAAAAAAGATCAACAGCTATATCACGCGAAAGGTGGCGGACAAGCTGAATGAATTATTTAAGAAGGACCGAAAATCTTACGAAGACAAATGGAATGATATCGGCTTGTTCGTAAAGTACGGCGCTGTAAGCGAGGAAAAATTTTATGAGAAGGCCAAAGATTTTTTATTGCTCGTGAATACAAAGAATGAGTATGCCACACTGGAAGAATATCAGGACAAGGTGAAGGATATTCAAACCGATAAAAATGGCACTAAAGTTTATTTGTACACCATTGATCCCGAACGGCAGGACGCTTATGTGCAGTCGGCGTACAAAAAAGGTTATGATGTGCTGCTGATGAATTCTCCCATTGACAACCATTTCATGCAGCACCTGGAAATGAAGGGAGAAAAAATTTCTTTCAAAAGAGTGGATGCAGATGTGATCGACCGCTTGATTGAGAAAGAAGAAACGGCGAAGCATGAATTGTCGGAAGAAGAAACGAAAAAGCTGAAAGAGATTTTTGAAAAAGCCATCAACAATCCCAACATGAAGGTGGAACTGGAACCTCTTGCTTCCGACGCACTTCCGGTGACTGTTACGATGGAAGAATGGATGCGGCGTATGAAAGACATGGCCCGTATGGGTGGAGGCGGTATGAATTTCTACGGCTCTTTCCCGGACACTTATAAGGTTACTGTCAATGCCAATCACAAGCTCATTTCCAAAATCGTGAATGCAGCTGAAGGAGAACAAACTTCCCTGGCCAAACAGGCATTCGATCTAGCACTCCTTTCACAGGGACTTCTAAAAGGCAGTGACCTTACGGCTTTCGTTCAACGCAGTCTTGAAATGATTTAAGGTTGAAATGAGAACAGGTTAAACGCAAAGGGCGCAGACAAGCGCGGAGGGTCGAAAAGGTTGGTTTCTCTGTTTGCGGAACTTTGCGCTTCTCTGCGTTCATTGCGGAAAATTCTCTCTGCCGAAACGACAATTTAATGAAACCTGTTTCTCAAATTCTTCATTCCAATTTCAAAATAAATATCAATGAAGGAGTATATGATCAATGTGGCGAGAATCGAGGAATTGCAAACTGTGGGTGATAAAGACCAGCTGGAAAATATTTTTGCCAAAGCCAAGAGTACAATCGTCAATGGAGAAAAAGTAGTGCTGGTGCGACAGAAAGGTTCTGCTCCTGCTGAAAAATTCGATGAACTCTCCACCCTCCCCGACCTTCAGCAATACAAAAAACAAGTGTTTAAATATTTGTGAGAGAAGTTGTCAATCCGCAGACCTGAATCGTCAGATGGTAATCAGTTCTCATTTATCAATCAACTTCTCTCCTCTCTCATCACCAAATTCTCTTTCCTCTTTTATCTTAAATCTCTCTTCTACGAACTATCAACTTCTCTCCCCTACCAACCATCAACCACCAACTATCAACTTCTCTCTCCTCGCCAACTATCAACTTCTCCCCACTCATCTCACCTCTCACATCCCACATCTCTCCTACCAACCTCCGCTCGCGCCGCCGCCACCGCCGCTTCCACCGCCGAAGCCACCAAAGCCTCCGCCGCCGCCACCTCCGCCAAATCCCCCACCAAAACCTCCGCCTCCAAAGCCACGGCTTCCGCGACCGAGCATGCTTCCAAGGATGAAAGGACCCAGCCATCCACTGCCCCTGCGCGACATGTAGCCACCGCCTTTGTTTCCGCCACTGCCAAACATTCCAAGCAGGATAGAAAGTACAATGATGCCTACAAGGATTTTTCCAAAACTTCCTACAGGTGATCCTCTTCCTCTGTTGGCATATCCTTCCGGCGCTTTGTATTCTCCTGCAGCAGCCTGCATCAGAGAACTAGTGGCCTTGTCGATGCCCTGGTAATAATCATTACCTCTGAAATTCGGCGTGAGATCATTGTCAATGATGGACTGCGCTACCTGGTCGGGAATGGCACCTTCGAGACCGTAGCCTATTTCAATTCGGATCTTGTGTTCCTTTTTTGCAATGACCAGTACAATCCCGTTATTATTTTTCTTGTTACCCACGCCCCAGTCTCGAAGGATCTTCAATCCTACATCCTCGATTGGATAATCCGTTCCGTCTTTATCAGTGATGGAAGAAAGAATCACCACAGCAATCTGGTTCGATGTGCTGTCGTCGTAGGCGACCAATTTTTTTTCTAAGGCATCAATTTGTTCTGGTGAAAGCGTGTTTGAAAAATCATTGACCAGCCTTGGCGGATTGGGCCGTGGAGGAACAACCTTGTCAATCTGTGCAAACACAGAGATGGAAAACAGAAGGGCGATGAGAATTATTAATTTCTTCATGGACTATCTGCCGAAAACAATTTCGTCGGGCAGCTCATTTTTATCAGTGTCGCGGTCGTAAGGGAAATAAGATTGGAGGGCTTCACCCAGATCGGCAATACCCTGGCAGATGCCATCGGCGAGTTTTTCATTTCTGAAATGAAGAAGCATTTTGGCCACCACATCCTGCCAGTATTTTTCACCCACCTTCTGGTGTATGCCTTCATCGCCGTAAACTGCAGCCTGCCTGTCTTTCACGGCTACATAGATCAATGTGCCATTACGTTCTTTGGTCTGTTGCATGTTGAGGTGGAAAAAAATTTCCCGGGCCCGGTCCACTGCATCCATGTAACGGCATCGCGATTCTACAAATACTCTTACTTCACCACTGGTGCGCTGCTCTGCATTTTGAATAGCACTCACCAGTGACTTCTCTTCTTCATCATTGAAGAAGGACTTTCTTTTTTGCCAGGGAAATATGGCCACGCTTAATGGGTTGAATCCAGTTTAACAGAAGGCGCACCTGATCTTTGCTGGTCGCTGAAATCGACCCTCGGCACATTTTGCGTTCCCGGATCTGCCGTGAAGCCTGTGCGTGGATGAAAGCCCATCATACCTGCAACAACATTGGTTGGAAACCGGCGGACGTTGGTGTTGTAATCCTGAACGGCACCATTGAAGTCTCTTCTCGCTACACTGATCCTGTTTTCCGTTCCTGCCAGTTCGGCCTGAAGGTTTCTGAATGCATCATTTGCACGAAGTGTGGGATATTGTTCTACCGTGACCAGCAGTCTGCTTAAAGCTCCGGAGAGTTGCGACTGCGCCTGTTGAAATTTTTCAATATTGTCATTGGTAAGATCATTCGGATTTACCTGCACGGAGGTAGCCCTTGCTCTCGCATTGATAACATCAGTTAGAGTACCTCTTTCGAAATTGGCTTCTCCTTTTACCGTATTCACCAGATTGGGTATGAGATCAGAACGACGCTGGTACTGCGTCTGCACGTCATTCCAGACTTTTTTTACATTCTCATCCTGGCTTACCAAACCATTGTATTTGCTGCAGCCCCAGAAAACAAAGATCACAATGATACCCAGTATGACCAGTAGAACAGGACTTGTACGTCTCATTTTTTAAAATTTAAGTTGAATGTACTTTAAATGTACAGATGGGTTGTTACAAATTGTACACCACGTTTGGAAGATGCAATAATGGCATCTATTTCACCGCGGCAATTCCAGGCAGTTCCTTTCCTTCAAAATATTCCAGCATCGCACCTCCACCGGTAGAAACATAGCTTACCTGGTTGGCAAAACCAAACTGGTTAACGGCCGACACACTGTCGCCACCGCCCACCAATGAGAAGGCGCCTTTCCTGGTTGCCTCCGCTACTGCGGTAGCGACTGCCCTGGTGCCGTGCTGGAACTTTTCCATTTCGAATACACCCATCGGACCATTCCAAAGAATGGTTTTCGAATCATGGATCACTTTTGCAAAGGTTTCGCAGGCCAGCGCGCCAATGTCAAGTCCCATCCAGCCATCCGGAATTCCGTTACTGAGGGCGGATGAAACGTTTGCATCTTCTGCAAATTTGTCGGCAATGATGGAATCAGCGGGCAAATGGATGTTCACTCCTTTTTCATCTGCCTTGGTCAGAAGTTCACGCGCAGTATCCACACGGTCTTCTTCTACCAGGGATTTTCCAATATGTCCGCCCATGGCTTTAAAGAAAGTATAGGCCATTCCACCACCGATGATAATATCTGTTGCTCTCTGAAGAAGGTTTTCAATGATCAGGATCTTGTCCGATACTTTAGCGCCTCCGATAATGGCGGTAAATGGTTTTTGCGATTGATGCAAAACTTTTTCTGCACTCGCAACTTCTCCTTCCATTACGAGTCCGAACATGCGTTTGTCGGGCGGAAAAAATTGAGCGATGATGGCAGTAGAAGCATGCGCCCTGTGCGCCGTGCCGAATGCATCGTTGACATAAACGTCGCCGAGTTTGGAAAGTTTTTCTGCAAAGCCCTTGTCTCCCTTTTCTTCTTCTTTATAAAAACGGAGATTCTCAAGGAGAAGAACACGTCCAGGTTTCAGGTTTTTAGATTTATTTACTGCGTCTTCACCAATGCTATCAGTAGCAAATTCTACTTCAGTGCCCAGGAGCTGGCTTAAATGTTTAACCAGGTGCCGAAGAGAATATTTATCCGATGGTCCATCCTTGGGCCTTCCGAGGTGCGACATGAGAATTACACTGCCGCCATCTTTAAGGATTTTTTTTATGGTGGGAATAGCTGCTCTTATTCTCGTATCGTCCGTGATCTGGAATTTTTCATCAAGGGGAACATTAAAGTCTACGCGGATTAATGCTTTTTTCCCTTTGAAATTATACTGCTCAAACTTGCTCATGGTTCCTGGTTTTGGTCCTGCTAAAGTTAAACTGGTATGAAGTCGCAATTAAAAAACAGTCTCAAAGAATTTTCAGTGTTGAACTGTTTGTCCAGATATTCTGATCAATTTCTGTCTGATAATTTTTTGAAGAGAAAGAAAAAACCGGACGGTGTCCGGTTCCTATTTATTTTTTGATCAGTTTGGCGAAGTAGTGAACAGTACGTACCAGCTGTGATACATAGCTCATTTCATTGTCGTACCAGCTAACAGTACGAACCAGTTGGGTATCGCCCACCGTTTGTACTTTGGTTTGAGTACCGTCGAACAAACTTCCGTATGTGATGCCGATGATGTCGCTGCTCACGATCTCGTCTTCGGTATATCCAAAGCTTTCATTACTGGCAGATTTCATAGCTGCATTCACTTCTTCCACGGTTGTTTTCTTATTGAGTACAACGGTGAGTTCTGTTAGTGAACCAGTGAGTGTTGGCACGCGTTGAGCTGTTCCATCCAGTTTGCCTTTGAGTTTGGGAAGAACCAGTCCGATGGCTTTTGCAGCACCGGTGCTGTTGGGAACAATATTCTGCGCTGCAGCACGGGCTCTTCTCAGGTCACCTTTTGGATGTGGAGCATCCTGTGTGTTCTGGTCGTTGGTATAAGCATGAACAGTGGTCATCAGTCCGGCTACGATTCCAAATTTATCCTCAAGCACCTTGGCCATGGGTGCGAGGCAGTTGGTAGTGCAGGAGGCGCAGCTGATCACGGTTTCAGAGCCATCGAGAATTTCGTGGTTCACATTAAAGACGATGGTTTTGAGTTCGCCGGTGGCTGGAGCGGAGATCACCACTTTTCTGGCACCTGCCTGAAGGTGTGCTTCTGCTTTTGCTTTGTCGGTAAAGAATCCGGTGCATTCAAGCACTACGTCCACGCCATGCTGTCCCCAGGGAATTTGTGCCGGATCTTTTTGCGCGTATATTTTTATTTCTTCTTTATTGACGATGATAGAATTTTCTGTTGACTTCACGTCCTGGCCAAAGCGGCCCTGAGCCGTATCATATTTCAGCAGATGTGCCAGCACTTTTGGAGAAGTAAGGTCGTTGATCGCAACCACTTCAATTCCTTCCATATTATAGATCTGGCGGAATACCAGGCGTCCGATCCTTCCAAAACCATTGATGGCCACTTTAACATTACTCATAGTAACTAAGGTTTTATTTTAAAATGCGGGGCGAAGTTACAATAATGAGGGAAACAAATCTGCATCAGTCTTTTTGAAAGCAAGTAGATCAGAAGGGGCTGGTATGGAATTTTCGGGGTACAACCTTATAGGTCTTAAAGACCTATAAGGTTGCACCCCGCAATTTTCGTTCCACCACCTCTTTGTACTTCTTCATATCCACGGCCTTCTCGCTTTTCGAAATCACAACGGTGGCGACCGTGTTGCCAATCATGTTGGTGATGGCGCGAGCCTCACTCATGAAACGGTCTACACCAATTAACAGTCCAAGACCTTCCAGAGGAACTACTTTCATCGCTGTGAGTGTGGAAGTAAGCATCAGGAAACCTCCACCCGTTACTGCAGCCGCTCCTTTGCTGGTGATCATTAATATTCCAATGATCATGATCTGCTGACCCAGCGAAAGCGGAACATGATAAACCTGTGACAAAAAAATGAAGGCCATGCTCAAATAAATCGTCGTTCCATCGAGATTGAAACTATATCCGGTTGGAATGATCAGTCCTACCAGGCCGCGATCACAACCCGCTTCTTCGAGTTTTTGCATCAGGTTGGGAAGAACTGCTTCACTGCTGCTGGCGCCAAATACAATGAGGATTTCCGCTTTTACATAACCCAGTAGTTTCCATAAACTGAATCCATACCAGCGCAACACCAGATGGAGCACAATAAAAATGAACAACAAAGACGTGAGATAAAAACTCAAAAGAAGTTTTCCTAAAACAATCAGGCTAATAAATCCAAAACTCGCCACCGTATAGGCCATTCCTCCAAATGCACCAATGGGACTGAGGCGGATCACCATTCCCAATACATGAAAGAGCGCGCGGTTCAGCAGCTCAAAACTATTGAGTAGACCTGCACCGGATGTTCCCAATAAACGAAGGCCAAAACTAAAAAGCACGGCAAAAAAAACGATGGGAATGATATCACCGCTGGCAAAAGCTTCAACGATGTTGGAAGGAATAATGTGCAATACAAATTGTCTCCAGTCCAACTTCGCCGCATCAGCAGTAATTTTTGAAATATCGGCCCTGGGCACCTGCGAAGGATCAACCCCAGCTCCAGGTTGATAAAAATTGGCGACCAACAGTCCGATGATCAAGGCAATAGTACTGAGAATTTCAAAATAGATCAGGGCCTTTGCGCCTACTCTTCCAATTCGTTTGAGTTCTCCGGCTCCTGTAATTCCGAGCACCACCGTAAAAAAAATAATCGGCGCGATCATCATTCGGATTAGGTTGATGAACATCTCGCTGATCAATTTTGCATTGTCGCGGAAACCCGGAAAAAAATATCCCGTGAGCACTCCGAAAATGATGCCTATAATGACCTGCACGTACAGGACCTTCAGGTATTTCATAAACATCAATATTAGGAAGTTTCTCGTTTCCGGTTTTCGGTTTATGGTTCTATTGCAGCTGGCATGGATTACTGGTCCGAAAAACATTTGTCGTCCATCGGTTCCCTCCTTTCTCTTTTTTTGGTTGGTGCCTGAAACTCGGCGATGAAAGAGAAAGAATTATTTGGTCGGCTGCAGTACTATTATGGTCTTCGCTTACGTCGCACCCTTGTACTTCCTGTAATTCTATTCGTCAGCTATTTTTAAGCGATGAACAAGACTTTTCTGCACAAACAAAACTTACAGCCATTTTGATGCTCACGCAGATCCGGCACTAACCTGTTCGAATGAAGGAAACATCTGAGAAATCCTTTTTTCATCTGTGAATCTGTGATCCGAAATCTGCGAAAAAAAGTGCCCCAGAAAACTGGAGCACAATTGAAACGAAAACCAACGAAAATCATTTAGCATTGGACCGGGATATCTCCGATACATATACTGCAAACAACAATCCTGATATCAGCAGGACTACTACCAGTAAATAGGAAGCGAATAACCAGTAATCATGTATGGAAATAGGTCGGTAAGGAGTTTGAATTTTATCAGGTTTGGCAAAAGGCGCTTTCGTATCCGTGTTCTTGCTTTCCTGTTTGATGTATTCCACAATGCTTTTGATATTATCGGAAGAAAGATCAGGATGGTCGGGCATGGGAATGCGGTTGAACTTTTCGAACAGGGCCACGGCCTGCTTGTCGCCTCCGCGAATTACGGTTTGCGATGAATGCACAAAATTGATGATCCAGTCAATGGAATGACGCTGGTCAACTCCGGCTAGAGCAGGCCCTGTAAGAATCCGGTTCACGTTATGACATCCGGCACAACGGGTAGTAAAGATCTGCTTCCCTTCTTCAGAAGGCGGATTTGCAAATGCAGTGATCCCCGTGATCAGCAGGAGAAAGAAAAGTTTAGTTTTCATTTTTCAACTTTTTTATGTCAGTCAGTAATTGTTGCGCTTCTTTTTGCTCTGTGCCGTTGTAAAATCCCCGAATGCGGAGCTGCCGGTCAATCAGAACCAACTGGTCGCTGTGGATAAAATCATTTTCTCCTCCATCGCCATCGGTGGCTACAAGCAGAAAACTTTTTCTAGCCAGCCGGTAAATCTGTTTTTTGTCACCGGTAAGCAAGTCCCATCCAGTAACGGGAATGGACAAGCGTTGTGCATATTCCAAAAGCCTTCCCACACTGTCTCTTTGCGGATCCACACTGATAGAAGCAAAGAAAACCTTCTGGTCCTCACCTAAGGCTTGCTGTACGCTTTTCAACTGGTTCATCATTTTAGGACAAACCACAGGACAATGGGTGAAAAAGAAATTGGCCACGACAATCTTTCCCTTCCATCTTGAAAGACCTACCTGCTCTCCATGTTGATTTTTTAATTGAAATGACCCGATGTGGTGTTGCGGTCCTCCGTACTGAGGTAGCTTACTCTTATTGTTCTCATACCAGTTCACAATTCCAAATACCGCCAGAGGAATCGCGAAGCAAAGCAGAAAGAACAGCCATATGGATAGATTCCTTTTCAATTTGCTCCTTTTGTGTTTTCAATCGGAACGGGATTATCTGGTGTAAATCCCGGAGCATTGGGACCTTCATTTTTCAACACATTCATGATAGCAGGAACATACGCAACGAAAATGATGATGGCCATGGTCACCAGCCAGGGTCTGAAACTATCAAATAGTGGTACACGTTTTTCATCGTGAAAGGCTTCGCTTACCGGAAGATCAAGCATTGCCACTTCTGTTTTTTTGCGCAGCATGGTTCCAAAGAATACCACCAGGTAAATCATTCCAGCAATGAACATGATGATGCCCCCCAACAGCGTGATGGTGGTGGTAGGCACCCAGTCTGCACGAAACTGTTCGGAAGAAGGATTCAGGTAAGTGAGCCCGAGGTTGGTCCTTCTGGGTTCACCAATCAGTCCGCCCCACATCAGTCCAGTAGAAAAGATCAATACACCAATGGTCCACAAGTACGGGACGATCACATTCCATCGTGGGAGAAATACGCGCTTGCCCGACATTCTGGAATACAACCATGTGCTCATGCCGATGATAGAAAGAAATACAGGTCCTGCTACCGTCATGTGAAAATGACCAGGTATCCATGCAGTATTGTGGACCACACTATTCAGAGAATAAGATGCATTCACCAAACCAGTGAGTCCGCCGAAAACAAAGAGAATCAAACCGCAGATCAGATAAGCAAAGAGATAATTGTTTTTATCCAGGTAAGGAAGTTTTTTCATCCAGCCAAACCATCCCTTTGCTCCTCGCTTTCTTCCAGCAATTTCCAGTGAGGCTGCAATGGTAAATGCCGTGATGAAGCTGGGAATAGAAACGCCATAGGTGATGAAGCCCTGGAAAAATTTGACTCCTCTGCTGATGGAGGGATCACTGAATTGATGATGCACGCCCACGGGAATGGAAAACAGAAGAAACAGAAAGAGGGCGATCCTTCCGGCCAGGTCAGAATAAAGTTTGCCACCAGCGATCTTCGGCAGCATCGTATAAAACATGATGTAAGCCGGAAGCAACCAGAAATACACGAGTGCATGTCCAAAAAACCAGAACAGTGTCCGGGCCAGGGTCACATTCACATCTGCCTTCCATCCCAGTGCCCAGGGCAGAAGAAGTACCAATACTTCATAAGCAACGGCAAGTGTGCAGACAAACCAAATGGTAAAATTGATAAGCGTACCCAAAACCGCTAGTGGCGTTTTTGTTTCCGGGTTTTGCTTTTTCCAACGCAAATACATCCTTGCCCAGTCGAACAATGGAATCCAGGAACCAACAATGAGCAGGGTTGCGCCGAGGTAGAAAAAAGGATGTGCTTTGAGTGGAGGATAAAAAGTATAAAGCACCGATGCTTTTCCGGCAAGCATGGCCCAGGAAGCCATCAAGGTGCCCAGGGTCATGAGGGAAAAACTAATCCACGATAAAATTTTATTGGGTTCTTTTTTCAAAAAAAAACACATGCAGGAATGACCAAAAGCCACAGCAAAAAAAGTGGTGAGCACAATAGCATTGATTACACCATGAAGCGTGAGCCCCTGGTAATAATCCAATTTTGCAAAACTGCTTTGATGAATGGCGCCGGAGCGATAGATGGTCTGCATCAGTCCATGATAGATGCCGATAGAAAGAAGGGCTATTGGAATTCCGAGCTCCCAAAATATCAGTCGTTTCAATGATTTGCTGACGAACATAAATCGTTTTCGTTTAGTGTCTGGTTGGATAATTGACAATCACTTCCGCCTGCATGTTCTGGTGGCCCGTGCCACAATATTCATGACAGGTAATTTTATATACACCGGGTTTTTCAAATTTCACGGTGGTCTTATTGATGTTTCCATAAACGGCCATCATGTTCACATTTTTCTCTGCGATGTTGAATCCATGGACCACATCTTTGGAGCTCAGAAAAAAATCCACTTCGCTGCCCACAGGAATATAAATCTCCGAAGGCTGGAACTGCCACATTTGTGCTACGGCAAAAACCTGATAGGTGGAATCATCCAGCTTGTTCACCCGGGGTTCAGTATACGCCTTATTATAGGGGATGCACTCGGGCACATCACTCTTGTATTTTCCCTTTGCATACAGAACGGAGAAAAGAAAGAGGGCCATTACGGCACCCGAAGCTATCATGATGCGTTTTTCTGTTTTATCGATCAGAGCCATATATAGCGTTTAAATTCTTTCGAGCATGAGGAAGTAGATGCCAAACCAGGTGATGAGGCCCAGCGCGATGAGCACAACAAAAAAAGCAACGGCACCACTGGGGAAGAAGTTTTTTTCATCAAACCGGACCTCTTTTTTAGAGAGGGTTTCTGGAGAAGGAGACTGAACCAATTCGGAGGTTTCCATGTGTTTGATTTTTTTCTAGCGCAAAACTATTTTCGCTTCTTCCAGGGAACACTGACAGAAAATATTCCTTCACATGATCTTGATCATGTTTGTTTTTGAGGCGGAAAAGACATTTTTGAAAAAACAAGTTGGAAATTTGCCAATGCCCGTTATCCTCTCGAGACAAAGACCTTTGGATAGTTTGTCTTCCCATAAACTGCAATCGCTTGGACAGCTTTGCCTCAGGTTTGCCCTGTTCAATTTTTTTCTGGTGACCCTTCTTGGGTTATTGCTCCGGAGTTATTTCTTTTTGCCTTCTACTCCTTTCGAGTATAAATATCTTTTGCATGGCCATTCCCATTTTGCATTTGGAGGATGGATACAACCGCTGCTTTTATGGATAATCCTGCAATATTTTCCTTCGCTGTCTTCGCAGGTAAAATATCATCATTGGAGGAATATTGTTGCACTCACGCTGGTCTCCTCCTATGGCATGCTGGCGAGCTTTCCCTTTCAGGGGTATGGGCCTGTGAGCATTGTGTTTTCAACGGTGGCCGTGTTGTCTGGCTATTATCTGACCATGGTATTGTGGAAAGCTAGCAATCCAACAAAAATGGATCCTTCAATGCGCATCCTTCGGGCGGGATTGCTGTACCAGGTGCTCGCGAGCATTGGCCCTTTTGCAACAGGACCACTGATCGCTATGGGGAAAGCAGGCAGCCCTCTTTATTTTGACTCCATTTATTTCTACCTGCATTTTCAGTATAATGGATGGTTCTGTTTTCTCCTGCTTAGTGTTGTTTACAGCCTGTTGAAAAATCCAATTCATGGCAAAAAAGTTTTCCTGCTCTTTATTTCAGGCACCTTCCTTTCTTTTTTTCTTTCGACCCTCTGGAATCATCCTCCTTCCGGCTTTTATATTCTCGGCGGATTGGGCGCCTTGTTGCAGCTTGTCGGAGTTTTGTTTGTACTGAAAGATTTCAACAAGCTCGAACAACATATTTTTTACGCTCTGTTGCTGAAGCTTGGAATGGCAGCCTTTGTGGCGAAGATCATTCTGCAGACACTGAGCGCAATACCTGCCGTGGCAGATCTCGCCTATCAAAACAGGACATTCATTATTGCCTATCTGCACCTGGTGCTATTGGGATTTATTTCTCTTTCTGGTTTTTCTTTGATGATCCGTTGCCTTCTGCCCACTATCATTCTCAGAATTGGAATTGTCATTTTTATTTTTGCTTTGTTTGCTACTGAAAGCCTGCTGATCCTACAGGGAATGGGATCAACAATCGGCAGTGCGCTGTTCCATCAATGGCTGCTTTGGAGTTTCACCTGCCTGTTTCCTGTTTCCAGTTTTCTGATCATGACAGGAAGAAAAAAGAGCGGAAACATTGGCCATCGACGAAGCCCGGATTAATGTCCAGGCCTGGTAGTGAGATCAAAAAGGGGAATCAGTTTTTGACCCTGTCGATTGTCCTCGGAAAAAGAATATTGTTTTCCAGATGCACGTGGTGATGGAGGTCCGCCTCGAAAGCCTGCAGTGAAGAAAGACTAAGCCGAAATGTGGTACATGCCTCCTCAGGCGGTGTGAATCCGTCCGTAAGCGCACGGATTTTTTGAAGAAGCGCTGCCGCCACATCATGTTCTTCTTCCATGGCCGACATGGGTGCCTGGATCGATGCGTGAGATTTTACCAGCTCATGATCCAGCTGCCTGATTCGGGGAAACAGCACCTGCTCTTCCTGCATCATATGTTGCTCCATTTCCTCGTGAAGTTGAAGAAACAAATCATGAACATCTTTCATGTACGGGAAGCGATCTCCGTGCTTGGCTGCCACGCGCTGCAGATACTGAAGGATCAACGGGCTATTTGTCTTCACATACTCATGATGAACAGAAACGATATAGTCGGCAAGATCTGAAAGCGGCATGTTCTCAAAATGAGGTACCGCCTCAGGTATGGACAAAACCTCATTCAGTTCCTGCAGAATTTCACTGGCGCCGATACTTTTTTCTTCACAGGCATATGACAACGGACGCTTGCCGCGACAGCAGAAATCGAGTCCATGTTTTTCAAATACCTGTGCCGCCTGATAATGTTCCGTTACGATCTGCGAGAGGGTTTTGGACAATAGTTCTTTCATATCTGAATGTTTTGTTTTAAAGATCTTTTTTACTGAATGAGCGAAGGGCCATCAACACCGGAACAACGATCCATACACACATGATGCCGATGGTATAAAGAAGTCCGAGGCTGCTGCCAAAAAATTCCTTGTACGTGGCGCCGGTGTATCCCATGAGCGCACTCACATCCATTTGAAGCATGAGATAAATGCGGGCGAGATCAATTGGATTGAAGGAGGAAAGCACCAGCGTTATTTTTTCGAGCGGATAGTCACTGAAGGCAAAAAGTACCAGCAGAATCAGCCCATCATAGATCAGGGCAAAATAAAACCAAAGCAAGAGCGCCAGTCCAATGCCCCGCGCCTTATCTCTGGATCGTACTGCGGCGAGAAAGGCAATGGAAGTAAAAACCAGTGTCAGCATGCTTCCTGCAAAAATGAGTGAGAGCCCGGTAGCATTGAATTGAAATATCAACACTGGAATTCCAACGCCCACAAGAAAAGCCGTTAAAAGCGAGGAAGCCAGTCCGCTGAATTCTGCCAGAAGAACTTTCGTCCTGCTGATCGGATGCGTCAGCATCAGTTCAATGAACTCGTAAGAATTATACCATTGGATGGTTGAAAAAACCATGCTCACAAGAGGCACAACGATCAACACAATATTCAGTAAACTCAGTATGGCTTTGCCGCTGTTCTCTTCCATCTGAAACAGGCTCATGGAAACAACCAGCAGGAAGAGTGTGTAGGTTACTACCACTTTGTTTTTTAAAATATCATACAGCACATATTTTGAAATCTTCAACATTAGTTGGCAATTTTTAAATAAGAGGTTTGATTTCTTCCTTCTTCTTTTTTCATGATGGAAGCAATAGCCCTGGACAATTTTACTTCACCGGTTTCTATTTGCAATTCGGAAAGCGAGCGATAAAAGATCATCCTGCCTTCCTGGAGATACACCACATGCGTCGTGAGCTCTTCGAGGTCGCTCAAAATATGAGAAGTGATGAGGATCAGCCGGCCTTTGTTTTTTTCTGTAATAATTTTTTCTTTCAGAATTTCTGAAGAAAGAGGGTCCAGTCCGGCTGTGGGTTCATCCAGGATCAGCGCCTGTGCATCAAACAAAAATGCAAGGGCCGCGCTCACTTTCTGTCTCGTTCCCCCCGAAAGAGCTTTGAGCGATTTATCAAGCATGGTGTCCAGCTTAAACCGGTAATACAATTCTTCATCCCATTTCTTTTCTTTCCTGATGTTCTTGATCATATGAAAAAGCTGCCCGATTTTCATATTCTCCGGGAACTTTCCGATCTGCGGCATGTAGCCAATGTTCTGACGGTACGAAACCTGTCCATGAATTGGTTCATCCTGAAAATAAATAGTTCCGCTGTCCGGACGCACCAGTCCCAGGATGGATTTGATCAGCGTGGTCTTTCCCGATCCATTGGGACCAACCAGCGACACCACCTGTCCCTCCGTGAATTCGGCACTGATATTCGAAAGCGCCACGAGTTTTTTAAATCTCTTGTTGATATGTTCAATTCGGATCATGGTTAATTTTTTTCATGAGCGGTTCTACATCCACCAGGTTTTCAGGTGTAAGACTCGGGATGGCTTTTTCTGCTTTATCCAGAAGGGATACCATGAAACTGCGCAGAAGAATCAGTGAATTTGGATTCTGTTCCACCACCATTGAATACATACTCACCGGGTGATACGGTACATCACCCCTGCCATCCCGATTGAGGTCATACCCTTCATAACGGTCCCAGTAATTCCTGTAAAACTTGTTCAGCATCATTGTGCCATTGGTTGCCACGTCAAAGGTGTTCCCACTAAAGTCATTGTGGTGGATCGTGCTTTCATCGCAGCTGGCCTGAATGCGAAGGGCCCAGCCATTGCTTTTAAAATCGTTGAGGGCCAGTTCCAACCTGTTGGTACTTTCCATGACGATGGCGGCGGTGTTGCGGATAAAATGATTGTCCAGGATCTGTGCATCTGAAATCTCCTTGAGCAGAATACCATAAGCGCTGGGTCCCCAATTGTGCTCAAAGGTGTTCTTCAGCATCAACACACGGTGTGAATACATGACAGCAACGCCGCTTCCATTCTCAAAGAAATTATTTTGCAGGTAAGCATCATCGTTAGAAAACATGAAATGCAATCCGTACCGGATATTATTATGGCTGTAGTTGTTTTCGATGGAAGAATTAGTGACAAATTCAAAATAGATCCCGTCGCGGTGTCCCTGAACGTTGTTGCCTTCCACCAATATGTCATCACACTTCCACAAATGAATTCCATTTCCAGAAGTCTGTTCCGAACGCGGTGTGCCCTTAATAATATTGTTTTGAATGATGCAATGAGTCGAATTGGCAAAGTGAATAGCAAAATAACTGTGCTCCACCCGGTTGTTTTCCACCATGATGAAGCGGGCATCGATCACGCCGATAGCTGCATAATCATTCAGACTGGAGTAACCCGAATTCCGAAACAAAAATCCTTTTACCAGGATGTCCGTACCACTGATGGTCAGAATCTCATAGCGGCTCTCACCATCCAGCACAGGCTCGTCCAAACCAATCAGGCTGATAGATTTTTGAAGAAGGATATTTCCCTCACGGTAGACTCCTCCGTAAACCAGTACCGTATCGCCGGTACTTGCGGCCTCGATGGCTTTTCGAATGGAAGTAAACAATTTGTTGTAGCCCACTTCAATCCTTGTAGCCGATGCAGAACAAGTCACAAAGAGAAATAGTATGGAAAAAATCTGTTTCAAAATGATTTGTATAGTTCTGGCCATTCCATGATCTGTCCTGACAATTCTTTAGCTTTTTTTTCGGCTGCTGCCTTTGTTGAAAACGCAGCAGCATGACCATTCATAGGTGTTTGCAATTGGGAACTCATGACGAACAGGATAGATTTTACATCGAGGAATTGTTTGTTGTTATCATAGTTGATGAAAACAGTGCGTGAGATATCTTCCTGTCGGATTTTGCCTTTCTTGATGTACTGTGCCAAACAATGGGCATCGTCAAATCTGTAGAGCCTACCTTTTTTTGTGAGGATCTCTCCTCCGAATTTTGGATCCATGATGGTCATGCTGCATTCATCACAATGGTCTTTGCCCAATGCAAAGGGCTGCGGAGCTGTATTGCAGGAAACCAGCGAATATGCAAGAAAGGTAGCCGCAATTGAAATCATTTTTTTGCTGACCGGCCGGATGGAAATTGATTTTTTCCTGTTGCGCAACCATTCCATCGTTGCCACCATAAAAATGATCGTACCTACGCCAATTACCAGCCAACCGCCTGAATCCGGAAAAGAATAGGCGTCAAAATTCAATAGTGTCTTATGACCAATGAGGGGAGGTTGATAATAAAGCCCTGGGACCTGGATCGGTGCCTTCGGATCGAGGTTGTGTCCGTAATCGTACCCCCATCTGTAAAAATCAATCATGGCGGAAGCACCGCCAATGATGGTCAGCACCAGGTAAACAAACAATAATTTTCTTTTGCCCGTGCTGGCCACTACCAATCCAAAGAGTATAAAAAAAGCAACTACATAAACCAGATAGCTCAATTCAGGAAACATTGCTGCCTGAATATGTTTCATGCCAATGTAATGATTGAGTCCATTGATGATGTCCACCTGTCCACTAATCCGGTCGAGCCAGATGCGCATGGTAAGCCCTTCGGGATACTGTGGTGCAATCAGGAAGATGAACCACACAGGCAGAAAATAAACGCCGATCAGCGCGAGCGAAGAGCAGGCGATCATGATCCTTGAAAAAGGTCGCATCTTGTTCATACGATTTTTTTATTACTCTAATTGCGGGTCATTTTTGCAATAGGGCCACCACCAGCTGTCTTGAGTGGCGACTGATTGGTACCCCAGCTCAGTGCAATACTGCTTCCGGCAGCGGACACGCGCACATATCCCTGCATTTCCTGGTGAAGTGCAGAACAGAAATCGGTACAGTAGATGGGTGTGATGCCCACGCGGTCAGGCGTCCATTTGAGTGTCTGTGTTTCTCCGGGCATGATCAGGATCTCCGCGTTGTTGGACCCCTTCACGGCGAAACCATGAGGCACATCCCAGTCCTGTTCCAGGTTCGTAACATGGAAATAAACCACATCACCCAGTTTAACTCCTTCAATATTATCAGGGACAAAATGTGAGCGGATGGCAGTCATGTACACATGCACTTCATTGCCCTTACGCTCCACTTTTGTTTGTCCTTCGCCCTTTGACACATAAGGATTGGCATTGTCTTCTATTCTGAAAATCTTCACGCTGTTCTTTGAGATCTTGCTTGCCGGAATGGCTTCAGCATAGTGTGGCTCGCCTACCGTGGGAAAATCGAGGATCATCTTCATCTTGTCACCACTGATATCATAAAGTTGTGCACTTTGGGCCAGTTCCGGTCCGGTGGGCAGGTAACGGTCCTTGGTGATCTTGTTGTAAGCAACCATGTATTTTCCATAGGGTTTTGCAGTGGGTCCACCCATCACGCTCAGATGCCCAACGGAATAGTAAGTAGGAACACGGTCCAGCACTTTCAGGTCCTTGAGACTCCATTTAACGATCTCAGAGGAAACAAACATGGAAGTATAAGCATTGCCATCGGCATCAAATTCTGTGTGCAAGGGTCCCAATCCTGGTTTCTGCACTTCGCCTTTCAATGCTGCCTCATATTTGATTACAGGAATTCCATCATAGTTTCCATCATAATTTTTATCGGCAATCGCCTGCTGAATTTTTGTAAATGAAAACACCGGGATCACGGCAGCAAGCTTGCCACTTCCTACAATGTATTCTCCGGAAGGATCCGTATCACAACCATGTGGTGATTTGGGACAGGGAATAAAATACAGCATGTCGGGACAATCCTTTGGATCCAGCACCAACACAGTATTTTCCATGGTAGAAGTAGCCATGTGGGTTTTGTCGCTGTAAACATTGTGCGCATACTTCACGGTTTCTTTGTTGCCTTTTCCCTGGCGTACGTATTCTTCTGCTTTCTTCCAGTTCACCGCCATGATGAAGTCCTTGTCCTTTGCCGAAGCGTTTACTTCCAGCAAGGTGTTTGCTTTTTCAGAATTATAGCAGCTAAAAAACATCCAGCCATGCGATTTATTTTTTCCGGCACGTGCCAGGTCAAAGTTCACACCAGGTGTGCGAATCTGAAAAGCAATGCTCATGGTGCCGGTGGACGAATCCACTTTCACAAAGCTCACCGTGCCCTTGAAGTTTTCTTTATAAGTGCTGATGGGAACATCGCCATTCTGATCATCGAGGGGAATACTGAAGCGGGTGCCTGCCACCACGTATTCTGAATTCTCTGTAATGAATGGCGAGGAGTGGTTGCCCGCGCTGTTGGGGATCTCAATGATCTCTTCGGTGCGGAAAGTGCTTAAGCTCACGCGGGCGATGCGGGGCGTATTGTTTCCATTTGCAAACACCCATCGTCCATCGTGCTCTCCATTGGTTTCAGAAAGGGCAATGTGGTGCAGGTCATCCCAGGGAACAAATCCGTGAGAAGTATTGAGCATGGGTTTTGATTCTTCGCTGTAGCCATATCCGTTTTCCGCAAACTGCGAGAACACCGGAATGATCTTTAGCAGTCTTCCTGATGGAATTCCATACACACTCATTTGTCCATTGAATCCACCGGAAACAAAATCGTAAAATTCATCGTATTTGCCGGGCGCTATATATACTTTGGAAGCAGCATCTCCGCTAACAGCCGATTCCGCTCCGTGCGGTTTACAACCAACGATGGCTGTGCACGCAACAATGATCAGAACAAGCGCTGTAAATAATTTTGAGCGATACATATTTAGGTTTTTGATTGTGATTAGATTCTTTTGAGCAACAATAAAAGCTGCCTCACTCAAAGGGGTCTTATCTCTCTTCTGTCCTCCCACATCTCACATCCCACATCCTCTCTCCCCTACTTCTCCCCATCATTGGATCTTTGGAATTCCAACACCTTGCGCGCTTCATCTTTTGAGAGATTTTGGTTGGGCATGCGCACGAGGCATTCTTCCAGAAGTTTCTGGGCCTGAGGATCCTGCTCCAGCATGATGTCTACATTGGTGATCATGTTCAATATCCATTCGGGCTTTCTTCGTTGTGTTACGCCTTTCCATCCAGGACCTACAAGTTTTTCATTTGTGAGTTTGTGACAGCTCTGGCACTTCAGATCATAAATGGCTTTCCCTCCGGCTACCCATTCTGCATTCAGGGGGTGAGTAATTTGAACATCACCTGCTTTGATGGGCAGACCATGTTCTTCGGCCTGGTTCTTTGTGAGTTCCTGTGTATCGAGAGGTTGATTACTACTGGGTTTTTTGTCGGCACAGGCTATGAATCCGGTGATTCCGGAAGCCAGTAAAGCAGAGAGGAGCAATGTTTTCTTTTGCATTTTTAAAGTTTTGTAAAAAAAGACGCGGAGGTCTTTAATCAGGCAAATCTATTTGGCTGAGTATCGTTCGGCGCTGAGAGGTGTCAATCGACAGGATGATATTAATCATGTTAATCAGCTAGGAGAGAAAATACTTTTGTTGCAGTTCCAATAATATGTCATGATTTTTTCCAAATCGTTTGGATATGCGGTGAGAGGTTTATTGTTTA
Organism: Flavisolibacter sp.; assembly: GCA_045805145.1. Classification (GTDB taxonomy): domain Bacteria; phylum Bacteroidota; class Bacteroidia; order Chitinophagales; family Chitinophagaceae; genus Flavisolibacter. The sequence goes on along the minus strand of JBJMLU010000030.1, from coordinate 11,684 downwards.
TTGCATTCGTGCAGGAAGAAGAACGTTATGTACGGGTGGAAGAAATTGCTGCAGGCCTTTTAGTTCCCCGGCATTTCATGGGCAAGATCCTCAAGCGTCTGGTAAAAGAAGACCTGTTGTATTCCGTAAAGGGTCCTTCAGGTGGATTCATGTTACAGGAAGGAGGACTTAAAATTTCATTACTGGAACTCATGGAAAAGATCGACGGCCTGGACAGCCTTCGACATTGTGTGATCAGAGTAAAGGAATGCAATGAGATGAGTCCCTGCCCACTTCATTTTCAAATGGAGGAGGTAAAGAAAAAAATGAGAACAATTTTATCGGATACCACCGTGGGCAGCCTGCTGCACTCGGACCGGGCAGATTTTCTCAGAAGTATTTCAATTGTACGGGAAGCCGTTTGATCCAAACAACAGTCAGTTTACCTATAAAAAAATTTTATGCGACGCTTGCAGGACTTCAACAAAACAGTATCTGAGATTGTACGCGCCGACTACCGTACCGCAGATGTCTTCAAAAAACATGGGATCAACTATTGCTGCACCGGCAATGTGCAGCTTCGTGAAGCCTGTCGGCTGAAAAGCCTAGACTACAGTGATCTGGTGGAAGAACTAGGTTTGGCAACAAGAAATATTCATCTGTCCACCAATCTTCAGTTCTCGCAGTGGAAAATGGATTTTCTGATTGAATACATCATCAACGTCCATCATGCTTATTTAAAACTCACTCTTCCCCATTTGGAAACAAGTTTGCTCCTGTTCATAGAAGGACACCGCAAAAAATATCCGGAACTCGAAGAAGTGCTCGACATCTTTCATGAATTATCTGGTTTGCTGGAACTCCACCTGCTTCATGAAGAAGAAATTATTTTTCCCTATATCAAACAGATTGAAAATACTTACCGGCGAAAAGAAGTGTATGGGCATCTCTTTGTAAGAACCCTTCGCAAGCCTCTCAGCAATATAGAAAAGGAACACAGCATCATCAGTGGTATGCTGATGCGCATCCAGGAAATAACCAACGACTATCATTTTCCATCCGATGCCTGCACCAATCACCAGGTCATTTACCGCAAGCTCCGCGAGTTCCACGATGACATGGCCCAACACAAACACCTTGAAAATAATGTGCTCTTCCCACGGGCTATTGAAATGGAAAAAGAACTGCTCGAGAGATAAGGGGAGATGAGAGATGGGAGATGTGAGATGGGAGAGAGAAATGAAGGCTGCATTCTTTAGGAATTTTCTCTCCGCTGGTTGGGTCGAGGGTAATGATTTACGATCTTGCCCGGTTTTTGTTTTTCTTTGTATCCTTTGAAACTGATCACATGCAATTTGCCCAGGAACACATCACGTCTCTTTTCGAGAATGCCACCGAAGGTTTTATCGTTAGCAATGGAGCAGGACAAATTGTTCTGGTCAATCCTTCTGCCTGCCGCATGTTTGGCTATAGCAGGGAAGAAATGATTGGCCAACCGATAGAATTGTTGATTCCTTCCAGATACCGGCCGGACCATGGGCATTTGCGCGATGGATTTTATGAACACCCCAAGAACCGTGTAATGGGACAGGGACGTGACCTGTTTGGACAAAAAAAAGCTGGTGATAATTTTCCCGTTGAAGTTAGTTTGAGTACCTACATTTTCAAGGAGGAGCGCTTCGTGATCGCCTTTATCGTGGACATCACCCATCGCAAAGAGATCGAACAAAGCATGCTACAACAGCAAAAGCAGCTGGAAAAGATCACCGATGAAATGAGAAAACTCAATGCGGAACTGGAAGCCAAGGTAGAAGAAAGAACTGTGATCCTGAAAGAAGCACTGCAAAGGCTGGAGCAGTCACAGGAAGAATTAAGTGAAGCCCTCGACAAAGAAAGACAGCTCAATGAGATCAAGAGCAGGTTTGTGTCCATGGCTTCTCACGAATTCAGAACACCACTGAGTACAGTATTATCTTCAGCATCACTTTTGTCTAAATACACTTCCGCCGAAGACCAGGAGAAAAGAAACCGCCACATAGAAAAAATCAAAGCCTCCGTCAAACATCTCAACGATCTGCTGGAAGATTTTCTGTCCCTGGGCAAACTGGATGAGGGAAAAGTGGGTGCGAACTACCAGGAATTGAATCTGCAGGACCTGTTGCATGATACCATCGAAGAAATGAAAGGACTGGTAAAAAAAGATCAGGAGATCGAATACCAGCACCTGGGAAAAGACATGATAACCAGCGACAAAAGACTGATCAAAAATATTCTGATCAACCTCGCCTCAAACGCTATCAAGTTTTCGGGAGAAGGGGCAACGATCCATATCCACAGTACCGTGAAAGACGGTGTGGCCCTCATTTCAGTTCGCGACGAGGGAATCGGAATTCCGGAGGAAGACCAGAACCACTTATTCTCCTCTTTTTTCCGGGGAAAAAATGCAATCAACATTCCGGGAACGGGGCTGGGCCTTCATATTGTGAAACGTTATTTGGACCTGCTTAGAGGTGAAGTAGATTTGAAAAGCGAGCTGGGAAAAGGAACAACCATTACTTTTACAATACCTGTAAACCCACAATGATATGGGAAAAAGCATTTTGGTGATTGACGACAACAATGATATCCGTGAAAACACAGCGGAGATCCTGGAACTGGCCGGTTATAAAACCTTTACCGCTGAAAATGGTAAGAAGGGAGTGGAACTGGCTACAAGGGAAAAACCTTCGGTCATTGTTTGCGACATCATGATGCCGGAGCTTGATGGCTATGGTGTGCTGCACCTTCTGCGCAAAAATCCGGAAACCCAGAATATTCCTTTTATTTTTCTCACCGCAAAAACAGAACGAACTGATTTCAGAAAGGGCATGGAGATGGGTGCCGACGATTATATCACCAAGCCTTTTGAGGACATTGAGTTGCTGAATGCAGTAGAAATCCGTTTGAAAAAATTGGAGATCCTCGAACAGAATTACAGTGCATCGCCGCAGGGGTTGTCGAAGTTTATCCAGGATGTGAGATCCACAGGCCTTATTGAAAAACTGGCGGAACAATATGAAGTGGTGGATTACGATAAAAAACAGATGCTCTATCAGGAGGGAAAACGTCCGCGGTTTTTGTATTACATGATTAAAGGGAAAGTGAAAGGCTTCAAGTCGAACGAAAACGGCAAAGAATACATCTCTGATTTGTACAGCGATGGGGATTTCATCGGTTACACAGCACTCATTGAAGACACCAATTATAATGACAGTACCAGCATACTGGAAGATGCGGATATCATGCAGATCCCTAAAGACGATTTTTTAAAAATGGTGTACAGCGACATCAGCATCGCGTCCAAATTCATTCACATCATCACGCGAAATGTAAAAGAAAAAGAAGAGCGATTGCTCAACCTGGCTTACAGTTCTTTAAGAAAACGGGTGGCGCGGGCCCTGGTAGATATTGTGGCCAAATTCAAACTCAAAGAACAAACGGGCCCCATTGAAATCTCCCGGGAGGACATTGCACAATACGTGGGCACTGCTACGGAATCCCTGATCCGCACCCTCAGTGATTTCAAAGCGGAAAAACTGATTGATATCAGAAGCGGAAAGATTGTCGTGAACAACGTAGACAAATTAACGAACCTGCTTTATTAGTTCAAAGTTGAAAGTTCAAAGTTCAGAGTTCAGAGTTCAGAGTTCAAAGTTCAGAGTTCAAAGTCGGGAGTTCAGAGTTCGGAGTCGGAAGCCGGGAGTCAGGAGCAGTCTTACTACTGACTAGTGATGATTTGGTAAACCTGGTATTTGTTCGTGCAAACAATGCCAATTTTGTTTGTTAGATACTGTCTGGTCAATTATTTTCTTGTCAAGCACCCTATGCATTTTGTAGAAGGGCATTGCCAGGAAAACAATTATTAAATAAACTCTAAGACATGTTTAAACTTGTCTTGCAATGTCTGTAAGAGCGAATACTAATTATTACGGGTGATAGTTAGCTATGCCAGGAATGATGTTTTTCTATTGCGAAGTCGTATTGTCTAAGGCCACTTTCTCGCTACTTTACTCTAATTTGGAACCAGTAGTAATCTTTTTAGTTTAGGCGTCATTAAAATGCGTCGACCAACATGTCTCGACACACCAGCAAGCCTGATGAGTGTAATGCACCAGAGGATGTCTTTGTCAACTTCTGTTTCGGGGGGATTACTTCGCTGCGCTCGCAATGACTTAAACTATTGTGCGCACTACAGGTTGATGCTGACTTATCATTGAAAGCTCCGGCAACTTTGGACCAGAAGTCAGGTTCATTACTTAAGACATGCATGAATGATCAATCAACCTCGAAACCCGTAAACGTCATTGCGAGCGTAGCGAAGCAATCCCCGGGCAACCAGTAGTAAAGACCGCCCCATAGGCGACTGACTCCCGACTTTGAACTTTGAATTTTGAACTCCCCATTCCAAACTCCGAACTCCCGACTTTGAACTTTGGACTTTGAACTTTGAACTCCGAACTCCCGACTCCGAACTCCGAACTCTCAACTTGACCAATATCTTATCCAGGACTAACAACTATCATATTTCCCCGCCTGGCCACGCCTATAGATTTGTACAATGGAAAATGAAGTTTGCAGTCCAACCTTGATCAGAAAATACAACCTGCCGGTTCCGAGGTACACGAGCTATCCAACGGTACCGGTGTGGGATGATCATATTGACGCAACACGATGGGAAGAAAATTTCCGTTTGAGATTTTCTGAAGAGAACCATATCAATGGCATCAGCCTGTACATTCATTTGCCGTTTTGTGAATCGCTTTGCACTTACTGTGGGTGTAACAAGAAGATCACCACCAATCATAAAGTGGAAGAAGAATATATTCAGGCCATCGAAAAAGAATGGAAGCTCTATCGCCACCTGATGAAACAGGTGCCTGTGATCCGTGAACTGCATCTTGGCGGTGGAACGCCTACATTTTTTTCACCAGCCAATCTTCAGCGACTCCTCCAATCGATCTTGAAGAGCAGCATCATTCATCCGCACCATGAATTTAGCATCGAAGGCCATCCCAACAATACCAGTCGTGAGCATCTGAAGCTTCTTTATGCACTGGGCTTTCGCCGCATCAGTTATGGTGTTCAGGACAATGATCCCGATGTACAAAGAGTGATCAACCGCATTCAACCATTTGAGAATGTAAAAAGGGCAACCGAAATGGCAAGAGAAATAGGTTTCCAGTCGGTGAACTTTGATTTGATCTATGGCCTGCCGCTTCAAACACCAGAAAGCATTGAACGCACCATCAACCAGGTGCTGGAACTGAGGCCAGACCGCATTGCGTTTTACAGTTATGCGCATGTTCCCTGGACCAGCAAGTCGCAACGGCTCTTTGATGAGACCAACCTTCCTTCTGCCGAAGAAAAGATCCTGCTTTATTTACAAGGCAAGAAATTGCTTTTAAACAATGGATACTCCGACATAGGCATGGATCATTTTGCCCTTCCTGGTGATGATCTTTACCTGGCGTGGAAGAATGGAAAACTGCACCGCAATTTCATGGGCTATACTACCCAATCCACTGGCCTTTTATTAGGACTTGGTGTTTCCAGTATCAGTGACACCGGAACTGCATTTGCGCAAAATGAAAAGGCCCTTCATGATTATTATGCGGCCATCCATGAAGAAAAGCTGGCGGTGCACAAAGGATATTTTCTCAGCGAGGAAGACCGGGCATTTAGAAAATATATTCTGGACATCAGTTGTCAGGGAAGAACCTGGTTTCACGAAGAACACCTGCCTTTGCTTCAGGAATATTGCTTTCCACAGCTACGGGAGCTGGCAAAAGATGGACTCATTGATTGGAATGTAGAGGGGTTGCAGCTCACCGAACAGGGACGATATTTTATCCGAAATGTTTGCAGCGCTTTTGATCTTTACCTGCAAAGAAATTATTGCGGGAACAAGCAGTTTAGTAAAGCGATTTGAGTGGGAGTTTTGGAGTTCGGAGTTGAAAGTTGAAAGTTCAAAGTTCAAAGTTGAAAGTTGAAAGTTCGGAGTTGGTAATGGGGAGTTCGAAGTCAGAAGATCAAGGTCAGGGGTTCGAAATGAAGGTGGGGCAGGTATTTTGAAAGGTTGGAATTGAACCGCGGAGGACGCGGAGAAACGCAAAGGTGCGTCAGGGTGGCCCTTTGCGTTTCTTTGCGTGTCGACGTAGTCGGCTTGCGTCCTTTGCGGTGAAAACTTTTGTTCAAAAAAGCTTATGAGAATATTTAAAATGGAGGGTAATTCAGGAAAAAGCAGCAACTGACAAAAATCATTTTCCTCCCTTACCGTTCTCATTTCCCACGAGCTGTCTGAATCAGAAATTTGCCTATACAAAATCGAAACGAAAATGGCAACGACAACCCTTCAAAACATTTCAGGTATCTATATTGCAAGAAGCGCACAGGTTTCTCCTTTGAGAAAATTTCTTTTATGGACCAACTCGCAACAAAAAAATCGTTTGCTCTGGCTCGGCGTGATTCTGTCGGCCCACGGATGCATTCTCACTCCTTTAACAGCGATGGCTATACTTCTGGCAGGCACCAACCTTACTTTGCTCATACTGGCCACCGTTGCCATGGGAATGGCTCTGGTAACGAATCTTGCTGCACTCCCTACAAAGATTACCTTACCTGTATTTTTTCTGAGCATATTGATCGATATCGTGATCGTGGTCATTGCTGCCACCACGGGCTTTGATATTTCCAGCACCTATATTTAATTCTAATTTATTAAGATGATATACCCCTGGTCTATACAGGGTTTTTTGTTCTTGGTCGATACTATTAACTTATTTTACTTATGCGTGATGTTTTAAAAGTAAACTTCAGCTCTGGTCTAAAATAAAAATGCTCTCTTGGCCGGGCCTGTTTTTGACTGGTAAGAGATTATGAGCGTGATCCGAAAAAAATTAATTTATCCAGAAAAAGATTGAATTTATAAAGCAGAAACTGCAGTAATCTTTTCTGGGGTCTAAATAGGCACTGCTTCGTTATGGTCTGACGTCGATGAATGTATACGACCGCGGATAAATGGATCTTCCCTTTCGAAGGTCTTAACCGCTTGTCCGTAAGTACAAACGAAAGCCAGCGAGTCAGATCCTCTTATTACAATTGATCACTAGTTAGATTATATAACTCCTAAGTGTGATGGTCGAGCATTAGCTTCAGCAACGAAAAAATTCCAGGTTTCTCTTCGTCCATGCTTCAGAATGAAAAAATCGAGAACTATTTGTAGAGATGCTAGAATTTAAAGGCGGCTGCAAAACTCAAAAATCCAAAATCATAGTTTTCCGCTTCCTGAAAAACGTTGGTGAACGAAATTTTGGTCAGCCATCTATTGCCCGGATAAAAACCAATAGAAGGCCGGAATCCAAAATGAACTTTGTCGTAGAAACTACAACCTAGTTCAGTGGCGCAATAAAACTTGTTGCTGGAATGAAATGAAGGTCCAAAATAAACACTAGATATAAAGGCGCGTTTTTCGATAGGTTCGTCAGCAGGGCCAAGAGAATGTTCGTTGAAAAGATCAGCGTTCAGTTCCACGGTAGGTCTGATTTTGTGTTTTAGGAAGAAAAAGCCCTGGATCCCGAATCCGGCAATACCATCTTTATAATAAGGATGCTGGTCGTAAAGGGTCTGATTGTATTGAAGAGACAGATAACAGGTTATCTTTTGTCCGGTCTGACTAAAGCAGCTTACAGTAGCGAGTACAAATAGAATAAAAAATGCCCTTTTCATGATTCAAAACATTTCTTGATGCAGCAAAAAGTTTGCGCTATGAAACTACAAACAATCAGGTCAATCTGAAAAACTTAACATCTGCTTTATCGTGAATGCTGCTTCTGCCACGATGGATTATTATCTGAACAAGGTCCTTTTATTGAAAAAGAACACCTTGGTAGCATAGAAATAAAAGGCAGTTGAAATTGCGACTAAAATCGACAAACTCGAAGAAGGATTGATCAATGATGAAATAAAAACGATAACCTATAAAAAAACCTGACAAAACTTTCAGCGGAGAAGGCAAGTCTGGAGGTTCAGATCAATTCTATAACAGAAGTTTGGATCATCCTTTTCAAAACATCATGGTGATAAGAAGATCCAGTTGAAGGCTTCAATTGCAGCTTATAAGGCTTATTAGCTGCGTCGGAATATTTTCTATCAGTAGAAGGAAGATGACATGAAGTGCAGATTAGTGCAAGTAATGACCAGTAAAGTGATTTCATGCAATTAAAAATAAAGAATCTTCGTTGCAATCTCATGACAGCATTTATTTGGAAATAAGTTTAAAAACACTACCGTAAATGAGGTCTTTGACTCAGGAATATTTCAATAATTGATGACTGGATCTTTAGATATCGTAGATCCGCACTGACAGGTCTGACCTTAGCTATATCCTTTTCATCACATTATAATCGGATGGATCTTTGCTGAAATAAAAGTTATAATCTTGACTTTTACAATCAAGTATAACAAAACATGCATCATATTTCACTATATCCATTGTTATTTGAAGCGTTCCGCAATTAGCTATTTTAAAAATATAATCCGCAGCATCATAATCACCGCCATTAGGATCGTTCTTGTCCGAAAAAGATTCTTCAGAGCTTGTCAAACGTGCTATTCCTTCAAAAACTTTCTTTGGCCGAATGCCAAATTTATCTTGAAGTATTAATTTGAATTTTAACTTTTCCGGATATTCTTTTGAAGAAGTGATTTTTTTTACAAACAAAATTTGACTTATGGAGTCATTGGAGAATTTGTATTCATAATCATATTCAGTCTCATGCAGAGTCGAGTCTCTATTAAGATCGTTGTGGTAGGTGGTAGAATCAACAATTTTATTTGATGCTTCATATCCTTTAGCCTTTGGAGCACCATTATTGCAACTCAATAACAGATATAATACAGTAAATGCAACTGGATAATATTTTTCCATTTTTATTTATTTAATCCATTTTTACACCTCGTTTAATTCCCTTCAATGAAGGCAGATTGTATGATGGTGTAAAGTTATTAGGATAATTGAATTTTAAAATCGATTTTGGAAAGGATTCTAGGCTTACTGTGAGTGGCGTCGTTGGATTCAATGATTTAGTGTTCGTAATATGTTCAATTCCATTAACGTGCCGCATTAATTAGCGTTAGAATTCTTGCGAAAATTCAAGTTCAAATCCGATTCCAATCCCTCCATTTTTCTTTATAAGCACGAAGTGCTTCTTTTCAACAACTACATTTAGATGATTTTTGTTGTGGTAGTTTGTTCGCTAGCTTTTTCTAGTGTAGGGAAAGCATACCAGAAAATAAAAGAAAAAGGGCTGCTCCTAGTAGAACAGCCCGAGGAAATTTTAGCAAATTTAACTAGTTGTACCGCGTACGGGAGCCTGTACGAACACCTGACCGCGTTTGCTGTTTCTTTATCGAAAACCGCTAAAGAGGAAGTATAGCTTACTTTGAAGCCTAAATCTACGAATACCTTAATAAAAAAAAGAAGTAAAATTGATGAACCCAATGAAGTAAAGCTTTCCATTGAAGTGGCCGCAAAAATTGCGGATGCCATTGAAATATCTTTAGATTTTTTGGTAGGTAAATCTTCTGTTGAATTGGATAGCAAAACTCTTAAGCGCTTGTAGGATATTTAAAAACTCAACGAACAAGACCGCTCCACCGCCCTTGATATGGTGAATGCGTTTCTTAGAGATGGAAAAACTAAAAAACATTATGTTGAGTAAACAAACAAAGCCACTCGAACGAGTGGCTTAACCAATGTCTGTACTTTCCTCAATCAAGTAAAAAATTGCCTAAAATTCATTGAAGTTCTAATGTTATTTGCAGGTTTCTGTTACGTCTGCAGGCAACATAAAAAAATACCAACTAACCGAGGGTTTTATAGAAATGAAGTTGTTTTCAAAACCATAAATTTCAGCAGAATTTTATTTCTTTACTCGTCTTTATTGTCCCTAAAAACATATATATGCTTCAAAGGAATGGGATTGGATTTCCCTTTGCTTAAGTTAAAGACAAAGCTTTCTATTCTTGACCTGTTTTTGATTTCTAGCCATGTATCAAAAGCCAGGTCAGTTTGTTCAAAAATGTCCGGAGTTTCCAGCCGGATAGAGTCATTTGCTAAGTGCCCTAGTAATATTCCTTGAGTTTTTAGTTTCTTTTAAACTTAAAAGGAGGCATAATACTGTCATCTGTTTTTATCTCAATGGGAACAGGTAAATGACCTATAATCAAGCACTCTGGAACAACATTTTGATCACTAGTTGTTGAATAAAACACTAATCGGTTACCGTCCCACTTACAATCAAATACATAATCATTTCTAATGTCAGAAATAAAGAAATTGCCGTACTTCGGAAGAGTATCTAAAGGGTTCACAACAGATATATTAAGAAAATTATCCCTCATCCCAGTTTTAGTATAACGATATACGACTAGATTATATTTACCATCGGGGGAAAGTTGGCTTAATAGCGTATCTCTTTTATAGGAATCATCAATAAGATCTTTGTAAGAAAACTTTATAGGAATATTATTTACCAGAGAATCTCTAGCAGTCGTAAAATCACGATGCCTCATCTTTTGAAGGTAGTCCAGAAAAACCTCCACCGTATCATTTTGAATCCAATGAACATTATTGTAAGTATACCATGGCAATGTAAAAGGTTGAATATTCTTTGAGGTATCACCGATGTGAAGAACAGCAGTCCCAACTTCGCCCCTGCCTGTTGCACCCTCGTCCCACCCATACGTTATTAAAACCTTTGAACTATCAGGTGAATATTGCCTGCTAATTTCATAAAAACCCAAACTGTTGAAGAAAACAGGATGAAGTTGCTCATGGCTACTACAACCGATAAGCAGCGGAGTTAAAATCAATAACATCCGCACAAAAAAGAAACAATAAATATTATATCTGATCTTTACCATTTATTTTTTTTATAAGATAAGTTCTTAATAATTTTTGTCATAATAAGCGAATCCTATTTTTATCCATTTAGGTGGACTCACCTGGGATGGTACCTTACTTCGAACACCCGTCTGCATTTGGCGCTGCTTCACAACTATATGAGGTTTAAAGAAAAAAGGCTGCTCTTAGTAGAACAGCCCGAGGAAATTTTAGCAAATTTAACTAGTTGTACCGCGTTCGGGAGCTTATACAAACACCTGGCGGCCTTTGCTGTTTCGTTATCCAGGGTATATAAACCGTAACCCTATCCTTTCTTATCCAAGAGAAATAAACATCTTTTTAATCTTCTGAAAGCCACTCCTTATTATTTCCCGCAATATACTTTACTTGTGAAGGCCCTAGTTTTGAGACAATTTTTTCCCGTCAATTGTTACCCTGATCTTTATTTTCACCGGTATTTCTCTTCCCTGCATATTCAAACTGCCTTTGATCTCAGACTCGGTCTCACTATTCATGAGCATACCGGTTTGGGTTTCTATTTCATATCTGGCTTCCTGGGTTCCTTTAAGACTAGCCACAACGTCATAACCATTTAAATTGATTGGCTCATTATCACTTGCAATCTCACTGCTAGATGTGATGAAGGCTATTTCGTTATTGATATCAGTTAGCTTAAAAAAGCTTTGATTTAATTATTGATGATTCAAGAAATAATTCATAAACGCGCGGCTACAGAAAATGGGATTATTTTCTTTGACTCATC
>JBJMLU010000029.1:0-9340 GCA_045805145.1 Flavisolibacter sp. | reverse complement strand
TTTTCAGTACAAACAGGATGGTAGCAGATGAAAGATTACCGAATTCTTTTAGTGTCTCATAAGAGCACCTGAGGTCTTCGGCACTGATCTGAAGACTGTGCTGAATAGCTTCAAGAATTCTTTTTCCTCCCGGATGTATGCACCAGTGCGAGATTTCAGAGCTTTTAATGTTTTCATTTTCCAGCGCATGATCGGCAATGGACCGGAAGTCTTCTTCAATCAGGTCGGGTACATAACCACTCAGGGTCATCACAAATCCCGAAGAAGAAAGTTCCCAGGCCATGTCCCTTCTGCCCTTTGGAATGATCTCGCTGTGAAACTGGTCCAGAAAAAGCCCTTTCTCTTTCGAATCATTGCCTGTCATTAGTACCGCTGCGGCTCCGTCTCCAAAAAGAAGCGAAGAAGCAATATTGTCCATGGTAGCCTGACGTTGAAAATGGAGTGTACAAAGTTCAGTGCATACAATGAGCACACGCGCGTCAGGATTTGCCGTGCAGATGGCATCACCAATCTTCAGTGCATGAATAGCCGCATAACAGCCCATGAAATTGATCGAAGTCCTGAAAATATTTTTTTGAAAATCCATCAGCTCGGCCACCTGCAAATCCAATCCGGGAGCGCTCATGCCGGTGCAACTGACCGTGATGAGATGGGTGATGGACCGGTAATCGTGCGCGTGATTGAGGCAGTCGCGAATGGCATCTACCGATAATTGAGGCGCATGTTTTTGGTAGATCACCATTCTTTGTTCCAGTGAGGGAAAGGGCTCCAGATTTTCTGTTTGCGGATAGAATTTCCATTCAAATACAGGCTTGCTGTAGTCGGGCAAAACGGAGTAACGTTGCTCAATGCCGCTGCGCTGGTATAGGAAGCGCATTTTTCTTTTGTCTTCTTCCGATGCAGCATACACGGTTTGCATGAAATGCAGTATATCCATTTGCCGGTGACAGTAAGCCGGAACAGCGTTGCCAATTGAAATGATCTTGCTCAATGGTTCAGGGTGATTAAGGTGATAAAAAAAGCAGAAGTGCAGATGCTGGCAATGATGTTCATGCGCAGACTGTTTCTGAAATTCGCCTGTTCTTCGTGCTGCCAAACTTTCACCATCCACGCTACAAAAAAAACGACTACAGGAAACATGATCAGCAGGAACAAATAAAAAAATTTGAGTTGATCCTGTTTATAAAAACGTATGAAGAGTAAAAAGGTTGCGGAAAGAAAAAGCAAGGAGCTAAAAATAAAGCTGCCTCTTTTCCCCAGTAAAAAGCTGATGCTGCGCACACCATCCTGAAGGTCTTCTTCGTGCTGATATATTTGTGTGAGCGGATAGAGCGCACCAATGAGCAGTGAAGCCACCAGGCAGGGGAGAAGCGGTACGACAGCGGGGTGGTATTGCAGTAAAAAAGAAGAATAAAAATTTGTTTTTTGAATGGCATGGTAGGAAAGAAAAAATACCAGTGCGCCCTGAAAAATGAAAACAGTAAGGAATCCAATGACAGGATATTGCTTTAGTCTTAGCCCCCGGAAACTATAGGCCCTCGAAGCAAGAATGTAGAGCAAAATACCCAGGGCAAACAGGGGACTGATAAAAAACGAAAAAACAATCGCAGCCATATCCATGACCACGGATACATAAAATAACTGGCGGGAAGGTTGAAGGGGATGGGAGAGTCCGCCAATTGGAGTTTGGTCCCGGTCCATGTAAGAATTATATCCATTGCTGGAAGGATAGACAAGAAGATGAAGGATAACAAATGCCAGGATTGCAGAAGGCCAATGGATCTGTGCGGCCTGGCTCAGGGCAAATAGAAAAACCGGCAAGAGAAAAAATGAAAAATGAAAACGGAGAAGTTGTATGGTGGACCGGAGGAGCAAGGTGCAGTTTGTTTTAAAAATCTTTAGCGATGCCAGATATTATTTCATGGAGTGAAGAGCTACGTGGTTTCCTTCACTGTCGGCAATGAGCGACCAATACCCAAGGTTTTCGGCTATTAGTGTCTTTGCATGGAGGATCTTGCCGCCAGCGTTTTCAACCCTGTTCAACACTTCACTGAGGTCGGGTTCGCAATTCAGATAGACCAGGGTGCCGTTGGCGGAGGGTGTATACAGTTGTGGGTGGTGAACGATTGCGCCTCCTCTTCCTCCGTTCTTGAAATCGTAGAGCAGGAAACCCATACGTGCCGGCCCCATCTGGTTTTCAGGCATCTGGTAATCAAAGATCGTCTCATAAAATTTTTTAGCCCTTTCAAAATTTTCTACCGGGATCTCAAACCAGTTGATCGCATGTGTATTCAAATGCATTTTTTCTTTTTCACAATTTACGCTTTCGATAGTTGAGGTATTGAGGTAATAAGGTATTTAGGTATTGGGGTGGAATTGGGAATTAGGAATTGGGAATTGGGTTTGGGCAGTTTTTCTATGAAATCATCCATTTTTAAAAGTTGATGATTGGTACCTGCTGTTGGCGGTGGAAGTGGAATTAAACGACAGGCCTCAAATAAAAATCCATGGTGAATGGTAGGCTGCACCACCTGTTCACCATGGAATGAATTGCCCGGAGCAATCTTATCTACGCCCGCGGCCAACCAGCCACAGGATCAATACCACTACAATAACAATCACAATGATCGCTGTCCAGAAACCTGCTTTGAAGATACCACCAACCACCTGGCACGAGCTCAGGCTCATGAGCGTTGCCAGTGCAAATAGCCAAATAAAAGAATACTTTTTCATGAGTTCGTCGTTTTAAGGATTTATGCAAAAGCTTTGCCGATAGTTAGGAGCCCGCAGCCTAAGGCGGGTTTTCTTTGAAATTATCTATTTGGATCTTGTTCGGTCAATCGGTTTTCACCGCAAAGACCTCCGCGCCCTCCTTTCCCACGGTTAGCAGTTCCCCGGAAACTCCACAGAAATTTCTGTGCTATTCCCCATGGCTTGCTGACCAAATAGACTTCACTTTATCTTTTTCAAAAGCATGCTGGTCAAAACTTTTGGTAGTGCGGTATATGGGGTGGAGGCCATTACCATTACAGTAGAAGTGAATTGGATGGGAACAGGTCTCAACTATCTGATTGTTGGATTACCTGATAATGCGGTCAAGGAAAGTTTGCAAAGAGTGGAGAGCACCATCAAGTCTATTGATTATGAAATGCCGAGAACCCGCATTGTAGTCAACCTCGCACCTGCCGATATCAGAAAGAGCGGAACTGCTTTCGATCTTCCAATAGCAGTGGGTGTGCTGGCGGCCACCGAACAACTGGAAAACCGTGAGCGCATTGAACAATTTGTGATCATGGGTGAACTGAGTCTCGACGGTGTTATTCGTCCCATCAAGGGTGCACTTCCCATTGCCATTCAGGCAAGGAAAGAAGGATTCAGTGGATTGATCGTGCCCAAGTCCAATGCCAGTGAAGCCGGAATGGTGAGCAAACTGGATGTATATGGAGTGGAGCATATCAAAGAAGTGATCGAATTTTTTGAGTCCGGAGAAAAATCTCTTCAGCCCGTGGTGGTCAATACCCGGGAAGCTTTTTTCCTGTCGCAATATGATTTTGAATTCGACTTTTCGGATGTAAAGGGACAGGAAAATATCAAGCGTGCATTGGAAATTGCTGCTGCTGGCGGACACAATGCTATTCTAATTGGTCCACCCGGAGCTGGAAAGACCATGCTCGCCCGAAGGCTTCCTTCCATTCTTCCGCCTTTGAGTCTTCACGAAGCACTGGAGACCACCAAGATCCATTCTGTTGCAGGCAAGCTTTCTGAAAATGCTACCCTGGTTTCGCGCCGGCCTTTCCGTTCTCCTCATCATACTATTTCCGATGTGGCGCTGGTGGGCGGTGGGGGAATTCCACAGCCCGGGGAAATTTCACTGGCGCATAATGGTGTATTGTTTCTTGATGAACTGCCCGAGTTCAAACGAACGGTATTGGAAGTAATGCGACAACCGATGGAAGAAAGAAGGGTTACTATATCGAGGGCAAAAGTGGCTGTGGATTTTCCTGCATCTTTCATGCTGATTGCATCTATGAATCCCTGCCCTTGCGGTTATTTCAATCATCCTGAAAGAGAATGTACCTGCCCGCCGGGAGGTGTTCAGAAATATCTTAATAAAATTTCAGGACCTCTGCTCGACCGGATTGATCTTCATGTGGAAGTAACGCCAGTGGCATTCAATGAACTTTCGGCAGACAGAATACAGGAGGGATCGTCAGCAATTCGGGACAGAGTAATCGCTGCACGCGCGGTGCAGGCAAAACGCTATGAAGAAATGGAAGGAATTTATTGCAATGCACAAATGAGCAGCAAATTACTCAAAGAGATCTGCGCCATCAATTCCGCCGGACATAAGTTGTTAAAGACGGCCATGCAAAAACTAAACTTGTCGGCGCGCGCTTATGACCGAATTCTAAAAGTATCCCGCACCATAGCCGACCTTGCAGGAGCAGAAGATATCCAGATCGAGCACCTCGCCGAAGCGATACAATACCGGAGCCTGGATCGCGAGGGATGGGCCAGGTAAAGCTGGCACTATAATTTATTAATCACCCTTGCCAGTTTCAATTATGCCCAATTACCTTGTTTACCATCTCGGCTCCGATGACCAGGTGTACGAATGTGCTTACTCCATTTTGAAATACCTGCAGGTGTATAATATCAAACCACCTCAGGACGATACGCTCGTAGTGTACACATCCCGACCGGAAATCCTGGAAGCATACGCCAGTTTTTTCAACCGGTTTGAACTAAAAGAATTGCAGGGAACAGGGAAAACAGAATCGCTCCGGAATTTTTTTGCGGAGCACAAAGGAAACATGTTGTACCTCGATTCCAACACCTATCCTGTTTCTGATCTTTCCTCTGTTTTTTCTTCCATAGCCAGGGGGAAAATTTTTGCGAGCGGACGAACACAGGTGAGCGATCAGGCATCATCTGGCACGCTGGAACAAATGACCCTTCTTGGAATGAAGTGTGGTAATGGCCAGTCTTTGGACGCAGCCTTGCAGGAAAAAACTTCAGTGCCGATGGATATTATTGCACGGTACGACCACCTCAGGGAATTCCGTTTGCTTCTTCGTGATTTTTTCAAACGTTACCAGGAAGAAAGTGTGCCCAACCAGGTGAAGCTGATTCACTGCGTTGATGCCAAACAAATTGAAGATCAAAAAAAGCGCTTCCTCCAACTTCCCTTTTACCAGCGCTTCTTGCGAAAGATGGCTGGTAAGGCATGGAATATTGCAAATTATAAAGTGAAGCTTTGAGCTGAGAGCAGCGGAAGGAGTAGCTGATGGCTTTTGGCTGAAAGCTTTTAGCACAGACTTTTTATTTTTAGCTGAGAAGGCCGGACCTGAAGGACTCATCGAAAAGGAACGACTTTCCAACGGCCAACTACCAGCGGCCAACACCTTTCCTTCGCAGCTTTCTCGTAACTTGTACGCTCATTTGCTGATACAATGAAGATACTGTTACAATACCTAAGACCATATCGTTTACTGGTCTCGCTGGTCCTGTTCCTGGCAGCGGTCAACATCGGTTTTTCTCTGATCGATCCAATCATTTTTGGTAAGCTGGTCACACTGGCCAATGAGCACCAGAAAGTGCAGACGCCGCCGGGTTCTTTTGGCTGGCATGATTTCCTTTTTACAAAAACGGTCGTGGTTTCCAAATCCGGAAAGCAGATTGCGATTTATGGTGTGGTGTGGCTGCTTCTGGCTTCCATTTCTGTAGCCATGGTGAGCCGCATCGCCAAAAATTTTCAGGACTATTTTCTCAACGTCATCGTCCAGAAGTTTGGCGCCAAGGTATTTACCGATGGATTGCAGCATGCGATGACACTTCCTTACCAGGAATTTGAAGACCAGCGTAGCGGTGAAACCCTGAGCGTGCTCACCAAAGTGCGGACGGATACCGAAAAATTCATCAACAATTTCGTAAACATCCTCTTTACGGTGCTCGTTGGAATTATCATCGTGGTCGTTTTTTCTGTTCGTATTTACTGGCTTCTGCCCATTGTGTATTTTGGTGGGATTGGAATACTGATGGTTATCTCCAACCTGCTTAGTAAAAAAGTAAAAACGATTCAAAAGACCATCGTTGCCCAAACCACTTCGCTGGCGGGCACCACCACGGAATCATTGCGCAATATTGAACTGGTGAAAAGCCTCGGACTCACGCAACAGGAAGTAACAAGACTAAACAAGAATACTTACAAGATCCTTGGACTCGAGCTCACCAAGGTAAAGCGCATACGCAGCATCGGGTTTGTTCAGGGGACCTTTGTGAACACCCTCAGGCAAGTAATTCTTTTCCTGCTCATGTGGCTGATCTTCGGGAACCGTCTGGATGCTGGACAATTGGTGACCATGCAGATCTATTCATTTTTTATTTTCGGCCCACTGCAGGAAATCGGCAATATCATTCTGAGTTACCGGGAAGCGGAAGCATCACTTAATAACTTTCAAACGCTGATGACCAAGCTTCCTGAGGCCATGCCGCTTCACCCCAAACACCTGGGGCCGATCCACGAACTCCAGTTTCGTCATGTAAGCTTCAAACACCAGACGGCCATGCACAAGGCCATTGATAATATCAGCTTTGATGTGCAGCGCGGTGAAACGATTGCTTTTGTAGGACCATCAGGTTCGGGTAAGACCACGCTGATGAAATTATTGGTTGGGCTTTATCGTCCCAACCAGGGAAATATTTTTTATAATGGCATGGACGAGAACAGCATTCAGTTTGATGACCTGCGCAACCAGATTGGTTTTGTGACTCAGGACACGCAGTTGTTTAGCGGGACCATCAAGGAGAATCTTCTTTTCGTGAATCCAAAAGCGAGCGAAGAAGACCTGCTCGAAGCGCTGAATCGTTCTTCCTGTAACAACCTTTTATCGAGGGCGGAAAAAGGAATTGATACGATGATCGGGGAAGGTGGATTGAAATTATCGGGTGGAGAAAAACAACGTCTCTCTATTGCAAGGGCTTTGTTGCGCCAACCCAAGCTCCTCATTTTTGACGAAGCCACTTCCTCTCTCGACTCACTCACAGAAGAAGAGATCAACAAGACCATCCGCAATGTTTCTTCCTTCAATGACCAAATCACTATCCTCATTGCGCATCGTCTTTCCACCATCATGCACGCCGATCGAATTTATGTGTTGGAAAAAGGAGTTGTGGTGGAAACCGGCACACACGAATCGCTGCTCGAAGAAAAAGGATTGTATTATGCCATGTGGAGACAACAAATTGGAGAACGGAAGGTGGCAAAGGCGGTGTAGACAGAGAAGCTACTGGCTGACAGCTGTTAGCTGCTAGCACTTTGCTGTAGCCTGCGGCGAAGACGTTTGGCGAAATGGTGAATGGTGAATAGTGAATAGTGAATGGTGAATAGTGAATGGTGAATGGTGAAGGAGGAAAGATTGAACGAGAAAATTTAAATCAATGTTGGTCAATAACTCGTAGCTCGAAGCTCACCGCTCATAGCTTCACTCACAAATGTGCTTTGATCAAAGGAATGCAGTTTCGGACTACGTCTTTATATTCCTCGTACTTATAAGGTTTCTGCATGTAACGGGTTGCGCCAAGCCGGGCACAGACTTCCATGTCCATCTTGTTTTCCGAAGTGGAAAGAATGACAACGGGAATGTCTGATAATTCGGGGTTGGATTTGATATAGTTGAGGGTCTGTCGTCCATCCCAGCGGGGCATGTTCAGATCCAGAATGATCAATGAAGGAAGGTCATCATGATTTTGTGAGTTCAGATATTTTATGGCTTCTTCTCCGCCGGAAGCACAGACCAGGTCTGTGCCCGTGGTGGTGGCGGCAAATGATTCACTCAGGAAGATCCAGTCATCACTGTCGTCATCAACATATAAAATTTTGGGGGTGGTGGTCGTGTTCACGGTTCAATGATTTGGTGCTAACTAAATTTACTCGATTAAATTCTCGTTTTCAAGTTTTTTTTCTTACGAGTTGTGCACAGCAGGTGACCGGTATATTTTATTATGACTGCTTTAATTATTGTGAACAATAACGATTAGAAGGAGGATGGCCGTTTCTGGTTTCTGGTTCTTTGAGAGCGGTATTTCAATACCGTATTTATACGGTACATCGTTTGAGGAGATCAACGGCTTGAAAACAAAAATAAATGGAAGTCCATTGATTTAAACTTCAACACAGTTTCTAATTTCTTTCAGGCCCTGAACATCTGAAGACTGATGCCTATTACAAGTTCTCAATGATCCCGGCAATACCCTGTCCTCCACCTACGCAGGCAGTAACCATTCCATATTTCTTTCCATTCCTTTTCATATCATGGAGCAGTTGAATGGTTAGTTTCGCGCCGGTACAACCCAATGGGTGACCCAAGGCTATGGCTCCTCCATTTGGATTTACCTTTTCAGGATCGAGTCCGGCTTCGCGGATCACTGCTACGGCCTGAGAAGCAAAAGCTTCATTCAATTCGATCTGGTCGATCTGAGAAAGATTCATTCCTGATTGCTTCATCACTTTGGGAATGGCAGCCACCGGTCCAATACCCATGATGCGCGGATCCACACCTGCGGAAGCACAGGCCACTAAACGGCCAATGGGCTTGAGTCCCAGCTGTTTCATCAGTCGTTCGCTCATCACAATCACAAAGGCAGCACCGTCGCTTGTTTGAGAGGAATTGCCCGCAGTAACCATTCCACCTGCAGCAAATGCCGGCTTTAATTTCGCCAGTGCTTCCACCGAAGTATCAGCACGCGGACCTTCATCGGTATCCACAACAAAATTTCTTTTCTGCTTCTTGCCTTTTTCATCAAGGAAAACCTCTTCCACGTTCATTGGAAGGATTCCTTTTTTGAAATGACCATTGGAGATCGCATTCAGGGCTTTCTTATGTGAATTAAAAGCAAAAAGGTCCTGCTCTTCGCGACTCACTTTGAATTCTTTCGCTACCGCTTCTGCGGTTAGACCCATGCTCAAATAATAATCGGGGTCTGATTTGGCAATGGAATATGCGGGCACTGTTTTCCATCCAGACGTTGGCACCATGCTCATACTTTCTGTTCCGCCTGCAATGATGCAGTCCGCCATACCCATCCGAATTTTAGCAGTTGCGATGGAAATTGTCTCCAGTCCCGAAGCGCAATAACGGTTCACTGTCATGCCAGGCGTGTCGTATCCAAGCGCACGGGCTGCAATGATCCTTCCCACCTGCAATCCCTGTTCGGCTTCCGGAACAGCATTGCCCACGATCACATCGTCCACGAGTTTTTTCTCCAGTTGCGGAACAGATTCCATCAGCCCACGAATGAGGTCAATAGCCAGATCATCGGGACGATAAAAACGAAAACC
>JBJMLU010000028.1:0-47582 GCA_045805145.1 Flavisolibacter sp. | reverse complement strand
TCGCTTCGCTTGCAAGGAGATTGCCGCGCTGCGCTCGCAATGACGCCTAAACTACGATGCTTACTACGGGTTTCAACCTTGCCTTATAATTTGAGGTGTTAATTTATAATTTGAAGGTGTTACTTACGCAATAACTTAAAAGGTGTTACTTACGCAAATACCTAATTAGCATGATCGAAACAGTAATGCATTTTTGATTTGGCGTCATTGCGAGCGCAGGGAGCATCAGGCCCCAGACTGTGTTGTCTTGAAGGCAGCAATAAAAACCAGTAGTGAGCATTGTAGTTTAGGCGTCATTGCGAGCGCAGCGCGGCAATCTCCTTGCAAGCGAAGCGAGCACCAGTTCTAAGACCGCCCTGTAGTACACTCACGGGCGGTAAAGCACTCCAAAACAATGAAACCCAAGATCTTTCATTAACATCATCGCAAAACTCACAAGACGGGTCCAGCCCCACCGAACGTCCCACCATAGGCGGGCCCTTGAACTTTTTGCTCTACTTTTTCTTTCCAAGAGAAAAAGTAGAAAAGAAAAAAACCAACCGGTAAAGACAGACTGCCATAAAAAAACCTCTGCAAAAAATACCAGTAAGGAATGACTGCCATTATAAAAATCTCTCCAAAAAAACTTCTTTAAAAACTGACTTTTCTAAGAAATTTTCTTCTAAAAAATAGCTTTAAGCAACGACTGCCTCTAAGGAAATGAATTTAAAAAAACTTGCCTGCCGGCAATTTCCGGCATTCATTTTTTCCCACTCACATACGGACTGTCCTTAATAAAAAACCTGTAATGCCACTCTGCATGCTCACCAGCATAATCCACTCCAACACGTGGAGAACTCACGATCTTGTTCTTCGATAATTTAAATCCATCATCAGCAATAAATAATTCATCGCTTGTAAGGTTTACTCCACACTGAGATACATGAAAGCCCAATGCACGTCCCACATTGCCTGGTCCTCGCGTAAGCGAATAATCTGCTTTCTTTTTCCCTGCGCGACGAAGCATGATGTTAATTCCTTCCAGGGGTTCCAATGCGCGAATCAGAATGGCATGTGGACTGCCTTCGCGGTTGGTGACGATATTGAACATTTGGTGAATGCCGTAGCATAGATATACATAGGCCCTTCCTCCTTCTCCAAACATCACGCTTGTGCGCGGCGTTCTTCCCCTGAAAGCATGGGAGGCCCTGTCCAATTCACCTGCATAGGCTTCTGTTTCCACAATCCGTCCGGAAGTCAATTCCTGATTCCAGTTGGTGACGAGCACCTTTCCCAATAATTCTTTGGAGATCTTAACTACGTCATTGCGCAAATAAAAGGAAAGAGGAAGCTTCTGCATGCCTTCACATGGTTTGAGAGTGTAATTGATTTGAATATATTTACCACCAAATCTACTATTTGCTCAAAGAAATCATCATAGCCATTCAATCTTATGTGGATGCACATCACTTCATACGCAAACACAAGCTCTGGAAATGGATCGTGATCCCAGGCATCATCTATACACTCCTTTTTGTAGCCGGCATTTATTTTTTCTGGATCTCTTCGGGCAATGCAGTCACCTGGCTCAGTGAAAAGACGGGCCTCGTGTCCTGGCTCCAAAAAGAACGCAATGAATTTCTCAGCTTCCTGTTCATGATGATCAACATCATGCTGCGACTGGTGATGACATTCTTTTACTTCTCGCTGTTTAAATATCTTTTCCTGATCATCGGCTCGCCAGTCTTTGCCTACCTCAGCGAAAAAACAGCAGGCATCATTGAAGGCAAGGACCTGCCCTTCAGTTTTTCGCAGCTCGCAAAAGATGCCTGGCGCGGAAGCAAACTCGCGGTTCGCAATACATTATGGCAGACAGTCTATATGGTCCTGTTATTTTTTCTTTCACTCATTCCCCTGGTGGGTTGGATCACGCCATTGATCGCCCTGTTCATTGAATGTTATTATTATGGCTTCTCCATGATGGACTACAGCTGCGAGCGAAATAAAATGTCTGCTTCCACCTCGATTGATTTTATCGGACGGCACCGTGGCCTTGCCATGGGTAATGGGCTGATCTTTTACCTGATGCACGGATTGATCGTCATTGGATGGGTGCTTGCTCCGGCATATGCAGTTGTTGCTGCTACGCTGAGTCTTCACAGAATAAAAAATACCTGATGCAGGCCACTGTTTACCTCATACCCACCGTGCTCTCCGAAGGAAGGACGGATAGTTTGCCTTCCTATATTACGGATGCCATCAAAGCATGCTCTGTTTTTTTTGTGGAAAATGAACGAACCGCTCGCCGGTTTGTCAAACTGCTTTGGAAGGAGATCGTGATCGACAATCAGGAATGGTACAATATGAAGGAAGCATCAGAGGAACTCGCTACACAATTTCGGGCAAAGGTAAAAGAAGGAAAATCCATTGGCATCATCAGTGAAGCAGGCTGTCCGGGTATTGCAGATCCCGGGCAGTTCCTGGCTGCACTGGCGCAGGAAATGAATATCCGCATTCATCCTCTGGTGGGACCCAGTTCCATTGTTCTTTCTTTAATGGCTAGCGGCATGAACGGACAGCAATTTCGTTTTTTAGGATACCTGCCCATTGATGCAGCACAGAGAATCCAAACCATTCATTCCATCGAATCCGAATCGAGACAAAAAGATTGCACACAAATTTTTATCGAAACACCCTATCGCAATAACCAACTTATGGAAACACTCATCAAAGCCTGTCACGCACAAACCAGAATCTGTGTTGCAGTAGACCTTACTTCTGATTCAGAAATGATCCGCACACAAAAGGTCCAGGATTGGAAAAAGAATCTTCCCGACTTACATAAACGACCAGCGATTTTTTTGTTGCATGCCCGACAGGGTTAAATTCATAGCCCATACTTATCTATCAAATAAATCAGCGCAGCGATATTCACGGCTCCTAATTCGAGTTCCCGCCGGTTTACGTTTTCGAATACATCGTTGCGGGCATGATGGTAATCGAAATACCGTTGCGAGTCGGGCATGTATCCGGCAAGCGCAGTTTGCTGCGTACTGTGAAGCGGCCCGATATCCGATCCGCCTCCACCCTTTTCCAGTTCGCAGCCTCCATAAGGACAAAGAAGATTTTGCCATGAATGGATCTTATCGAATTGCTGTTGTTCCATGCTTCCCGAACCGGTGAAGCTGAAACCTCTTGGCGTGAATCCTCCTTCATCACTTTCGAGCGCGAAGATGTGCTTCTCTCCTTTTGCCTGCGCTTCCTGTGCATATTTTGTTCCACCTCTCAATCCATTTTCTTCGTTGGCAAATAGTACAAATCGAATGGAGTGCCGCGGACGATAACCAAGCGCTTTTAACACACGCAACACTTCAATCGTCTGCACCACACCCGTTCCATCATCATGCGCTCCTTCTGCAGGATCCCAGGAATCAAGATGCCCGCCAATGGTAATGTATTCATTAGGAAATTCAGAACCTCTGAGTTCTGCAATCACATTATGTCCAATGGTATCGGGTAAAAATTGTCCGTTGGTTTTGAGGTTCACAGAAACTGACTGGCTTTTTAAAATATTGCTCAACCAATCTGCATCCTGCAATCCTACTGCTACTGCAGGAATTTGTGCGTAGGCACTGTCGTAACGAAGAGAACCCGTATGTGGAATATTATCGGTACTCTCCGACATGCTGCGAACGATGACGGCAACCGCTCCATACCGTGCAGCCTGACTTGGTCCGGAGCTGCGGTAGCGAACCGCGTCACTATACGCTTCAAAAGTGTGAACAAAACTTTGGTTAAAGGGATAATTGTAAAAGACGATCTTGTTTTTTACGAGGTCTTTCTTCATTTGCAGATCATCGAAAGATCTTACTTCCACCACTTCTGCACTGATCCCTTTTGGACCTGTGCCTTTGGAATTTCCCAATGCCAGCACGTCGAGTTTTTTTGAGCTACCATTTTTTGTCTTTGCATCTGCCTGATCTCTTCCTCCCCTGATCCAGTGTGGCACCATGCACTCCTGCAACCACGCGCGATCGGGAGCCAATGATTGCAAGGTCTTTAAGCCCCAGCTCTCGGCCTTTACCATTTGCGGAGATCCGGAGAGCCGTCCGCCAATTTGTTTTGTGAGTACGTGAAGGTCATCATATGCCTTACCGCGAATGAGTATCTCGTCGGCCATCTTTCGAATAAAAATGGAATCATCGTTTTGACAAAATGCAATGGATGCGGAAAAAATAATAAAGAGAGCGAGCAAAAATTTTTTCATGCAATAAAATTAAAATGAAACCCGAAAATCCTGTGAAGTTTTTGTCGTCTTGTGATTGCTAACCATTTCCAGATAAAACAATTAAAAAAATTTCTTCGCAGCCTTGCGTCCTGGCGGTAACTTCCTCGCGCCTTCAAATTACTTTGCACCCGGGCTTTTGCAAATTGAATTATTTAACGCAGTCAAACAAAGCCAACCGTAATTTGTAGTTACCTTAGTTCTTGAATCTAATTATATGAAGATTGGAATTGTTTGTTATCCCACATTTGGTGGAAGTGGTGTTCTGGCTACGGAATTGGGAAAGGCATTGGCTCAGAAAGGCCATCAGGTTCATTTTATCACTTATCAGCAGCCCGTTCGACTGAATGGTTATATTCCAAATATATTTTATCACGAAGTGCAGGTGGCTACCTATCCTCTTTTTGATTATCCTCCTTATGAAACCGCGCTTGCAAGTACCATGGTGGATGTGATCAAGAACAATCAGCTGCAGTTATTGCATGTGCATTATGCCATACCCCACGCTTCGGCAGCTTATATGGCCAAAAAAATTCTGGAACAGGAAGGAATTTATATTCCGGTGATCACAACCCTACATGGTACCGACATTACGCTGGTGGGAAGAGACAAGACCTATGCGCCAGTCGTTGCTTTTTCTATTAATCAGAGCGATGCCATCACGGCCGTTTCACAAAACTTGCGCGACGAAACCTTCAAAATTTTCCGGATTGAAAAAAATATTGAAGTCATCTACAACTTCGTCGACGTGCAAAGATTTGCACGCAAGCACATCGATGCTTTCAAAAAACTGATTGCTCCCAATGGCGAGCGTGTGCTGCTTCATGCATCTAATTTCAGAAAAGTAAAACGTGTACAGGATGTTGTGCATATTTTTTACGAAGTGCAGAAGCATATTCCCTGCAAACTTTTATTTGTGGGTGATGGACCTGAACGCGGACCAGCAGAAGATCTTTGCCGTCAGCTCAATGTGTGCAACGATATCCGCTTTGTAGGAAAGCAGGAACAGATGGAAGACATTCTGGCCATTGCCGATCTTTTTCTCCTCACTTCCGAATACGAAAGTTTTGGACTCGCGGCCCTGGAAGCCATGGCAGCAGGCGTTCCTGTTGTGTCCACCAATGCAGGCGGTCTCGGAGAGATCATGGTGCAGGGCGTTACCGGTTTCATGGCCAACGTTGGTGATATTGCCACTATGAGCAGACATGCCCTGGATATTTTAAAGGATGATGAACGCCTGAATCGTTTTAAGGAATCCGCAGCGCAACATGCGCACAGCTTCGACATTCACAATATTGTTCCCCTCTACGAAAAATTGTACGATGAAGTATTGAGCAAGGAGCTGGTGTAGTTTCTGGTTCTTTAGAATGATAAAACAGTTTGTAATTCTTTAGATCGAGGTGAACTACCATTTCCGAAATTCTTTATTGCGGAATAATATTCAGGTGACGCAGATTCACAGATTAAATCTGGATTTTGCAGATTGATTATAATGACTAAGGACCGTGATAATTTCAAAATAATCTGCTCTCTCCCAAACTTACCAAGATCACCAGGATTCAGGATTAAATAAATTCAAAGATTGATGATTTCATAGAAACCAGCTCTCTCCCTAATTCCAAATTCCCAATTCCTAATTCCTGCTTCCTAATTCCCAATTCCTAATTCCCAATTCCTAATTCCAACTCACTTAATACCCCAATACCTTAATCAACTATCTCCTTAGCCAGGGCTGTGGATTTACATTTCTGGATTCGATCATCAACATAAAATCAAGCTGACCTCCGCTGCCATCATCTGCTTCTGCTGTTTTTCCAATTACCTGTCCCCTTTGCACCGTACTTCCCCTGGCTACGTTTACGGAAGAAAGATTGCTGTACACCGTAAAATATTTTCCATGACGGATCATCACCATCATTCCATCACCCAGGTTGGAGACCGCACTCACTTCACCATCAAACACTGCTTTTACCGGATTACCCGCTGAAGGTGTGGAAATGGTAATGCCCGGATTGTCCATGGTAAGTCCGCCTACATTGCTGGTCCCAAATGGAATGCTCACCACTCCATTGTCCACGGGCCATGGAAGCTTCCCTTTATTTAGTTCGAAGCTGGCGTTGAGCGCAACGTCTTTGGCGTTGAGATCGAGATAGCTTTTTGGTTTGGAGCTGGTCTTAGTAGTTGAAGTAGGCGTGTTGGTGTTTGCTGTTGTATTGTTTGAAGCGTTCGCCTTTCTCTCGGCTGCTGCGCGATCGGCCGCTTCTTTTCTTGCACGCTCCACCTCCCTTCTCACAATGGCATCGATCTGGCCCTTGAGCTGTTTGTCTCTTTTCTTTTTTGCCGTGATTTCTTTAGACAATGATTTTTCTTCCGTTTTCAGTTTGGCCACCACTGCATCCTTTTCTTTTTTCTGACTGGCTAGTTCAGAGAGTTGCTGTTGCTGATTTTGAAGTGCCGATTTTTTCTGGGTCTGTTTGCTCACGAGTTGATGTTTGCGGTCTTCAATCGCTTTTTTTGCAGCCAGAATATCAGCAACCTGACGCTCGCGATAAGACCGGAATGACTTGAGATAGGAAATTCTTTTCAGTGCATCATTAAAGTTGCTCGCAGAAAAAATAAAATTCAGGTAGTCATAGCTGCTCACGTTCTTATAGGCATAGACCACGCTGCGTGCATACTGCGATCTCAATGTATCCAATTCTACCTGTTTGCGATTGATATCGAGTGTGCTCAGATAAATATCGTCGTTGATATTGCGGATCTCCTTATTGATATTTCCAATCAGCCGGTCCTGCAGTTCGAGTTTTCTTTGCAGAATGGCCAGTTTGGCAAGTGATTCTTTTTTCAGTCCTCTTACTTTATTGTAGTTGGATTGGATCTCCTGGATCTCTCTTTGGATTTCGTCGCGCTCGCGTTCAAGGGCTGCTTTGTCCTGGCCAAAAGCAAGACCAAAGATCAGCAGGCAGCTTATGGAGATCAGAAGATTTTTCATATTGAATTTTTTAGGATAGATGATGAACGTTTTCATGAGCAATAAATTTTAATTGCGATCATAATTTTTAGGGATCGAAAAGGGAAAGCTTACCTCCCTGTTGAAATCATATTGCTTGATGTCAAGTTTAATATCCAGGCGTTTCTTTTCCACCACCGAAATCTGACGTTTGGTAGAAAAAGGAAAACCTTTCTTGTTCTCATAGTCACTGTAACTGAGTTCCGCAGTCCTGTTGCGGCTGTTGTCGGCATCATCCAGCTTGCTATGCAGTATGGTCTTGTCTGCAGCGTTCAGGGTAATGAGATTTTTAAACCATTCGCCGAGGCTAAGCAGAGATACCAGGTCATTAGTAGATGAATAAGCTACAATGTTAGAATCAAGAAAAACGGCATTGCCCACGATCAGGTTTTGCACAGTAGGAAGATCCAGCGGAAGTGCCGTGACCTCCTGAAGATAATCGACGCTCCTTGCCGTATAGGTTTTATTGAGTTTATCCAAAAGCTTCACCGAATCGGAAGTGATCAAAACGCGCATCACGTCAAATCCCAACGGACCATTGACATTGATCCAGATTACACTGTCTTTATACATCCGCACATTGGCGTTGACATTATAATTTTTCTCATCGCCGCCCCTGTACTCCACGCCTATTTTAGAAGAAAAAGTCTGATAGTTGATCTGGTTGTGCCTGATGGCTTGCAATGCTGCTTTGATCTTTTCAAGCGTATCGATCTTTTTTGAACTATCCGGTCTTGCAACCATCGTTGTGGTATCTTTTTTTGCGATAGCGGTCTGAATATTCCGTGTTGAACGACAGGAAACCAGAAAACCGATCAGCGCGCAAACCAAAATGAATCTGCTCATGTATTTATTTTTTTCCCGTGGAGCCGAAGCCGCCATCATTTCTGACGGTTTCGGTGAGCAGGGTCACTTCTTCCCACTGCACCTGCTCCACTTTTTGTATAACCATTTGAGCGATCCTGTCGCCCGGATTTATGATCTGTTGTTCGGATGAAAGGTTTACAAGAATAATCTTAATTTCTCCACGGTAGTCGCTATCAATGGTGCCGGGCGTATTGAGACAGGTAATCCCTTGCTTGATGGCCAGGCCACTCCTGGGTCTCACCTGGGCCTCGTAACCAAAAGGGAGTTCAATGGACAATCCTGTGGGCACGAGTTTGCGTTCCAGTGGTTGGAGCTTCACCGGCTCGTTGAGGTCGGCCCTGAGGTCCATACCCGATGCTCCATCAGATGCATACTGGGGTAAAGGGTTGTTCGAAATGTTGACAATTTTTATGTGAAGCGTCATAATCAAAGATAGTTTGGCCAAACCAGCTTAGGTGGACTGCAATAAAACTGTTGCATAAGCAACAACGCCTTCTTTCCTTCCCACAAATCCCATCTGCTCGGTGGTGGTGGCTTTGATGGAAATTGTATTTTGTCCGGTGCCTGTAATAGAGGCAATTGTCTGCTGCATCTTCGGCACCCAGGATTTGATCCTGGGTTCTTCTAGGCAAAGCGTGCTGTCGATATTCACCAGCTCATAATTTTCATGTCGGATTAATTTCATGGTTTCTTCCAGGAGAATTTTGCTGTCAATGTTTTTGTACTTCTGATCGGTATCCGGAAAATGGACACCGATATCTCCCAGACAGGCCGCACCCAACAAGGCATCGCAAATGGCATGCAGCAATACGTCTGCGTCGCTGTGGCCCACCGCACCTTTATTATGTGGGATCAAAACACCTCCGATCTTCAGTTCCCTTCCTTCGGCCAACTGGTGAAAGTCAACGCCAAAACCAATCCTGATTGCCATAGTGGTCTTTGTTTACAAATATCGCGATCCATAAATTTAAGGGATAAAAAAAGCGATCAGCCTGTGGCGATCGCTTCTTATATTTTCGGAATGGCTTATTCGCCACTACCTGTGGAATTAAAATCAAACACCAGTGAAAAACGAAGAGTGTTGGACAAAGGATTTTGCGTATTGCCCGATCCGGAAGGAATCAGGTAAGAAAAGTTCAGACCAAATACATTGTATTTGATACCGACGCCGGTGGTAAAATAGCGGCGGTTGCCTTTTGTTTTGTCTTCATAAAAATAACCGCCTCTCAGTGCGAACTGGTTGTTGTACCAGTATTCCATTCCCAGCGAAATCTGGAACTCCCTCATCTCTTCACTGAATCCGCCAGGTGCATCACTCAAAGAAGTAAACCAGCTTCCGATTACGCTTTGATTCCTGTACGTGTGCAGGTGAACTGAGTCTTGATAGGCATCACCACTGGCAATAGGAGGTGTAGGCACCAGCAATTTATTGAAGTCAAGTCCAAAGGTGATCTTGTTGCTTTCGTCCAGCACCTTGGTATAGGTGGTTCCCAGTCCGAGGTTAGCAGGAATGTAGTCTTTCTGATCTGCGTTGTCGGTGTAAGCGATCTTGGTACCAAGGTTGGTGAGGGCAAGTCCCCATGACCATCCTTGTCCTGCGTCATTTAATCCATGGTGGTAAACACCGATATCTCCGGCCACGGAATTTCCCGGCTTATAACTGGTTCCGGAATTGGAATAACCTCCGGCGAGGTTGGAATAGATATATTTCAATCCAACGCCAATTCCTGTTCTGTCAGAAATTTTGCGGGAATAGCCGAGGTCAACGCCAAATTCTTTTGGATTGGAACTATAGAGATTATTTCCAAATGCGTCGGTGAATTGAATGCTACCAAGGCTGAAATAGCGAAGAGAAGCAGATATGGCCTGGTCGTCGGCAAATTTATAATAGCCGGCAAGAGAGGCCAGGTAAACATCGTTCACGAGTTTTTTCAGCCAGGGGGTGTAGGTAAGGTTAACGCCTCCCGGAGAAGTATTGAAACTAACTTTTCCCAGATTGAAATAAGAAGAACTTGCATCAGGTGAAGTAGCAATAGAAAGGTCTCCCATACCGCCAGAGCGGGCATCAGGAGAGATTCTCAGAAATGGAACCGCAGTTGTAACTACGTTAATGGGCTGGGCGGTTTGGGCACCGGCCCTGGGTAGGATGGCGGTCATCATCAGGATAAGGATTGCGCTTGATCGCAAAGCAGTTGATCTCATAGTTCTATTTTAAAAAATGTGAAAATATAGCAGTTTTGGTGATAATGAAATAGCCGGGATCGCATCATTTGCCCAGGATCACCAGTCGTTCCCACTTTTGGGCGCTCTTGCCTTGCGGTGTTCTCACACTTAGGGAGTACAAATAAACCCCCTTGCCCAGTCTTTGTCCATAGGCGTCTTTGCCATCCCATTCGATCTCATTTGAACGGTTTCCGGGGGTATTTATTGTCTGCGCGAGGGTTTTTATTAGTTTGCCGCTGACCGTAAAAATCTCGATCCGTACCTGTAAATCCGTGGCAGGATAGTTATGTTCGAACCAGAAGGAGGTATGGGTGGTAAAGGGATTGGGATAATTGAGTACATGGGTGATGGTCAATTCATTATTGTTGACGACTTCAAAATCCAGCTGCGACTCGCTTGAATTATTCAGCAGGTCCCAGGCCTTGATCTTCAGGGTATGGCGACCCGCAGAAAGTTCGGGAAGCTGAAAACGAAGACTTCCTTTTTGAAAATTATCCAGCTCGGTCTCAAAAAAATTATTCAGGACAAAATATTGATTGTTGTCATTGTCCAGAGTTGCTGTTAAATCATGGCCCAACCCTGCGCCGGCTGTGTTGATACCCGAAGAATCGGCAAGCCCTATGAGTAAAACGGGGGTAGAGTTGGTAATACTTCCATTGACAAACCGGCCATCATTGAGTGAGGCTTTGATTTCGGGACCCTGGTTATCGTTTGCGACAGATGAAGATATCCCTCCGATAATTACGTTAGTGGAATATCCATTGCCGTCCGTACTTCCGTCCTGCGCATAGAGACTGATCTTGCCATTGCCGTATTGATAATTGATATCTTTTGGCATCCTGAAACGGAAAATAAATTTTCCGTTCTGTACGGAGGCTTTACCCCTGAACAGAATATTCTCCTGGTCTGGGAAAGCTTCAGGAATACTGGTTGGGTCATTGGCCAGCGTGGTGACGTTTCTTGGTTTGTCGAAAAGGGAGAGATAGGCGGTGCCCTGGAAATTATTCAATACCTGGCCGTTATTATCCCTGACCACACCTTCCAGTTCTACCTGGTCTCCCGCACGAAGTGTGTCGGGCTGCTGACTGATATCACGTCCATTGATGGTGGTGGCAATGGCCTTCTCAGGGGGAAAGGCAAGGGTCAGGGCGGGGTCGCCCAGCAATCCGAATTTGCGGTTGTTTACCAGGTCCGGTGAAGTTTGGTAGGTATAATTTTTTGCTTCCATGAGGGACTGACCCAGCGAGCGATGATGCCCGTTTCCATCGGGCTGCAGGGCAAAGCGCAGATAATTATTATTGAGAAGTCGGTTGCTAAAAGCAAAGACCACGCGGGTAGTGGTCATCAGGGCGATAGCGCCCGTTTGGGGACGAACCAGGAGGTTTTCTCCCAAAGAATTTTGAAGGGGATTATCGTAAGGAGCAAAATCGCAAGTGGCTGTAATAAAAAGAGGAAGCCTGAACCGGTTGCTCCAGCCATTGACAATCTGCTGGTCAATTACAACTTCTTCAGCCAGCCGTTCCGGTCCGCCATGACCACTGAAATTCCAGATGAGGGTTCCATTAATGATATTGCTGTTGACCGCCACATTGGCCTGGGGATAGCGTCCCCCTGCTGATCCGCTCTCCTGTTGAAAAGCATCCAGATAAATCTTTTGCTGGTTCATTTCCGGTGCCACTGCAGAAACAGTAGCGGCAAGGGTTTCAGCATCCTGCAGGTGAAGGTTGTTGTCTTCATCATCCGCAACCAGGTTGATTGAATTTCGCCAGGGACCCAGCGAAGACGGAGCGAGGTAATCGGAGACCTTGTCCACGAAATTCTTTGCTTCGGCCTGCGATTTCGCCGGAACACGTCCCACTCCAAGATCGAGCTGGTTCAATACCACTGTTGAATTAATATCTTCCTGGTCGTCGAGAAAACCAAAAAAATCATCAGAGGTGTAGGTCGAAAGGGGATCAAGAGCATTGGGTGATTCATAAGCCGGGACAAAATTGGTGTTGCTGCTCACCCGGTTTTTATAATCAAATGAAGCCCGGCCCAACAGAAGCAGGTATTTCCCGCTTTGCTGCCAGGTATTCCGGTACCGGTCATAATACATTTTGGCGAAATTCCGGATGGCAGACGGGTCGGGACTTCCGGAGGAGAATTCATTATAGACCTGCTCTGTTGTGGCTACCAGTACATTCAGGTTCCCCTGCTGCTGGTGTAGCTGCGCCAGTCTCTGTGCTTCGGCCAGAAATTCAGGAGCTGTAACAAGGAGCAAATCCTTTGGGGTACTGTTATGCAGATTCTGATTGGCTACCCTTCCAATTGCTTTGGGCTGTAAAAAAATATTTGAAAAACAAACATACTCGTGAAGCTTCTGGGTTTCATTGGTAAAATGGAGCTTTCCTGCCGAGACCGCGCTGTTCATCTTTTGAGGATGAAGGGGGTCAGTAACATCCCAGACCTGGGAATTCGCGCCAGCTCCATTGATCAGAAAATTGGAAGTTCCCGAACCCAGCGTGTTCCAGTCCCTGAATAATAATTGCTGGCCATCGAAATCAAGATTTCTGCGGCAAAAAAATTCAAACCAGTTGAGCCATCCCTGGCTGTTAAAACTGCCCGGAGTATATGTAAAAGAAACGGAGGCTGTGTTCTGAGTCAGAAAACTCTGGCTTGTTTGCCTCGATGATTGCGCAAAAACTTCATAAAGGCTGGTGCCGATAGCAGCAACATCTAACTGCTGTACTGGCTGTCCGTTGATTGCAACATGAAAAGAGCTGGGTGTATTGACCGAGCGTGCGGCTACGTCCGTTACCAGCGTCGCCTGCCCAGGCAGAATTCCCGAAAAAGGCAGCGCGAAGTTCCTTGAAAGGCTTCTGCCAGGAGAAGTCGAAAATTCTTCACCATACCATTCTTTTCCGCTGGAAAGAAAATTTACCGTATCCAGCTCATGAAAATAGTGTTCGTCAAAGCTGGTCTGATCAACAGATGCTGGCGTTTGCGGACCCTGCTGGAAAATTCTGAGTCCATTTCCTCCAACACTCAAAAAATAATAGGACTGGTCGGAATACAGGTTTTTGAGATGGGTGAACTTCCTGCTTACGGAATCTTCGATCCAGTGGTCGGGTCCTTCAGCATAAAAAAGAATATAGTCGTTGCCATTCAATACGCCGTCGCCTCCGTCTTCTACCCACAGGGCATTCTCTTCCAGATCATCGGGTGCAGTGCTGAAATTGGCCTCCGGAAGGGGTGACCCGCCATTTCCAAAAAGCCGGATCTGGGAAGAAGGGATGTTTGCGCCAATTCCGAGGCTATTCAATAAAGAAATATCTATCTTATAGACCCCGGGAGCAGATATTGCGATCTTGTACCAGTTTCCTGCGGCCAGGACCGAACTGCTTTTATAAATCCTTTGACCAGAAGCAGATATAAAAAAAATGATAAAAATTTTTAGGTATAAAAGCTTTCGGATCAGGCGCATAAAAGGGCATCTAGTAAAAGTCACATGGTAGAAAACGTAAAACCCGCTATAAATTTCGTGGCAAACGAATTATATTCGCAAATCTGCCTTCTAAAACCTTGAAGGAATACAATAATTACGGTAGACCACCGTTAAAGTTATTCCAAATCAGGTTCAAAAGGCAGACACATGAATCCATGTGTCCTTTAGAAAGACAAAAACAGCAGCCATGCAAGTAAAAAATTTTTTAATCCTATTATCCTGTACCGCCTTACTGGCCTCTTGTAAGAACGGCCTGTTCGGCAAGAACAAGAAAGAAAAGTCCGATGTCACGGGCTGGAATTACAATGACAAGAATATGGGCGGCTATCAGGTGGCCAAATCCAGGGACCAGCAAACCGGTCCGGGCCTGGTATTCGTTCAGGGTGGTACCTTCACTATGGGCCAGACCGAAGAAGATGTAATGGGCAACTGGGACAATATCCCGAAGCGCGTTACAGTTCCTTCTTTCTATATGGACAAAACCGAGGTAGCCAACGTTCACTATCGTGAATATATCCACTGGCTGTATCGCATTTTCGATCCTGAAAGTGATCCCAACAACCAAAAGATCATCGACAATGCTCTTCCCGATACGCTGGTATGGCGTAGCGAGCTGAGTTATAACGAACCCCTGGTAGAATATTATTTCCGCCATCCGGGATTCAATAACTATCCTGTTGTGGGTGTGAGCTGGAGACAGGCTTTTGATTTCTGTCTTTGGAGAAGCGACAGGGTGAACGAAGGCATCCTGATGAATAAAAAATATATTGCCAAGCAAGGTATCCAGGGCCAGCAGCAGGAAAATAACTTTACTACTAAATCATATTTGTTGGGATTGTACCAGGCCCAGCCCGGACATCCCGATAAAAAGAATAAGTTGACTTCTCCAATGGGAACTCCGCGTACGCAGGTAACCATGGAAGATGGTATCATTATGCCTGATTACCGTTTGCCTTTCGAAGCAGAATGGGAATATGCGGCTTATGGCCTGATCAATCAGAACCCCCGTCCTTCTACCAAAGAAGGAAAACGTGGAGAAGAGTTGCAGTCCAACAAGCAAGTATATCCCTGGACACAGGATATGAAGTATAGCGGTCTTCGCGAAGACAAGCATGGCAGCTGGCAGGGTCAGTTCCTCGCCAACTTTAAAAGAGGTTCTGGTGACAATGCCGGAGTAGCCGGAGGTTTGAACGAC
This sequence comes from Flavisolibacter sp., assembly GCA_045805145.1. GTDB lineage: Bacteria > Bacteroidota > Bacteroidia > Chitinophagales > Chitinophagaceae > Flavisolibacter. The sequence continues at coordinate 32,536 of JBJMLU010000028.1, read as the reverse complement.
CGCGCAATCTATACCGCTGAAGTAAAATCTTTCTATCCGAATGGATTCGGCATCTATAACATGGCTGGTAACGTAAGCGAGTGGGTATTCGACGTATATCGTCCCCTCACTGGTTTGGATGTTGCTACCAACAACGATGACGTAGCTCCTGTTCGTGGTAACAAATACATGAAGCTTTATAAGAATAGCAGCGGTGAAGCCGAGATTGATAGTATGGGTAAGGTGAAAATGGTGGCTGTTAGTGATTCTGAGAGCGCCAAACGCCGCAACTATCAGCGTGGTAACGTAATCAACTTCCTGGATGGTGATGAGCAATCAGAGTCATCTTATGGATATGGAAAAACCACTTTGATCAGCGATAAATCAAGGGTATATAAAGGTGGAAGCTGGAACGACCGTGCTTACTGGCTCAGCCCCGGCACCCGCCGTTTCATGGAAGAAGATCAGGCCAGCAGCACCATCGGTTTCCGTTGTGCAATGGACCGTATGGGCAGCCCTGAAGGTAACAAGAGAAGAACCGGTAATTTCTTCCGAACCAAAAAGCAAACAAGATAATTCTGTTCAGATATTAGAAAGTCCCGCCTGAGGCGGGACTTTTTTTTGCTGCAAGTTGTCAGCTACGAGCTGCGAGACTAGATTCATTATTCTTCTCACAGCTTCTCGAGGCTCACAGCTCAAAGCTTGTATTACTTTTGCTTCATGATAGAAAAACTGTACGAACTCTATCTCCGTTATCCTTCCGTTCAAACCGATACACGTAAGCTTCAGGCAGGAGAGCTTTTTTTTGCGCTCCGGGGACCCAGTTTCAACGGCAATGAGTTTGCCCGGCGTGCTTTGGACAGCGGGGCTGCGCATGTGATCATTGACGATCCCAGGTTTGCGATCGAAGGAAGAACAACCCTGGTTGATGATGTGCTGCAGGTACTTCAGGAACTGGCCAGACATCACCGCATGCAATTTCCCATACCCTTTCTTGCTATCACCGGCAGCAATGGAAAAACAACCACCAAGGAATTGATCCATGCCGTGCTGTCCACCAGTTTTAAAACCTACACCACGGAAGGAAATCTCAATAATCATATTGGCATTCCGCTCACCATTTTGAAAATCAGAAAAGACGCGGAGCTGGCAGTAATTGAAATGGGTGCCAATCACCAAAAAGAAATTGCTTCCTATTGCACCATTGCACTACCTACCCACGGACTGATCACAAACTGCGGCAAGGCCCACCTCGAGGGTTTTGGAAGTGAAGAAGGCGTTAGAAAAGGAAAGGGAGAACTTTTTGATCACCTCCGCGAAAAAGGCGGAACTGCATTCGTGATGTGGGACTATCCTTATCTGCGCGAGATGAGCAAGGGCATTCCCTCTGTTTTTAAATATGGCGGTTCAAATGCAGACGTGTGTGGCGAAGCAATCAAATCAGATCCTTTCCTTGAAGTGAAGTTTACCAAAGGATTTGAGGGAACTGTGACAACACAATTGGTTGGTGATTATAACCTGCCGAATGTTCTGGCTGCAGTGGCCGCGGGAAAATATTTTCAAATCAATGATCAAAAGATCAGAAGCGCTATTGAGAATTACAGCCCGACCAACAGCCGGTCGCAGCTGATGGAGAAAGGAACCAATAAAATTATTCTCGATGCTTACAATGCCAACCCAAGCAGCATGAAAGCAGCGATTGAAAATTTTGCACGTGCTGAAGGAAACAGTAAAGTATTGGCCCTTGGAGCCATGGCGGAACTAGGTGCCGACAGCAAAAAGGAACATGAAAGCATCATTGATGAAATTGGAAAATACAAATGGAAAGAAGTGCTACTGGTTGGTGGAGATTTTTTAAAGACGATGCATCCCTATAAAAGTTTTGGCTCACCCCAACAAGCGGGAGAATTTTTAAAAAAAGAAAAACTGGAACATTCCTTCCTGCTCATTAAGGGTTCAAGAAGCATGCAGATGGAAAAGGTTCTCGATTATCTATAATCATGCAACAGCAAAGTCCACACCGTGGCTATTTTTCAACCCTGTTTGGATGCCGCTGTCCGCGGTGCAGGGAAGGAAAATTATTCACACATCCACTCACCTTTCGGTTCCAGCGCAATACAGAGATGCATGAGAAATGTCCTGTGTGCCAACAGCCCACGGATATTGAAGTAGGTTTTTATTATGGTACGGGCTATATCAGCTATCTCGCAGCCCTGCTCATGACGGTGGCAAGCTTTTTACTCTGGCTTCTTTTCATTGGCTTTTCATTTAGTGACCGAAGGTTTTTGTATTGGATCATTTCCAATTCAGTCATGCTTTTTCTGCTGCAGCCCTGGTTAATGCGCTTCTCCCGCGTATTCTGGCTCTCCTGCTTTGTTCATTACGATCCGGACTGGGCCGTCCATAAGCCTGAAGATCTGGAAAGGATTGTAGAAGGCGAGATGAATAACTGGTAGGTCCAACAGGCCGGGCACAAGATTGGTATAGTAGAGTAAAATACAACTCATGAACCTACACAAGCACGGAACAAAAATTTCAGCACTTGCTGCTGCCTTATTCATGTCCTTATTGTCGATGGCCCAGGACAAAGCAACCAATGTAGATATCAATGTCAACAAGGGTGGAGGCAACTGGTATACACAGCCCTGGGTATGGATCGTGGGCGGCGCTATATTCATCTTGCTCCTCGTTGCGCTTCTAAGAGGCAGTGGGAATAGGAATGACTAAAGGGAGTCGGTTTGGGGTTTGGACTTCAAAGTTCAGAGTTCATAGTTCAAAGTCGGTGAACTACAGGGCGGTTTGTTTTACAGATGGGCGCGGGATTGCTTCGCTTCGCTCGCAATGACGCTTACGGGTTTCGAAGTTTACTTTAATTCGAGGACCTCAAAGTTCAGAGTTCATAGTTCAAAGTCAATGAACCACAGGGCGGTTTGTTTTACAGATGGTCGGGGATTGTTTCGCTTTGCTCGCAATGACGTTCACGGGTTTCGAAGTTTACTTTAATTCGAGGACTTTCATACGATTTGAACTTATCTTATGGTTCGTAAGAAAGTCTTACACCTTCAACTTGGTCAGCTTGAAACATGTTGTAAACACTTTGGTTTCCGTCATTGCGAGCGAAGCGAAGCAATCCCCGACCACCTGTAAAACAAAACGCCCTGTGGTTCACCGACTTTGAACTATGAACTCTGAACTCCCGACTCCGAACTCCGAACTATAAACTATACTCAAACAATCCCCTTCCATGAGTGGATGCCCGCAACAACCTTTGTGTGGGATGGATTTGCAGGTCAAATACTGGTGCGTCCGGAAGTCCATTGGGCAGCGGATCCCAGGTTGCGCCGGCATCTGGCGAATGCCATACGCCAATGTCTGCCCCCACATAAATATTTGCAGGTGCCTGCCGGTCTACCACAATGCAATTGTGTTCTACGTCCAACAGGTTCTTCTGATTTTTCTTTCCGCTTCTTGCTTCCCATTTTATACCATCGTAATGCCATACATGCCTGAAGTCGCCGCTTCCGCCAAAACAGATATAAATTGAAGAACGTGTTGCATCAGCCCAGTCAACTGCAATGTCTGAGATCAATCCCTTTAATGCCAAAGGACCTGCAGCAACATTATTGATCTGGCTTGCCTGCCACTTGCTGGCTGTCTTGTCCACTCTAAAAATTTCACCCTGAGTGGTTCCCACAAAAAATCGTGTGGCCGAAGCAAAGGACATCGAATAAATTCCTCCCTGCGAAGAAATTTGGATCTCGGTTTTCCAGGTCGCACCAAAATCGTCCGACAGATATACTTTGGGTCGACCTGTTGTTTTATCTGCAGAACCCAGCGCCACTGTTTTTGCTTCATCGGGTTTTGCAGGGTTGTAGGGAGGTCCAACGATTGGTTCAGTCATCATCGCCCATGGAAAAGATTTCTCCGACCAGGAATTATGATCGAGCCCACCATCCGTAGCCCTGTAAATTGTACCATTGGCAAAAACCAGCACCTGATTGGGACTGGCCCAGTTGATCAGGCAATATCCGCCATCTCCCCAGCACACATGTTTCCAGATTGGACCACCGCCTGTTCTTGCCGTTCCGTTATCCTGGAGTCCACAGAATAAAGTATTGGGATCGGTTGGATGTTGCGCCAGAAAATTCGTACACAGACAAGCAAGTCCATTGTTGCGACTGGCAAAATTATCAGAGGCTCTTGGATTGCGGTTCAGAAAAACACCACCATCGGTCCCCGCCCATAAAGAGTTAGGATCCCCGGGACTGTGAACAAGTACATGTACATCTGAATGTGCCTTCACGCCAATAGGCGCTGACGCGATGGAATATTTCGTTCCTGATTTTTTTACCTGGCAACGCCAGATCGAAGCAGGCCAAAATTCACCATCACTATAAAAGCTTCCACCGATATAAATCAGGTTCACATCAAGAGGATCAACGGTGATGGTCAGGTCATAATCACCTTGTGCGCCATCAGAAGGCAGAACATCGGGTGGATTTGTAATTTTTGTCCAGCCCTTGGTTCCTTTGTCGTAGCGGTAAATTCCATTGAGCCCGCCATTATTGTCAGCGATCATTGCATACACTACATTCGGATTGTTGGATTGAACGGCGAGTTCAATTCTTCCCACATTATTTTGAGGAAATCCTTTTGTGATTGCAGTCCATGTTTTTCCATCCGATGATTGCCATACGCCCTTGCCCCACTCCGAAGCAAAAAAGAAACTTCCACCCGAAGAACTGGTAACTACGCTGCTGTGCACTCCACTCTTTTGCATTTTCCATTCTGTTACACCACCTGTTGTTATTCTTTGATAGATTCCTTCTGAAGTACCAGCAACTACATTCTCCCGATTGGCAGCATCTACAGCCATTGCAAAAAATGATTTTCCTGCAAGCGGAGGTGATCCTGCAGAAGTATTTTCGAGGATCCAGTTATTTCCTCCGTCATCGCTTCTGATGGGACCAATACCGCGATAAGCAGGAAGTGCATTTTGAATACGCTCCTGGAACATGTGAAAAGTATTTCCTTCGCCTGTACCAACATATACACGATTGGGATCGCTTTTGTCGATGGCAATGCATCCGCAGGCAAGACTGGTGCTGGCAAAATTTTGCGGGTCGGTATCAAATGCATCCATCATCGACTTCCAGGTCATGCCTGCATCCCTGGAACGGAACACGCCACCATTGGCAGATGCTACATACACGGTTTGTCCTGTTGCATCAATGGCCATTCCTGCCACCCTTCCTCCCACAGAAGGAAATCCTTGCGCTTGTCCCTGTGTAACAACCGAAGGTCCTAAGGGAGCCCAGTTTTTCTGTCCGGGTATCATTGGTCCGGCAGGCATGGCGGGCATTCCTGTTACTCGCGCGCGAATAGCCTGAAAGCTTTGAGATTTTCGTTGTTTGTATTGAGAAAGGATATCCAGCCACTGATCCTGCTTCACGGGTGCGAGCACCTCTTCTCCTTTTTGTGGTTGCAGCCTGCTTTTGAAATGAATCCTGGCAGCAGTTCCTGCTTTCATGGCCATCTTCGGCTCGGGCTCGCTAATGGGCGTAAGCCTGCTGTATGCGGATTCCATAATGGGAAAGAACCATTTTGCAGGACCTCCTTCCTTTTCCAGTTTATACGTGGCTACATGATTCACTGCTGATTTCTTTGCCGTCGATTTTTTCAGCGTTTTGCCAACTGATCCTGTGGCAGCACTTGTTCTTTGTTTCGTTGCGGTCCGGATTTTTCTGGACGTCCGTTTTTTTGCCGTTCCTCTCTTTGTGGATTTGCTGGCATGTTTTGTAGCCATATAATTGATGGTTTAAGTCTTTGTTTTTACATCCATGGTTTGTTTTCTGCTCCAATGAGATTTACCCGACAACAATTGGCGCAAAAGTTTTTTGGCAGCACCAATATCGAAGAGTGGCTCCTCTCCATTCTGTTCTTTCATTTTCCAGAGAAGGATTACGAGCAGCGCAGAATTGAACATACAGATGATGAGGAGGAAATAGAACCATTCACCCTGGTGTAGGAAAAACAGAAGTGCAGGTGCAACGATCGAGATGACAGAGAAAACAATCAGCAGGTATTTTTTTGCGAAGACAAAATTTACAGTATAGCCCAAAGTAATGGCAAGAAGAATTTCAAACAGACCACCGTCAATAAAGATTTCCATATAAAGCGCTTGAGGATGAACAGGCTTGTTCTTCAGAGGTTGGTGAGTATCCAGCGGGAGATTAGGAGAATCAGTGGGTATGGTGCGGAAAATTCAATTAGCATGACTAAGGCAACAGGAAGGTACAAACTATCTGTATGCAGGATATCCGTATTTCTACGTGAACAAAAATTTCCAATAAAAAAACCCCGCATAGGCGGGGTTGTCTATTTGGCAAAGCCAATTAATCTTTTTTGGCTTCATGTTTTACTTTCACGCCGTTATACTGTTTCTTTTTAGGATGAATAACATTGTGAACCTTCTGCGAAGGAGATGATGTCTTTTTCACTTTTACTTCATGGTGAGGTGTTTCCACTTTTGCTTTCTTTCCGTTTGATTTTTTTTCAATTTGCGCAGAGGCGGCGAAATTCAAGGCAGCGAGCACAAAAACGCTCAATAAGAATTTTTTCATTGTTATTTTTCAAAGGGTAAAGCAAACGCTGTGCCTCCTTGTTAGGAGCTGGGTATTAGGGTATTACGTTATTGGGATATTGGGTGTTGGGGTGTTGGGGTATTGGGGTATTAAGGTATTAAGTGGAATTGGGAATTCGGAATTAGGAATTAGGGAGAGAACAGGGTACTATGAAATCATCGATTTGAAATAGTTGATGGTTGATAGTTGGTAGAAGATAAAATAGTTGGTGGTTGATAGTTGGTAGTTGGTAGAAGAAAAAGAGAGCGTTAAACGGGGACAAAGAAGAGAGAATGGAAATGGTTGTAGGAAATAGGAGAAGTTGGTTTAAGGTTTAAGGTTTATGGTTTGTTGTTTATGGTTTACTAGTTTTTGTTTATTATTTTATGTTTATGGTTTCTGTGTATGTTTTATAATTTTTTGCTATCGTTTTTGTTTATTTAGTGGTTCTGCATGCTGCTTCTCACGTAAACATACATGCGAAAACATCAACCCCCTCATTTTGAAATAAAAGGCCCCGAGTAGTGCGGGGCCTGAGGGATTGAAATCCTTATTTTATTTCCTTGATGATATTTCCGTTTTCATCGATCAATACCTTCGCTTTACTATTTCCGTTCTTTAATTTTACCTCATACGCGGTCCTGTCTTTCCACATCACCCTGTTCACCTTGTCCACTGTATAACCAGAATAACGGCTCGAAATGGTGTTGTTCAGGGAAGAAGGCAGTCCATTATTACTCATCACATAAGTAGAGCCCACCCAGTTTCCATTGGCATCGTACCAGGCATAATAACGATTGCCATTCATGTCGAAAGTGGCGGTGTAGTCTTTCGGAGTCAATACGGTCCAATCGGTAAGATCCCAGTCGATTGGACTGGTGTTGACATCATAAGGCGACCAGATTACATGGGTAGCTCCTGGATACTGGGCGGAAAAACTGGATTGCAAGCCGGTAGGAATATTGTAGGCTGCATTGGAAGAACTGGAGCTGGCTTTGTGGCTGCTGCCGCAGGATGCAAGAATGCTTAAGGCTGCGAGCAAACCCATCAACTTTAGTTTCATGATTCAAGGATTTATTGGTTAAGAAATAACTTACCCCTCCATCCAACCAAACATGTTGCCAAAAAAAGGGAACTGGGCGGGAAAGGGTGAAAGCTGTTGGCTGATGGCTGTTAGCTGCGGGCTTTTCTATTCTCGGCCTCATCACCTGATAAGAACAACTGTTCCCTTTCGGTTGATCACGTGCCCTTCATAATCGATGCCTTCCGCCATCCACACAAAAGCAAAATTGCCCTGTTGCCTTCCGTGGTAATTTCCATCCCAGCCTTTTGTGTAATCCCTGGTTGTAAATACCAGTTCTCCCCAACGGTTGTACACACTGAAATATTTTAGCTCCTTAATTCCTACAGGAATCACTCTCAGAATATCATTGAGCCCGTCTCCATTTGGTGTAAATGCCGTGGGAACAAAAAGATCGGCCTGATGAAAAACCTTGATGTTGATTTCATCTTTTGCTTCACAACCTTCTACAGTTCGTGCTGTCACAACATACGTCATGTCAGCATCGAGAATTGCTACCGGATCCTGAATTAAAGGATTGCTTAAACCAAAAGAAGGAGACCAGGAATATTGACTGATGCGGGCTCCTGAAAGATCAACTGCCTTTAATTGAACCGGCTGATTCGATGAAACCATGGTATCACTTCCGGCAGAAATTTTCAGAGGCGGAAGTATGGTGATCGAAACCGTATCGGCTTTCGAAGGACAACTCCCATCAGAAACATCCAGAAAATACGTAAACGTCCCTTCCCTGTTTGCATGCAACAAGGGATTTGAAATGTTTGGATTGGATAAATTGGTCGAAGGTGCCCAGTGATAGACGCGTCCTCCACTTCCATTTAAATGAACCGTGCTTCCAAAACAAATCGTGGTATCCGGTCCTGCATCAGCAACAAGCGAGGCCTGCACATACACCAATCCAGTTCGTTCATCTCCATCACATCCACCCTGTCCATGTTCCTGAACCGACAACAAAAACACACCAGGCTTCAACCACACCATATGAAATTCATTGGTCGTAGAACTTTGTACCACACCATCCAGTTTCCAAGTGTAAGCAGACTTTACGGAAGGATCATTGACCTGGTAAATTCTTGCTGTGCCTATGCAAACCGTGTCTGGCATGGAGGTCTGGGCTTGTACATGCATCAGTGCACAGAGCAACGTCACTATCAAAGCAATATGTCGCGCATATTTTAGCATTGCTGTTTTTATTTGCTCATTCGCATTATCCTTTCCTGTACTTCTTTATTGGTCAAAGTCTCCGCCTGGCTTTCATCAGGCGGAAGGACTTCAACGTATTTGATTTTTCAGTTTTCTAATTATGTGTGATCGCAGACGTGACTGGCTTAGCTGATACAATCACTGTCTTCACATCTGTTGCCGAACAACCACTATTAGTAATGGTATCGCTAACGCGAATCGTTGCCGTTCCCGGGATGGTCCATACCACTGATACCTGGTTTGTATTCTGTCCGCTTGCGATCGTGCCTCCCGTCACCTGCCAGTTGTATACATGTCCCGCAACCGCAGTTGTACTGTACCCCACTGTGCTTCCACCGGTGCTTTCACAAATCTGTCCTGGTCCTGTAATGAGTGGCGATGGCAAAGGATTCACCGAAACAACCACAGCTTTGATATCAAAACATCCGGCGCCAAAACTTCCTTTGATAAAATAGGTTCCCGCCGTAGCAATTGCAGGCGTAGTAAGCGGAATGGTAGCTGCCGCGTCTTTCCAGTAAGTGAAACTCAGTCCGGCAGTAGAACCTGCAGTAACCGATGCAGCAGTAAGATCAACTGTGGCAGGTGCGCATACAGGCACAGGATCATGAACCACTACCACAGGTTTCTGACTTGCAGTAACAGTAACTGGTTTGATATCAAAACATCCTGCGCCGAGACTTCCTTTGATATAGTAAGTTCCAGCCGGTGCAGTGGCAGGTGTTGCATATGGTATAGTTGCCGCTGCGTCTGTCCAGTAACTAAAGTTGAGTCCTGCAGTAGATCCGGCCGTAACAGAAGCTGCGGTAAGATCGGCGGTTCCAAGGTCGCAGGAAGCAGAAGGATCATGAATGACGAGGCTGGGCGCTGCATTGATGCTAACCGTTCCGCTTGAAGATGCAGAAGAGCAACCCGTAGTTGTACTGGTGATGACCACACTATAGCTTCCCGCAGCTGTTGATGTAAAGTTGGATACATTGCCCGGATTCGTTACACCAGACGGCACAGTCCATACATAATTATAATTGCCTGCAATATCCGGAGTCGCAATAATGGACGCAGTAGTGCCTGCACAGATGGTGGAAGAATTCACCGTAACCTTAGGAAGCGCGTTTACAGTAACCAGGATGGTTACCGGATCACCGGTACAGCCCTGGGCATTGGTCTCTACCACACTGAGTGTTGCCCTTCCCGCACTGGTCCAGTGTACTGTAACGAGGTTTGGTGTGGCTCCAGCAGTTAGTGTTCCATTTCCGCCGGTTAAAGAAGTTATGCTCCATGCATAGGTGGAACCAGCATTCAATATAACTCCATACGGTTCGGTAGCGTCCAGGCAAACCGATTGGTCTCCTGTTTTGGGATAAGGTCCCTGCGCCAGTGCATTCATTCCGCACAGCATCAGGAATAAAAGCATCCATTTCATCAGCAGTTTTTGCGGTATCATGATCCAGAATTTTATTTGGTTGTTTAATTGTTTCGATCTGTGAAAAAGCGGAATGACCGGCGTAAAAACCAAATGGTCATTCTTCTTTATTTTATCGGGTGTAAAAAAAATTTTCATATAGCTAATTGTGATAAATGATCAGGGCTGAAGGTTTGGGGTGAACAACAATGGTTAACGTGGCCTTACCTGCACACTGTCCGGGATCGGGCGTGAAACTATAGGTGGTCGTAACAGTATTGTTCAATGCCGGCGACCAGGTGCCCTGCACTCCATTGAGCGATTGTAAGGGCAGCGGCGCAAGCGATTCACCCGAACAAATGGGTACTACATTATTGAACAAAGGCGTGGCTACTGCTCCGGATGTTTGAATTAAAACCGGAGCGGATGACGAACATCCATTTACATCTTTAACTGTTACGATAAATTGTCCTGCAGGTAGTCCGGTGAAGACGGGCAATTTTTGAAAATTGATTCCGTCAATGCTAAAGAGCAGTGCTCCCGTTCCTCCGATTGCATTTGCCCTGATGGTTCCATCTATCTGTGCGCAGGAAGCGGGTGTAGACAAAGCAGTCAAAGCAGGACCTGGAAGATTGGAAACGGTAACAGGAATTGTTTTGATACATCCATTTGCATCTTTTGCATAGAGCGTATAAGCAGCTGCAATTAGTTGATCAAAAAAAGGACTGTCCTGATAACTTGTTCCATTGATGGAATACAGCAGCGGCGCTTTTCCTCCAGTTGCTGAAATCGTAATGCTTCCATTGGCGTTGTTGCAGCTGGCATCTTTTACTGAAGCAGTCAGCACTGATGGCCCATTTGTATTTCCCACCAATATGGAACCACTGGCCACGCAGCCATTTGCATCGCGAACCAGTACATTGTAGGTTCCCGCCAACAGAGAAGAGAAAACAGCTCCGGTTTGAAAATTCTGAGCGTTGATACTGTATTCCAGTGGAGCAATACCCGATGCAGTAATTTGGACGCTTCCTGTTGACTGATCACAAAATGCAGGTGAAGCAAGGATGGATGTTATTGAAGGACCGCTAACATTGGAAAGCGCTATACCCGTAATAGCAGTGCAACCACTTGCATCTTTGAGATAAACTGTATAAAATCCTGCACCAAGATTCGGGAAACTATCGCTGCTTTGATAAACCGTTCCATTGATGCTGAACAAATAGGGCGGCGTTCCCTGCGCAGCATTGGCAACAATAATTCCATCATTGTTCTTGCAACTGGCAGCAATAGGGAACGCAGTGAGCCTGGGAAGAGGCGTATTGTTAACAGCAACAGTTATTGTACTAAAGCACCCGTTCGCATCTTTTACATAGACCGTATAGTTGCCCGGAGCAAGATTTGTAAAAACATTGCCCGACTGGAATTCGGTACCGTTGATGCTGTAACCGAGAGGTGCTGCACTACCAGTTGCTGTAATGCGGATGCTTCCGTTTTTTTCATTGCAGCTGGCCGCAGCTGTTATTGCAGTTGCTATGGGTGGCGAAGGATTCAGTAGAATGATATTGCTTCCCGTGCTGCAACCTGTTGCATCTTTCACTGAGAGTGCATAATTGCCCGGAGCAAGATTATTAAAAACGCCACTGGGAAAATAAGCGCCTCCATTGATACTATAACTATATGGAGATGTTCCACCACTTCCATTTACCGTGATGCTTCCGGTAGTTGAAGAACAATTTGGATCCACCTGGCTTACAGAAAGCGATGGGCCTCCTGTAGAGGGCACGGCCACAAAAATGTTCGTGAGACAAGCGCCTGGAATATCGGGAGGTCCCGCAGTAAAATCTGCATCGTCGGCAATGATGATCTTATAAGTTCCTGCTGCCAGTCCAGTGAATACAAAAGAATTGGCGCCAGGCGGAAAAAACGTAACCCAACTCACACCATTGTCAATGCTCGCATGATAGGGTGTGTTGGGACCAGTGCCAGAGATTGTAATAGTGCCTGTGTTTCCATTACAAAGAGATGGAGTAACAGTTGCAGTGGCTGATGCCGCAGGACCGTTTCCTACAGTCACCAGTTTGGTTATGGTGCAGCCGGTTTGGTTTTGCGCTGTGATGGTGTGAACTCCTGCTGGTACACTGAAAAACTGATTTGCCGTTGTAAACGCACCTCCATCGAGACTGAAACGATACGTATTTCCACCACCACCGGGAACTCCTTTCAAATTTTTTATTCTTCCCGTTCCTGCGGTACAGGGCAGCGCATCTTTGATGGTAAAACTGATATCTGTAGGTGCAGACCCTGCACCTGAATTGGTGATGGATACTGTTTGGGAAACGCTGCATCCTGCCGCATCTTTTAGTGTTACCGTATGCGGACCTGGATTGAGATTGACAAAAATTCCACCTGGCTGAAACGCTCCACCATCAAGGCTAAAAGACAATGGCTGAATACCGCCAGTGCCTTGTGCGCGAATGACACCGCTTGCGGTTCCGCAGGTACCGTTTTGCTGCAGTGAAACCAGGAGTGAAGGACCGCTTACAATCTGTACGACCGTTTGTTTGGACAGCGCACATCCACCGGCATCTTTTACGTACACGGTATAATTCTGTGGAGACAGACCGGTGAAGGTATTACCCTGTTGATAGTTGAGGCCATCGATGCTGTATTGCAAGGGAAGCACACCTCCGGTGGCTAGCGCAGTAATGCTTCCACTCACACCGCTGCAGGAAGAAGAAATGGAACTGAGTTGAAGCGAAAGTCCTGAAACATTCTCCAGAGCTGCAGATTTTGAAGCAATGCATCCGTTGACGTCTTTCACGTACACTGTATAATTCCCGGCACCGAGTCCTGAAAAACTGTTTGCGCTTTGATAATTGATTCCATCAATGCTGAAACTTAAGCCTCCTGTCCCACCTGTTGCATTGGCGGTAATGACACCGGTATTGGCATTGCAGGCAGTAGGCGATACTGTTAGGCTAAGCGAAGGACCCGCAGTATTCAATACAGTAATGGTGGAAGTACCGATGCATCCGTTCTGGTCTCTCACATACACAACATAATTTCCCGATGCTACTCCACTGAAAATATTGGAGGACTGAAAACTGCTACCATTGATGCTGTACTGAAATGGGGGTACACCTCCGGATGCCGTAAGAGTAATGATGCCTGTACCCGTTAAACATCCGGATGCAGTGGAACTTGCAGATAAGGAAGGGCCGCCCAGGCTCGAGACAGAAATGGAAGCGGTACTGGTGCAGCCAAGGCTGTCTCTTACGGCGACAGAATAATTTCCCGCAGCCAGCCCGGTAAATATATTGTTGCTCTGAAACGGACTTCCATTTAAACTGAATTGAAGTGGTGCAATGCCTCCACTTCCGTTTGCGGTGATGGTTCCATTGGCATTGTTGCAGGAGGCATTCGAAGAACTGAGGCTAATGGAAGGTGCAATAGAATTTCCAACAACCGCAGAACTGGTTTGCAAACAACCATTCGCATCTTTTACCGTAACGGTATAAGGGCCGGGAGACAGACCGGAAAAAACATTTCCTACCTGAAAAATATTTCCATTGATGCTGTATTGAAGCGGCACAGCCCCTGTACCAAATACAGTAATGATACCATTGCTGTTGCCACAACTGGCCGTGGATGGAATAGCAGTAAGGGTTGGGCCGCTGGTGCTGTTGATGACCACCTGTGAAGAATTGGTGCACCCGTTTGCATCTTTTACAACAAGTGTATAATTGCCACCCGTTAGTCCTGCAAAAAAATTGCTTCCCTGAAAAGCGCCGCCAATGCTGTATTGATAGGGAGCAGTACCTGCGCTTACTGTTGCCTGGATAGTTCCCACCGCATTACCACAACTGGCGTCGGTGGTTGAAAAACTGATCAGGGGTCCGTTTGAGTTTAAAATGGTGGCAGTAGTTTTACTGCTGCATCCGTTTGCATCTTTCGCTGTAATGGTATATACACCAGCTGACAACCCAGTAAATATTCCGCTGGATTGAAACGTGATGCCGTCGATGCTGTAGAGATAGGGCGCGATTCCGCCTGAACCCTGAATACTGATCTGGCCCGTACTGTTGCCGCAGCTGGAGTTTGTTTGCGTTACGGAGATCAGGGGGCCGGGAAGAACAAAGGTTTTACCAACCTGTGTACCACTGCATGCGAGGTTGATGGTGGCAAGTATGGTGTAGTTAGTATTGGGTAGAAGATTGGTAAACTGTCCTGTTGTATTCCTTGAAATTTCAGTGCCGCCTGTACTCAATACATAGGTGATGGTAGAACCCGGAGGCGGTGCGGGACTCACAGATACCAACGCAGTTTGGGTGGTACAATCAGGATTAATGGTTAGTGTGTATTGTGTGGAGCGACAGTAAGAAGAAATATCAAATGAGGCTACAAATCCATCACCACTTGCGTATAAAAGTTTTTTTGATTCGTCATAGGCCAGGTCATAAATGGATTTGCCTGCAAATCCAGGAACAGGGATATCAGGCGCTGCTGCATCATCAAAACTATTTCCATTAAACTGGTACACTTTGATCACGCCATTTCCATCGCCTACGAAAACATTGTTGCAGGCGTCCGCCACTATCCCACCCTGCATCAGTGCTGTGTTGGCAGTAATCAGCGGAGCTCCCACTGCCGCACCAGTTGATTTATCAAAGGCTTTAAGATTTTTTCCATCCCAATAAAAAAGATAATTGCTGTTGATGCCGAAAATATTGGCGGAGTTGTCTATTTGTCCTCCAAGTAGATAAGGTCTGTTCGCAATTTCCTGCACCGTCGTAAATCCGGAAGCAACATTCCAGTCAATTGAGGCAGCACTGTACGGCGCTTTGTTCTTATATATCTTGTTGGTGAGTGAGGGATTTCCGATCAATGATGCATACAGAGTGTACATATCATTGGTGAAGGGATCGATGATGAAATCAACAATGTCCTGGGCCCATCCGGATGAAACCGTGTATGGAATTCCGGTTACATTGAGCGAAGTAATAGAAGTGGAAGGAGGAGTAAATACGCCGAAATTTATATTGGAATTGGTTCCTCCACCGGCCACCAGTATTTGCGGTGATCCATTGTTACAACTCCAGTACATCTTCCAGGCTTCACGGAAATTTGGATTGGCATTGGTGATGAAATTATCATAGAGTCCTGTAGTGCTGACCCGAATCACCTGGAAACCTGTGGTTGGATTAAAACCCTGTCCGAGATAGATATTTCCTGTGGGCTTTTCTACCATCCACCCGCCCCAGTAAGAACCAAAGGTCCAGGACGGAATTGCCAGTGTTCCGTTGAAGGTCCACTGGAGCGCACCGTTTGCATCGTATTTCGCCAGTTGATGAACCGATGAACTACCTCCACCAGTTACATAAATATTTCCATTGTAATCAAAATCCACATCCTTTGCTTTACCGGCATTGAGCCCGGTAAGATTTCCTGTACTGGTTACAAATGGATCGATGATGATGGTTCTCGAATGATCATAAGCGGGAATTGAAAAAGATAATTCATCTCCATTAAGACGATAAGACGAAGGGATAGATTCTGATTTCTCTCCTACCTCGTTGCTATAAAAACTTTGCGGGACAGACGCACTGATGCCTTCGATATCAGAAGAAACCGAAAGCCAGCCATCATTGACCCTGATCTTTTTAAGGTCTCCACCGAATTTTACGCGAACCACAGAAAGATCAGCACCCGCATGAACCAGTAGATTGTATTGAAATCCCGCTTTATTTCCCCCAGTGAACAGATATTGGAGATCGATTCCGGGATAAAGATTTTTATAAAGGATCTTTTCATATCCTGGCACTCTTGTGCGAAGAGAAGCATAGTTGTGGTATCCTGCTGTTATTCCTTCTGCGATCACCTGCACATCGGGATTGGCGCCTAGCCACTCCATCGTTATAACACGGTCGACAGGACGTTCTTCCTCCATGCCTTTTTCTTGATGTTCTTCTCTTTCTCTTTCTCCATTCCTTTCTCTTTCTCTTTCTGTTTCTGTTTCGCGTGGTAATTTTCTTTGCAGGTGAATAAGGCCTTTGCTTGTAAAGAGTACGGGCATATCCATTCCCTCGTATCCATACAATATTTTTCCGAGGGATTCACGGCCTTTCATTGTTGAACCATACTGCCCAAGGTTTTTAATAAAACTCTTACGGGTCCCAAACAGATCAGCGGAAGGAGGAGTGATAAAACGTGGAGTGAAAACAGGCTGGATGGTATGAGTCCCTCCCTCCTGTGCGGCAGTTTTGAGAACTGCCAGAAAAAGCAGAAAGATGATCCAAAATGAAATTGTAATTGGTAATTTTTTTCTCATAAACCTGCACACGGCGGTTATTACACCACCACGTTCTTGAATCGGTAGTCCAAAAATTTCTCAATGATGTATCGTAAGGAAATCCCAACCCTGCATCTGCACTCCCAGCACCTATAACCCTCATTATAGCTTTGTCAGTACAGGAAAAGCAATTGTAACCGCCTGCAGAAAAAAATATCGCAGTATAAATGTTTGAGGAAGAGAGCCAGCTTGCTTCCCTGTATAAAATGTTTGCAGGTATTGCCCTATTTATTTCTTGCCTGAGATTGTATGGGCTGGTTTCCTTCATGGCATTGCACAGGACCAAAGAGGTAGGCATTCGCAAAGTTCTGGGAGCAACAGTAACCAATATCATTTACCTGTTTTCCGAAGAATTTAGCTTGCTCCTTATTGTTGCCTTCATCCTGGCAGCGCGTATTGCTTATTGTATGATGAACAACTGGCTACAGAATTTTGTGTTCCGTATTCAAATGGAAGGCTGGACCTTTTTGCTGGCATTGTTCTGTCCGTGCTGATCGTCTGGATTACGGTGGGCGATCAATCCATTAAAGCGGCCATCGCCAATCGCGTGCGAAGCCTGCGAAGTGAGTGAGATAGCGCAGGCTCATTTACTAAAAGAAGATATTTCTATTCCTGTTTTACCGAATCCACCATGTATTCACTGTCTCCTCTCCAAAATGCGGAACTGTTTTTTTGGAGATAGTGAACGGTGACATTGTGTCCCTGCAATGTATCCAGCTTTAGTGCTACGGATTGATCGCTTACTGAAAAATAAAACTTCTCTGATGCAAGAGGCACATTGTTGTTGCTTTTTACACTACTCAGGATCATCTCGCCTTCATAGGTTTTAAACAGGTTTCCTCTGTGCGAAAACTTTTGCAGCATTCCAAACCGGAACCCGTCGCTATAGGTAAAGTAATAGTGCCACCAAATGAAAAAAGCAAGCATGATAGCAAGCACAAGAAAAATGATAACTGCAATTTTTCTAAAACTGCTGTTACTTCTTTTGGATAACCGGCCTGCCGGGCTCCGTTCCATATTTTTTATTTAAGAGAAGCGATTTTCTACCGGTTGAATAAGCCGCCAAAACCACCCGACCCCACATGCGATAAAGAATTTGTAATATTATCGGGCGTAATGCTTGTATCGTTTGGATCATTGGCTTTGTGTGCGAACTTTTGGAGAATACCTGGCAATGCACCTGCAATCGCTCCGGTAACGGCAGGCGGAAGTCCGAATTTACTGGCAAGACTGCTTACCAGTCCACCTTCAATCGCGCCTGTGATGGGACTATTTGAGGTAATACCGCTTTGCAACTGCGCGAGAAGCCCTCCTACACCCAACTGCGATGCGTGATTGGCGAGGCCCTGTGTAACATGGCTGGCCACCTCCTGATGCACTGCTTCCTGTTGACCGGCAGGGATTGCCGAATTTATTTCCGGGTTGCTACCAAGACGTTGTTTCACCATTTCCAAAATCTGATCGAACATGATTTAGTTTTTCATTCTACATACACTAAACGTACCAAACTACATTCTGTATCGTTTAAAACAAAGTAGCTCGATTGAAAGGCGATGCTCATTTGCTTATGCACCTGATGTTATCGATACTTGTTCAACATTTCTTTGCTTATGGGAAAAATTTGTTGAACGGAAATTTTATCAGCTAAAATATTAGAGCTTCAGCCAGATAAGTTGTAATCCAATACCATCAATTATTTCCGCAACAATCAACCTGGCCGACACAACATTACTTAGGTAATAACAATGAATTATCACTTCAGCATCTGTTTCATTCTGGCCGGTCTTTTCCGCAGACTGGATCAGTACCGGTCGCGGGTTCCCAAAAATGCCCTTCGTATTAAACCGATAATGAGTGTAAAAACAGCCGAGCCGATGACGGCCCAGACGATAGGAAATGGTTTGCCTTCGATGGAGATCGCGAAGATTGTAGGCAGGCCAAACTTACCTGCGATCCACATTCCGATATAGGCACCAATAAAACCAACTACAATTGACACGAAGCATCCGCCCAAATCATAACCTGCCAATGACTGGCCTATGGAACCACATATAGCCGCAATTACCAACAGAACTAGAAATCCGATGAGTGTCATGGTTTTTAAATTTTATTAAAAGTAAATCATTCCAATTCAATGAGCCCAGCACCTCGCTTTGAATCATCTTTCTCCGCCAGCGAACACTTCAAGTCCATGAATTGCCTGCAGAAGAATTCGATTCAATAGTTTCGTATATGATTCCCCGTTGTCATAAATCTGATGAAAAATCATGCCATTTATGGAAGAGCAATTTGAAAGCATTCGAAACTTCAGCACCATCAGCCCTTCGCCAGGTGGGTGCTTTTGTTGAACGGACATACTGAAATTCAAGATGTGTGATGAGAGATGAGAGATGAGAGGAGAGAGATGAAGGAGAGATAAATTTTTATTCTGAAAAGCGGAGGCACAAGCCTTGGCATAGGAGGCAATACGTCTACCAACTACCAACTACCAACTAACAACTACTTAACCCAGTCGTCCGTGCGGAAAGGCGAAGCCGGAAGGCCTTCCTTGTTGTATAAACTCGTGGCCGGATTGGAAGACCAACCATATCGAACCGCAAGCGGATGATCAATTTGCGGTGCATGAATGATGACGGAATTACCAATGATCGAAGCCTGGGCCCAAACAAATTTTTTATCGGAACCGGCAATGGCAAATCCTTTCAGCTCTCCATCCTTTGCCACAAGCCCGCTTCCTGTATGTCGGAAATGCAGCACAATATTGTTTCCCCGGATTTCCATTTTTTCATAAATGGGTCCTGAATAAACCAATTTGCGATCACCATAGGCCAGTGCTTCGGCAGCCAATGCCAGCCTCCTTCCAATCTCCTGTTTATTTTTTGGGTGCACATTATTCATGTCGCCGGGATCTGCATTGTCGATGGCAACAACCATCGCCGTACTCGGAACAGAAAGGTTTTTTAATTGTGCTTCACGCTTGATGGCTTCCGCTCCACCCTTTGCGGGAATGGAGTCAAATGTTTTTCCGATATTGGCCAGCTGAACATAAATGAAAGGAAAAATTCCCTGCGCCCATCGAGCACGCCAGTCATTGATCAAAGTTTCCATAATGTGGCCATATATAGATGCTGTCGGACTGTTGGATTCTCCCTGATACCATAAAACACCACGAATTGCATAAGGAACCAGTGGGCTCACCATTCCATTCCATAACACAGTAGCATTGTGCTGGTCAAAAACCGGATTAGGATTTCGTGGACCTCGCAGTTCGTCTTTTCCTTCCGCCTTGGCTTTAGCTGCACTTACCTTCCATTTTTCAAATGCTGTTTGATAAGCACGTTGTGCAGCAGTATCGGGCAGGTATTTTTGAAGTTTCGCCTTGTACGAATCTACCAGCGGCTTCAATACAGAGTCTTTTGTCAACGCTTCTTCCCTGATCCAGGCTTCCGCTGTGCTGGCGCCATAGGCAGTTGTGATCAGGCCAATGGGAATTTTTAATTTCTTCTGAAGTTCCCGGGCAAAAAAATAGCCGGCTGCAGACATATGTCCTACCGTATTTGGAGATACCACTTCCCATTTGCCGGTTGCTTCTTCCTGTGGACGGTCAGCAGGCGTGAAGTCTACATCAAACACGCGAATAAGAGGATAGTTCGCCTGCGTTACTTCTTCTTTCTCATTGATCACTCCACACCAGTAGCGGTCTTCGCGAGCAACGGTCATGTCCATGTTCGACTGTCCCGAACACAACCACACTTCACCAACATAGACATCGTTAATTACTACCGTGTTCCTTGCTTTAAAGATAAGGGTATAGGGTCTGCCGGCTACCAGTTTGGAAAATGCGCTTTTCCATTTTCCATCTTTTCCCGCTGTAACAGACTGAACCTGCTTTCCCAATAGAACCGTAATTTTTTCACCCGGAGCTGCCGTTCCCCAGATGGGAACGCGAGAATTTTGCTGCAGCACCATGTGATCGCAAAAAAGGTTCGCAGGTTTTACATCGGCAAATAAAGAAGTTGAGTACAAAAAACAAAGTAGAGCAAACAGGTAAAATTTTTTTCTGATCACCGGGCAATTCATATCAAAAGGGTTGTCATGAAAATACTGATGAAGAAATTTTATCTATCCTGCTGCATCCTGACTTATCCATCGAACCATAAAATAAAAGGCGGGTAGAAACCCGCCCTTGTTGATTGCTATATCTGTGAGAGAAGTTGGTAGTTGATAGTTGATAGTAGGAATTGGGTATTAGGGTATTAGGGTATTGGGTATTAAGGAATTGGGTATTGGGAATTGGGAATTGGGTTTTACACTCACGCTATGAAATTATCGATCACGGTTATCCTACATAATTCTGATTTTGGAAATCATGGCTGTTTCCGCGGATCAGTGACGGTAATTTTAATTTCTGTAATCCTTTAACTACGATTTCCTGTACAAGATTTAATTCTGAATTATTAGGTGGGATTAAACGCAAAGAATACGCGGAGAATTCGCAAAGAGCCGCAAAGGTCTTTTGCTATAGTAAGCTCTAAAACTTTCTCTTGCGTTCCTTGCGTCTTCTCCGCGTTCTCTGCGTTTACTATCTTAATTGATCAAAGTTGCATCACAGACGATTTCATAGAAACCTGTTCTCTCCCTAATTCCTCTTCGGCCACCGCCTTGGCGTAGGAGGCAATTCCAAATACCCCCAATACCTCAATACCTTAATACCCATTATTTTGATCATACAAGCCCGGAGCTGCGTCTAACTGTGACTGAGGCACTGGATAAATGATGTATGCTGGAATAACAGGCTTGATCCTTTTTTGGACATCTTCTGCAGTGATCCAGTTGTTCATGATCGTTACCAGGTTGCCACTTCTTTGAAGATCGAACCAGCGAAGTCCTTCGTCAGCAAATTCTCTTCTGCGCTCATCATAGAGTTGTGCGAGTGTGATATTTGTCTTCGAAGGAAGACCTGCTCTTGTTCTTACCTGGTTCACGATGGCATCCACATCTGCTTGCGTTCCACCAGTGGCTCCGTTGAGAATACACTCCGCCTTCATCATCAGAATATCAGTGTAGCGAATCGCAATGAAATTCTCCGCCCAGTCGAAACGGCTCGTGGTAGGCGCTTTGGTAATATCCAGCCATTTTTTAAAGAACGGTCTTGTTTCCGTACTTCCCAGATAAGTATAACCAGCAGTATAAATAGTAACCGGTTTGCGAACATCTCCAGTTTCATAAGAATTCACGAGGTCATTGGACACAGGAATTATTTCCAGACTTCCATTGAGCAGCGAAGAATTGTTTCCAAGCGAATTGAAATAATTCTGCGGAGCCAAACCCCAAACATAAGTTGCACCCAGCACTGGATTTTGTCCGGTCATGTACATGACATCAAATACTGCTTCCTTGTTCACCGTTGGATTCTGATTGGCATAAGAAAAAATATTCGCATAGTTAGGATTGAACACAAAGCCTCCGTTTGTGATGATGTCCTGCAACAGGGGCAAGGCAAGATTCCATTCACTAGATCCCATACCCGGACCTTCAACACCATAACTAGCACCAGAGCGCGTCATATAAACTCTCGCCAACATGGCTTCTGCTGCCCATTTGGTGGCCCTTCCCACATCAGTACCCGTGTAAGAAGGAAATGTTCCACTGTAGTTGGAAGGAAGGTTGGTTTGCGCAAACTGCAGATCGGAAATGATAAACTTGTACACATCCGCCACAGCACTGCGTTTAATGCCGTTGGCCTCTACTGCCGTAACCGGATGATCGATGATGGGAAGTTTTCCAAAATAACGAACAAGGTCAAAATAATAAAATGCGCGAAGGAAACTTGCTTCGGCCTGCAGTCTGGTTGCGAGTGCCGGCGATCCTACATTGCTGGCATTGTCTTTCAACTGTTGCAACACCGTATTGGCTTTGAAGATGCCATTGAAGTCGGCATTCCAGGCTTCCTCCACATATACATTGGAAGCAATACCCGGTAAAAAATTATTGATCGGATCCCAGTCGCGCACGGTAACCGATACGCCGTAAATATTATCAGAACGTATTTCGGAAAGATTGAGCAGGCGGTCAGGATAACCTCTCAGCGAATTATAAACAGCATTCACACCCTGGATAAAATCGCTGGGCGTTTTATAAAAAGTAAGTGTAGTACCGGATGAAAGCGGCACTTGGTCAAGGTCTTTTTTGCAGGAGGCAAAGAAGAGGCAGACTATGGAAACGGGAAGAAAGAAAATCTTTTTCATTGTAGTAATTTGTTCTGACTAAAAACTAATGGTGATTCCCAAGACCATGGATTTGGGAAGAGGAAGCCCGCCATAATCTCCGGCTTCAGGATAAGCACTATTGGAACTAATGGTGGTGTTGGCCGCTTCCGGATTCAGTCCATTTGTGTACTTGTCATGTCCGAAAAAGTTTTCCAGTGTAAAATATATTCTTGCTCCCTGAACTGCAGAAGTCTTCACCACAGTTTTTAAATTATAACCCAGTGAAATTGTACGCACCCGGATATAATCTGAAGAGTAAAGCCAGTCGGTATTGGCAATGAATCCGAAAGTGGAATATGCTTTGCTGAACCTTCCTGCTCCCGGATTATCGGGTGAGCGCCACCGTTGGGTATAAGCTTCAGGCGCATTATCCGTAAAACCCTGGCCCGTACGTGTGATCGCTCTTCCCAGCAAAGAATAAATGGAACCACCGGTTTGTCCCTGAACCAGGATATCGAGGTCAAATCCTTTATAATGAAAAGTATTGGTGATGCCGTAAGTAAAATTCGGATTGGGGTGTCCTACAATTTGTTTGTCCGCTTCGGTAATCACACCGTCACCATTGAGGTCTTCATACTTTGGATCACCCACTGTTTCCACACTGTTGTACACGGCAACATGCTTATTGATATCCTCCTGCGTCAGGAATCCAATTTGTTTCACCACATAAATGCTGTTGAGTGCTTGTCCCACGCGAAGGATCTGGTCTGTTACATCCAAACCATTTGGAATAATGATCTGGCTTTGACCCGGAGCAAGCGCTTCTACCTTATTTGAATTGTGACTAATGTTTACCGAAGTATTCCATTGGAAAGCGTGAACCAGGTTTCTTGAAGTGATCTCCAGTTCCTGACCAATGTTTCTTACCGCGCCAATATTGGTGAGATAGGTTTGAAAGCCGGTTACTTCAGGAACCTGCACAAAAAGCAGAAGGTCGGTATTGAGTTTATTATAATAATCAAATGATCCGGTGATGCGGTTTCTCAAAATACCAAAATCAAATCCTGCATCATAGGTTTTGGAACGCTCCCAGTGCAGATTCGGATTGGCGAGCACATTGGGCGCCTGTCCTATTGCTGCTGTTTGCGCCGTTCCAAATACATATCCCGCAGAACCAATAGTGGCGATGCTGGCATAATCATTCGGAAGATTGTTGTTGCCATTCTCACCATAGCTCAATCTCAGTTTCAGGTCGCTCAGGAAAGAAATATTTTTCGCGAAATTTTCTTCAATCATCCTCCAGCCAATTGAAGCCGAGGGAAACACCCCGTATTTTTTATTTTCTCCAAACCTGGACGAACCATCGCGGCGAAGACTCGCTGATAAAAGATATTTATCCCTGAATGCATACTGCACGCGACCAAAGATGGAAGTCAGAATGTTTCTAGTTGAAGTCGTATTTCCTGTTACTGCAGCAGCAGCGTTGAGGGTTTGTATCACTCCATTTGTGAATCCACCGCTGGAATTGAGCTGTGCACGGTCAAGTCGTTCGGCATTGTACGACCATCCGGCGAGTACGTTGATGCTATGAATATTTTTAATTTCTGTGGAATAATTCAGTGTATTCTCGTTTACAAAAGTTTGCCTTCTGAAGCTGTTGTAAGTGCCTGAAGTAGCTGCGAGTAAATTATTGGAACCGGTAAAAGCTCTGCTGCCCTGCGAGCCTGTAGTGATATAGGGCACATAAGTAGTACTGATATTATCCGTGTTATCCAGATTGAGTGAAGATCTCAGGTTGAGTCCGGGAATGATCTGCAGTTCTCCGAAAATGGTTCCAATGGTGCGATACCGTTTGGTTGTGCCCACATTGTTTTGCAGTTTTCCCAGCGAACCGTTGGTGCTGTTGCTCCAGAAATAAGTTGCGTTCTTACCGATGTTTGGATATTGTCCCACGGTGTCTTCCTGAACGGGTGTCATGCTGAGCGCCTGGTGAAAAATATTGTCTTTGCCTTCCACACCCGGATCCTGCGTCACGGAATAACTGGGCGCAATGTTCAATCCGAACTTCAGTTTTTTCGAAGCATTGAGTTCAACGTTGGCTCTGGTAGAATAGGTTTTATAATTTACACCAACTATGAACCCGTCCTGGTTGGAATAGTTTCCCGAAATAAAATAGCGAACTGCATCATTTCCTCCACTGGCCGAAAGCTCGTAATTCTGACCCCATCCTTTTCTTTCAATTTCATCCTGCCAGTCGTGATAGGCCAATCCGGGATGCCCGGGCATGGCCCAACGCGGATCGAGCATATAGGTTGTGTTGATCTGGGTTCCCGTGAGGCCGATCTTTGCCCTGCGCGTTGCTGCATCGTCATTAGCAGTAGCACCTACACTTCCATATTTCAACACATACGCAGCATTGATCATTTCCGTTGCTCTTTCGATCCACTGGTCACCATTGAGCATGGTGAGTTTTTTACTTGCAGCATTGTATCCGGCATACATATTAAAATTCAACTTCGGCTTGCCCGACTGTCCCCTTTTTGTAGTGATCAATACCACACCATTGGAGGCACGCGAACCATAGATGGCTGCAGCAGCTGCGTCTTTCAACACTTCGATACTTTCGATATCATTTGGATTGATATTATCAAGAGGATTACCAGTAGAAAAAGAACCGTTGGAAGTATTGCTTGAATTCACCGAGAGTGGAAAACCATCAATGACATAGAGCGGCTCATTGCCTCCACTGATGGAGCCTGTTCCGCGAATCTGCACACTGAATCCCTTGCCAGGAATACCGGTGGTCTGACGAACTGTGACGCCAGCCATTTGGCCAACCAGCGCCTGATCCACTCTTTGCACCGGACGTTCTTCCAGTTTGCGTGCATCATAAGAAGAAACAGCGCCTGTTACATTTTTTTTCTTTTGCGTACCATAACCAATCACCACTACATTCTCCATGGCATTGGCAACAGGTTTGAGCGAAAGCGAAATCTCACGCTGGCTGCCAACAGGAATTTCCTGCTGTTCAAATCCAATATGACTGATGACCAGAGAGGATTTTTCGGAAGGAACAGCGATTTGAAAAGAACCGTCGGCCAGTGTTGAAGTAGCTGCGTTGCTACCTTTTACCTGCACGGATACACCTTGTAAAGGGCTCCGGTTCTGATCCAGGATCCTTCCTGATACCATTATGTTTTGCGCATGTATTGCTGTTGCGGAAAGAAGGGATATAAATACCGGCAGAAGCCGGCGCAGCATTTTCTCTATTGCCATATAGCAGAGGTTTTGACAGATGGGAAATTATCTTCTTTCTTCTTGCAGACCCTCCTGTTCTATCCTGCCAATTGAGGTGGAATTGGGAATTAGGAATTTGGAATTAGGTTGAGAGCAGGTTTCTATGAAATCGTCAGTCCGTGAAATGATCTCTCAATCTGTGAAATCTGTGATTTGTAATTAGATTAGATAGTAAACGCAAAAGACGCGGAGAAGACGCAAAGAGCCGCAAAGGTTTTTTGCTATAGCAAGCTCTAAATCTTTTCCTTGCGTTCCCTCGCGTCTTCTCCGCGTTCTCTGCGTTTACTATCTTAATTGATTAAACTTGCATCAGAGACGATTTCATAGTAACCTGTTCTCTCCCAATTCCCAATTCCAAATTCCTAATTCCACACTTAAGCCAACACCTACTGTGTAACCAGCTTGAAAATTTTTCCACTGTTCCCACTCACACCTTGCGCGGAGGAAACTGCAACATAGAGTTCGCCGGAAAGATCCTGACCGAATCCTTTGATATAGTATCCCAAATTATCAGGATGATCCTTTATGGACAGATTTTCAAAAGACCAGGGTCCACTTCCAGAAGGTGTAGTTACATACAGGGCTCCATCAGGAGAAGAGCCGCCCTGTGAAAAAGAACCGAAAATATATTTGCCCTGTAGTGAAGGTATCGCTGATCCTCGGTACACATTTCCACCAACGATCACCGTTATTAAGCCTGTATGATCAGGATTTGCCTTGTTCTTGACCACGAGCGCAGGATCCAGAAGCGGATTTCCGGCAGAATCTACCGAAGGACAGGAAGGTCGAACTGTAAGGTCATTATCAGTACTGAAACAAACCGTTCCTTCCTTAATGTTCCATCCATAATTCCCTCCTTTTGTGACAAGATCGATTTCTTCCCAAAGCGATTGTCCTGCATCACCGAGAAAGAGTTGATGACTTCCGCCCATATCAAAAGAAAAGCGATAGGGATTGCGGAAACCAAAAGCATAGATCTCTTTTTTTGCAGTGGAAGAATTTGCAAATGGATTATCAGCAGGAATGCTGTAGGGAGTGCCGCTGTTTACATCGATGCGAAGAATTTTTCCCATGAAATTAGCTGTGAGGTTTTGCGCATTGCCACCTGCGTTTGCCGTATACCAATCTGCAAGATGACCAGGTCCGATATCATCTTTGTTTCCACCGTCGCCAATGGAAATGTACAGGTATCCGTCAGGTCCAAATGCCACGGTGCCACCATTGTGATTGAGTTGCGGATGATCTGCTTCCAGGAGCATCCGCTCACTATTTGGATCAGCAGCATTGGGATTGGAGGATGAAACACTGAATTCAGAAATGCGCGTGAGACTGTTCCAGGAAGCACCAGGCTCCGGTCCGCCCGCTCTTGGCGGCGCCGTGTAAAAAACATAAAACTTTTTATTGGTTTTGAAATTGGGATGAAAAGCAAGACTCAATAGACCTCTCTCATCATAAGCTGGATTCAGACTGACGATCTTTCCACTGAGATCGAGAAACGGTGTTGTGCTCAGGGTTCCGTTTGGTGGAAGGATCCAGATCTTTCCTGCCTGGTCTACGATAAATAGCCGTTTGCTATCATCGGGCGCTTCCACTACGGAAAGTGGTGCTACCAATCCATCGGCTATCAATTGGAGTGCGGGTGTAGTAGTGGATTGCGTTTGATCCTTTGTTTTTTTACAGGAGGGAAGTAAGAAAACCGCCATACAGGCTGCGGAGAAGAAAATAATTGTCAGTGATTTTTTCATGATCAGCAATTTATACAGTGAATCAGTCAGGTTGACTCTTGTGGTGGAAGAGGATGGAGGGGAGCTTGTAAAAGGTTCTTGTAAAATACGCAGAACAATGATGGCGGTTGCCTGCAAACTGAGTTTTGTTATCGAGTATCCGAAGGTAGAGTCTAATGCAAACCTGCACACCCGTTGGCTTCGCTTGTGATGACGAAGTAAATTAAGACGAGCAGTTCTGATTTTGATTTAGCTGGTCATTGCGAGCGAAGTGGAGCAATCCCGCTCAAAGTATCGAACCTTAACCTTTTAATCCAATTTTATCTTTTGACCTTTCATGTTGACTTCTACCGCTTCGCCAATCATTTTGTTCCTCTTTTCGAAACCCTGATTCCTTAAATCGTAATTTCCTGCCGGACAGAACAGCTAAGTTTGCCTTATAATCAATCATGAAAAAGCTTTCTTTTTTATTTCTGCTTTTGTTCCTTTTAAATTCCGTTTTTGCTCAGGACCGTTACTTTGCTCATACCTATACAACTACCATTCTTCCGAAAAATAATTTCGATATCGAGCTTTGGCATACGTCGCGCTTCGGTCATGAAGGAGAATATTTTCACGCGATGGACCAGCGGGTAGAATATGAAGTGGGGCTGGGCGGAAATGTGCAGACTGCATTTTATTTTAACCGTTTTCAAAAATCGGTAAGCGACAGTACCAATGCCATTTTACAGTCGGGAGAAATTGGATTCAGTAATGAATGGAAATGGCG
Organism: Flavisolibacter sp.; assembly: GCA_045805145.1. GTDB lineage: Bacteria > Bacteroidota > Bacteroidia > Chitinophagales > Chitinophagaceae > Flavisolibacter. The sequence goes on along the minus strand of JBJMLU010000028.1, from coordinate 3,903 downwards.
TGTGAATCCTTTGGCCAAAACAGGCATTGCCCTATACGGCGAATTGGGTGTGAAAGGTGATGAACTGGAGCTGGAAACAAAATTGATCCTTGACCGTTCATTTGGAAAAAACCTTCTTGCCTTCAATGCCATTTATGAAATGGAAGCAGAAGCTGAAAGAGAATCTGGAAAAAATGAATTTGAGCTGGATGAAACACCTGTTGAATTGGACCTGGCCTATATGAGAAATTTCTCCGCTGCTTTTGGTGCAGGAATTGAAGTTGTGAACCACAATGACCTGGTGAAAGGACACTGGAACAATTCTTTATTGTATGTGGGTCCTACATTCAATTATCGGGGCAGCAGGTGGTTCATTGTTGTCAACTACCTGCCGCAGATCTTCAATTTGCACAAAACGGTAGCCTCTCCAAATCCGAAAGATTTGATCAATCATGAAAAAAACGAAGCCAGGATTGTGTTTGGATTCTCATTCTAGATGATCAATCCTCCAAAAAGTTTTTAACGCAAAGAACGCAGAGATCGCAAAGAAGCGCTGAAGATCTAAACTTTGTTCTGGCGGTCCTTGCTTTCTCTGCGGTCATTGCGGTTACAAACAAATTTCCTTGCTATATGTTAATGAACGTTAAATCAAACCGAAGGACAATATTGCTTCAGAATTCCCATGTAATTTCGCAGCCAATTTAAAATTTCTATTTGTGAAAAGGGTAATAGTAGTGGCCTTGATGCTTTGGGTGATGTGTTATCAGGTGCAGGCACAACAAAGTGGAGAACAAAAGAAAGGTGAAGGTGTCATTACTGGAAAGGTCATGGATTCTTCCGCCAGCCAGCCGCTGGAATATGCCACGGTGAGTTTGTATGCCAAAGGAAATTCCAGTCCCATCGATGGAACCACCACCAATAACACGGGACATTTTCAATTGCTGAATGTGGCTCCCGGAATTTATTCCGTCGTTGCAGAATTTATCGGCTACAGCCCGGTCACAATCAATATCTCTGTATCGGAAAAAAATAATATCATCGACCTGAAGACAGTGTCGCTGCACCGAAAGGCAGAATCGCTTCAGACTGTTGTGGTAACTGCGCAGGGAAAGGTCATAGAAAACAAGATCGACAAGATGATCTTCAACGCAGAAAAAGACCTTACATCTCAGAGCGGCGTTGCCACCGATGTTCTGAAAAAAGTTCCGCAGGTATCCGTGGATGTAGATGGCAACGTGGAGCTCGCGGGAAATTCCAGCGTACGTTTTTTAATCAATGGCAAACCTTCTTCAGCATTTGGAAGCAACATCGCCGATGTATTGCAGTCCATTCCTGCCAGCCAGATCAAAAGCATTGAAGTGATCACCAATCCCGGTGCCAAATATGACGCACAGGGAATCGGTGGCATTATCAATATTATTCTTAAAAAAAGCACGGCCAGAGGAATTAATGGAAATCTTTCTCTTACTGCGGGAACAAGAATGGACAATGGTTCCTTCAATTTCAATGCAAGAAAAGGAAAGCTCGCATTCAATGCATTTATCAGCGGAAACTTCAGACCCTACATAACCTCACCTTCCGTTTATGATCGTGTGTCTCTCGACTCTGCTGAAAGAACGGTATTGCTTCACCAGAATGGAAACTCCAGGTTTAAGAGAGGCGGTTATCAATCGGGAATGGGCCTTGATTACAGCATCAATGATAAGAACAGCATCACAGCATCAGTGGCCTACGACCATTTTGGATTCAATAGTTCGGGACTTATCAACCAGCTGCAAACTACAAGCGAACAAAACGGATCCCTGCTCTCTTCCATTGCTACAGTGAATCATACCAACAATCAATTTCAATTTAACAATGTAGATGCGGGACTGAGTTATAAAAAAACTTTTAGCAAGGAAGATGAGGAATTGGACATCGCAGCCAACAGCAGCTGGGGCAGGAACAACAGTTCTTCCAGCAATCTGCAATACTACCTGCCGCAGGATTCTTTGTATTACGGAACGAACAGTACCAATCCGGGAAGGGAAAAAGAATCGGAGCTCACAGTAGATTTTACCGATCCGCTGAAAAAAGAATTGATCCTTGGCTTTGGCGGAAAGATTGGAGCCCGGGGTATTTCAAGCGATGCGAATGTGACGAGGTATGATCCCGATTCAAAATATTTCGTTCCTGATCCCTACCTCACGAATTCGCTGGACTATCACCAACGTGTATACGCAGTTTATTCAGAATTGAGTTTCCCTGTTGGAAAACTCTTTGATGCCAAGGTGGGCGGCAGATATGAGCGAACTGAGATCAACTCAGACTATAGCAATGCCCAACAGAAAACCGATATTCCTGGATACAATACTTTTGTTCCTTCCATTTTCTTCACCAAAAAGCTTGGAGAGAATCAGCGGCTCAAACTCAGTTTTTCAAAGAGGATCGAGCGTCCTGATTACAGGGATCTGAATCCATTTATCAATACCAGTGACCCAAAGAACATCACAGCAGGCAATCCTTATCTTCTTCCTGAGATTGGCAACCGTTATGAGCTGGGATACAGCATTGATTTCGACAAGCTGGGTTCTTTTATGGTCAGTAGTTTTTACCGCACTTCCAATCAGGATATACAATCATATCTGGTGTATTATCCAAGCCTGCTGATTGGCGACAGCACTTATACCAATGTGTCGGTGAGCACCCGTGAAAACATAGGACTGGAAAGGGATTTCGGGCTTTCCCTTTTCGCAGACCTGCATTTTTCAAGCAAGCTGAATTTGCGAGCCAATGTATTTGCATTTCACAGGCACACACTCAATGCGATTGATCCTGGATATAATGCCACGAGTTTTAATTTCAGAAGCAACCTTAATGCAAGCTACCAGTTTGCTTCTACCCTTGCGGCTGAATTCTTTGGCAATTTCAATTCCGCGCGGCATGAGGTGCAGGGAACTTATCCTTCATTTACTACATACAGTTTTGCTGTTCGCAAACAATTCTGGAACAAGAAGGGAAGCCTGGCCCTCACAGCGGTCAATCCATTCAATGAATACGTGAATCAAAAAACTCTTTTGCATGGTCCCGGATTTGAAACGACCAGCCTGCGCAAAATTCCTTTCCGTTCTTTTGGTTTGAATTTTACCTGGAAGTTTGGAAAGCTGGAATTTAAAAAGGAGAAGGAAGAGAGTACTCCTAATATGGGCCTGCCTGAATAAGTTTTAAACGCAAAGAGCCGCGGAGAAGAATCGCAAAGTAACGCAAAGGTCTGCCCTGCTTTTCTCTGCGGTCTTTTGCGTTTCCCCCTTGCGCTTCTTTGCGTTTTTTCCGAAGTTCATTTTGTAAGAGTAAAATAATCTATCTGCTTTCCTGATTTTTCAAAAAATGGGTTATTGCTTGATGCCACCCGCAAATAAATCTGCACTGCAACAGCGTTCGCAATAAAATACCATAGTCCGGAGTAACTACAGTTGGCAGGAGATTGCTTCGCTTCGCTCGCAATGACGTAAGCCCAGGGATGCAATTCAGAATTCAAGGTCCGAATTAAACGAGGTTTACCATAAAGAAACGCGCCGGGACCTGCGGTTCTGAAAATAACTCAGGACGTCATTGCGAGCGGAGCGAAGCAATCTCCTGCCAACCAGTAGTAAGTACCAAAGTGTAGTAAGTCATTGCAAACATTTCTTAGAGGTTGGTTTTTTTCTTTTTCCACTTTTGGCATTGCCCCAAAAGTGGAGCAAAAACTCTAAGCAAGCCTCCCGCACGTGCGGGAGTATTGCCGGCCGCGGCACAACGGTCAGCAAGAGCTTGTCTCGGGATTGCGGTATGCTAAGCAGTCTGGCCTTCAAAGAATAAAGCTCACTACTGGTATCTATGTATTTGATATTCGGAAGGCTTTTATTCGAAGAGCTTGTAGGATGTGTGTTGTGTAGGGTAAGTTTG
>JBJMLU010000027.1:0-29475 GCA_045805145.1 Flavisolibacter sp. | reverse complement strand
CCATCGAAGTGTTGCACAAGATCAGCGACGGAGATGGAGGCAGTATTCCAGCCATGGCCAAAGTGGAAGGTCTCACTGCTCCTTCCGGATTGAAAGAAGGATACTACACTCTTAAAAACGTCACGCTCACTTCCAATGGTACCATGCAGGTAAAAGCCACTCATGAAACAGTTTGGGAAGAAACGGAGTATGATCCTTTTTAGTTGATAGTTGATAGTTTTTAGTTGGTAGTTGTTCAGACCGGAAATTATTACTGAACGAATCACTTGATGAGAAATCGTTGCGACAATCTTCTAATTGCTATTCTTTTCTTCTCGCAGACTATTCTGTTCAATAGTAAAGACTGGACTAGTAACTACCAACTACCAACTATCAACTTTTCTTAATGGCTTCTTTTTTGCAGTATTTCCAAAAAAATTATGGTTGAAAAGCAAACCATCCGTGGAAAAACAGTCTGGTTTCAGATAGATGCCTGTCCCGCTGATCGCGAGAATCCGCGAACAATTCCAACAGAATATTTTACCGCCAGTTATTTTTTTGAAGAGCCTGCAGGAAATAACGGGGGAGAAATGATACGCAATGAATCAGGTGAAACAAAATTGTTTGAATCGCCGGTGGAAGCGTTGACTTATGCGCGGAAAAAAGTAGAATCTAGTTTATAGTATATGGATTGTAGTTGATGTTTTTCTTTATGGTTTACGTAAAGGATCGGGCTGCAACCGAGATCATTTCCAAATGCGAACCAGGCCTCCTTTCTTTCCGAAAACAGGATCGGTTTTGGGCAAGGGCAACCGGGCGATATTATGATTGGCTTTTGGTCTTTCACCCAGCTTCCCGTAATTCATATCATAATTCCTTCCTTCGGGATATCCGCCCACGCAGGTTACATCATTTTCTTTTCCAAGGTTCATATGCGCCACGCCCGCCGGAATGATCAGAACATCTCCCTGTTGTATGAAGAGGGTTATTCCTTCTTCACCACCCAATAGAAGCAAGGTTTCACCTTTGCAAATCCCCAACACTTCGTGAGTGGTGCTGTGATAATGATGATAGGTAAAAATTCCCTGTTTCCAGTTATTCGACCAATTGTTCTGTTGAAATAATTTTTTTATGGCAGGTGCCGGAAAAAACCTGGGCAGATCTAATACGCCGGGATAATAAATTAAAGGCAGGCGGCTATTGGGAAAAAAGCCATCATCCTGTAGAAAAAATATTTCCGGTTGTACTTTTTGGAGATGCATAAGAATCTTTTTCTAGTTCACGGGTTATAGTTTCTGGTTCGAAGAGGTTTTGTCTTTGTAATGGTTTCTAGTTGTGGGTATTTTTGCCTGGTGTAAATTATTGCATTTAAAAACAAAATAAGAAGTAGTCAATTTTCTTCGTTGGCATTTTAATTTATGTTCTATAAACTTTTTCAGTTTGAATCCAGCCAGGATTTTATTCTCTTTTTAATGTTGTATCCATTACCGTGTATTCGACATTCTTTTCCAAGAACTGCTTCTTCCCGTCCTGGTCAGTATATTCAATTCTAACAGGGATGATATGTTTGCCTGAATTGGTGGAAGCCGGAAACACATAATGCGCTGTACCATCCTCCCTGACATCTATTTTCTTTCCGTTGATAGTAATTATGGCTTGTGCCGCACGACTAAAATTTCCTATTCCTGCCATTAATTCTATTTTCTCTCCGGCTTTTACTTGACTACTGCTTTGAGAAATGATGGGCAAATAGTAAGTATAATGCCAACCAACAGACTGCACCTGTTCATTACAAAATAAGACAAGATTGTACTCCGCTCTTTTTACGTTATTTTGAATCTGATCTAATAACAATAGAGCCTCCGAAGGCGATGTCTGTTGGAAAAGATCTTGAGCAAGTTCATGCCGGTCGTTATTATCTGATTCCTTTGGTAATTCAATCAGTGCCAGCTCCTGCTTAAATTCAAGTTCGATTAATGGATCAATTCGCGAGACTTCAAGACGATAGTTTTCGAGGCTATCAAAAAGTCCAGAGGCCGATCCTCCCTTGCCGAATAATTTTTGAACTACTGCTTGATCTGCATTTTTGTCCTGCACGGAATTTCTAAGGGAAGCGTTTGATTTTTCGAGATAGGTAATGATTCTATCTGTGAGTTCCTTTACCTGTAAAGCCTTCGGTAGCCAAACTTCTGCTTTGAGTTTTGTGGAAAAATCCTGCGCCTTATTTTCCAGTTCTTCATAATTCATTTCAGTCGAATGTGTAATCACTTTCCTCGAATTGGTCATTCCTTCGTCGAGGTTTTCGAAAAGAATTGTCTGATTTGATGGAGAATTTTTGCATGAACAGAAAGAAAATAAAAAGAACACCCAACAGATTATGATAGATCGGAGGGACATAAGTCTGGTTTTTGGTAAAACGGCGTGGTGAAAAATTTGTTGCAGAGAGCAACTTTACCCGAAATAAAAAGCCCCCACGCGGGGGCTTAAATATAATCTTTGAAATCACTATCAACTATCAACTACCAACTCTCTCCTCACATCTCACATCTCTCATCCCACATCCTCTCTCAATACCGATAGTGTTCGGGCTTGAACGGACCACTCTTTGAAATACCCAGGTACTCTGATTGGGCTTCGGTGAGTTCATCGAGTTCCACTCCAATTTTTTTCAAATGCAGGCGTGCTACTTTTTCATCGAGGTGTTTGGGAAGCACGTACACTTTGTTCTCGTATTGATCGGCATTGGTCCAGAGTTCAATCTGGGCCAGGGTTTGATTGGAGAAAGAGTTCGACATCACAAAGGAAGGATGGCCTGTTGCGCAACCCAGATTCACCAGCCGGCCTTCTGCCAGCAGAATGATATCCTTTCCATCAACATTATATACATCCACCTGTGGTTTGATGGTGTCTTTAGTATTACCGTGCTGCTCATTCAGCCAGGCTACATCAATCTCAATATCAAAATGACCAATATTACACACGATGGTTTTGTCCTTCATCAATTTGAAATGCTTTCCTGTGATCAGGTCTCGGCAACCGGATGCGGTAACAATGATGTCGGCTTCTTTCACAGCGTCGATCATCTTCTTTACTTCAAATCCGTCCATCGCTGCCTGAAGGGCACAAATGGGATCAATTTCTGTAACGATCACACGGCAACCAGCGCCTTTGAGTGAAGCTGCAGAACCCTTACCCACATCGCCATAACCACCAACAACAGCCACCTTGCCTGCCATCATTACATCTGTGGCACGACGAATAGCATCTACCAAAGATTCTTTACAACCATATTTATTGTCAAACTTAGATTTAGTCACAGAGTCATTCACGTTGATGGCCGCAACAGGAAGGGAGCCCTTGGCCATTCTTTCATACAGGCGATGTACACCCGTTGTGGTTTCTTCTGAAATGCCACGGATATGTTGTACCAGCTCAGAATATTTATCCAGCACCATGTTGGTCAGGTCGCCACCATCATCGAGGATCATATTTAATGGTCGGTCAGCGCCGCCAAAGAACAGGGTTTGTTCAATGCACCAGTCGGCTTCTTCTAAAGTTTGTCCTTTCCAGGCATACACTCCGATACCTGCGGCAGCAATGGCAGCGGCGGCATGGTCCTGGGTTGAAAAAATATTACAGGAACTCCATTTTACTTCGGCGCCCAGGGCTACCAGAGTTTCGATCAATACAGCGGTTTGGATGGTCATATGCAGACAACCCGCAATGCGAGCGCCTTTCAGGGGTTGGGATGGGCCATATTCGGCACGGATCGCCATCAGTCCGGGCATTTCAGCCTCAGCCAGACGAATCTCTTTCCGGCCCCATTCAGCAAGGCTCAAATCTTTCACCTTGAAGGGAAGGCTGAAATTGATGTTGGAACGTGTGATCGTAGACATTTCGTTTTTTTTTAAGTGCGGCGAAGGTAAGAATTATTGGGGTATTAGGGTGTTTAGGAGGAATTTGGAATTTGGAATTGGGAATTGGAAGAGATTTCACCGCGGAGAAAAAAGAACGCAGACGGTTTCGCTGAGGGATTTAAGTATTGGGGGATTGTTTCTCGCCAAGACGCAAAGTTTTTGAGACGCAATCATATACGTACGTGATACTTCTCTTACTAGGATTTTTTTGAGGGGAAAATGGAAGTCCTCGTGGAGTTTGGCCAGCCAGATATTCAACCGGTCTTAAATGCCATGAACTCAATCCGATCATGTCAGAGAGCCGTAAGCCTTGCATCTAAAAATTTCCAGGTGAGTAAAGCGGACCTTGGCGGCTTCAAACACCTTTGCGGCTTTGCGAGAAATAATCGATATGAACAACTGGTTTATTGAGGAACCGCTTTAATTTGTAACAAAGCGGTCATGGCGGAAGCCAAGATCAACTTCATTTTATCACTGAGGTCTTTTTGTATCCACACGATATTTTTGTTCATTCCCATCATTCCTCCACCATAATACTGCAAGGCACCAATAGACTGTCCATTTTCGATGAACTCATAGCCCAATGCTGGCGAGGAATGGTTATCGCCACCGTTTTTATTGGAGCTGGCGGGCACAAGAAATATTTTCCGTTCTACGTTGGTCAAAAAAGCATCGTAACTGCCGTTTGCGTTTTGACCGCTGGTAATATTCATGAGGAGTGCCCATACTTCACTGGTGTCTCCGTTGATGGTTATGAAGGCAGAAAAGTTATCGCTTGACTGTTTCACTTCATTACTGCCCCAGGAAAAATGAGGAAGCAATTCAATTTCATTGAGTGATTGAACCATGATATTTCTGGCAGCATTCACATTGGCAGTATCCGGGCCTTTGCCTGCCATGAGAAAAGAAAATTTCTGGGTGGATTTATTTTCTGTTTTCGTATTAAAAAAGTTGCCTTTTGTACTGCTTGTCGTCCATCCCATCTTGCTGGAAACAACCGCATAATCACCAAAATGGAATTTCCATATTTTGCCCAGGCCCTGGCCGCCCATCTTTACACTTTGCTTTTCGGCAGTGGAGGCAAGACTATCACTAATAACAATGGTCTTTTGTGCTTTGGAAAATGTGCTTGTCAACAACAACACGCAAACAATGTACGTCCGGAATTTATGGCTCGACATACAATAATATTTCAATCACTAAAGTACCACTTTAGATTTCTTTACCCGGACTTTGTTTTAGAGAGCAGTCTCATAACCTCCATCGGCCCGTTTCACTATAAAATGTCTTTGCGAAAACTTCAGCGTACTCTTTTCTTGCAGTTAGGATACATCGAAGCATAAGCAACCAACAGCCAACAGCTATTAGCCAACAGCTTCTATTCTTTTCTCCATCACGAAGTCATTCATGAAATATCCATTGCCGATATCAATGTCTTCACTGCGGATGATCTCAAATCCAAGTTTTTCATAAAAGGAACGGGCCTGGTTGTAACGGTTTACATTCAGTTGCAGTGCTGTGGCGCCCTTTGGACGGATGTCGTTGATGATCTGGTCAATCACAAATTTTCCGCTTCCACGCCCTTGTTGTTTTTGGAGTAAATAAATTTTATGAAGCTTGTACACTGTTGGATTCGTCTCACTGTATGATGCAAAACCGATGGGCACTCCTGCATTGTACACGATAATGAACTGGTGATGTTGCTCCATTTGTTTGTGCAGGGCTGCTTCACTGTAGATCATCTGCATCATGTAGCGAACCTGATGGGAAGAAAGAATTTTTGAATAGGTAGTGGGCCAGATCTGTTGGGCCAGTGTCCGGATCAGGTCTAAGTCCTGTGTTGAAGCATGACGAATGGTAAGTACCGGTTCACTGATATACAACTGGCTTGAAGTGAGCCGGTGAAGCCGTACCAGGCGAAGGCTGAAGACAAGCGATACGCTGAGCGAACCAATGGCGCCGGTAAAAAGAAAAAGTGCAGACACGGTCTCCGAAATATAACGATGGATCCACGTGCTTTGATTCAGATACAGAAAACTGTCATAAAATCCATGAGCCAGGGTGGCAAAAAGAATCCCTTTAAGCAGCAATTTTCTTCTTTGCAAAAAATCAAACTTGGCCTTGCCTACATAGTATCCCATGAGCACACCAAAGGTTGCGTGCGCCGGAACCGCTGTGAAGATGCGCATCAAGGCGGTGGACATTCCATACTCGAATACATAAACGATATTTTCCAGCGTGGCAAATCCCATACTCACCATAATGCCATAAACAATACCGTCAAGTGGTTCATCAAAGCTTCTTCGGTTGAAACAATAAATTCTGAGTGCCAGAAATTTAGAACCTTCTTCCACCAGCGCAATAAAAAGAAAAGAAGAAAGGATGATGCCAGCGATGGAATTATCGGTGAGTCCTTTAGTTGCCCTTTCCACAAATGCAGCTGGTATGGTAGCGAGGATGCCCCAGATAAAACTCATGACCAGGTTAATCGCCGGCTCACGGTCGTGAACATCACGATAGAAAATATAAATGCAGACCGCCAATCCGGGAGCGATGGCCAATGCCAATAGCAACATGAACAGAGATTTCCTGATGAAGATAGGATGAATGCTTTTGCAAATAAATTTTCAAGCGAAAGGTGCTCCTTCTGTAAATGGATTAAACGCAAAGAACGCAAAGAATACGCAGAGGGCCGCAAGGTGAGTTTTAGGACAGCGTAAATTTTTCTTGCGCCCTCTGCGGTCGTTTGCGTTTAATTCTCCTCCAACATATTTAAGACTCAAATAAAAATTTATCTCCACCCGCTCTTCCATCGTATCTCCGTACTATGAGCACAGTGAACTTTGCGTCCCTGCCTGCCGGCAGGCAGGTTTGCGTGAAATGATTTTATTGCCCAAGAATATTCACCGGGAGCACAAATTCAAACACATTGCTTCCTTTCTGGTCCAGTGAAGTGAAGCCATTATCCAACAAATGACTCAAGCGCACTCCAAAAGACACAGGCTGCTGGTTCCACCATTTGGTATCAAAAAAAAGTTCGGCGCCAACACTTCTCAGGTCGCGCGTATTGAGTTTGTTTCTGGAATATACCCGCGTGAAATCATAAAATACATTTCCTCTTAGCCTTTGCAGGTACACAATGTTCGCAAGACCAAAGTCGGCATACCATATCGGGAAGTGATAATTCGCGGAGACCTTCCACATCCTGGAAAAATAATAGTCCTGGTAACCTCTTGAATTGGCAAAGCGGTTGGCAAAAACAGTATTGCTGGTATCGGTTTCCTGCAAGCTTCCCATTAAAACAATGCTGTGATTTCCAAAAGAAGGAAGAAACAACTGTGCAGAAGGAAGGAACTGAAAACCTTTTTTGTCCAAAAGATGCCGGTGTGCCAGTGAAATGGTATAGCCAAATTTGGGATAGATTTGTTGTACTGCCCTTGGCAAATAATGCGACCAGCTGATGAAATGATGCAGGTAGCTTACATTTTCCGGTGGAAGTGAATCCTTGAAGCCACTGGTGTACATCGAGCGGTTGAAAACATAGTTGGATCCGAAATTGAGAAAACGGTATGTGCGGCCCCTTGTAAAGTCAAAAGGAATATTATAGCCAATCCTTGCCTCAAACTGGTTGAGCGTGCTTGTATCAGTGGAAGTGCGGAGGTGACGGTCAAAAGTGTATTCCACGCCTGCATTCAATATCGGAAACAATCCGCCGAAAGAACTGTTCCAGCCAATACCGTGAGAAAGTTCATCCTGGTTATAACGATAAAAAATTTCATTGGAAAAACTATTGAGGATATTGTCACTGTACAAACTAAATGTGAATTCAGGGTCCATATAGTCGGGGCGCCAGCTATGGAAATGGAAAAAGCCCATAGTTGACTTATATCTTTTTTCGGCAAATCTTCGGCTATCGATGCCCGTGATAGGCTGCGGAAAAGCAACCGGATACAAAGCTGTAGGAAACGCTGTCGTATTGAGTGGCACTTCCTGCCAGGAAAGCTGGTCCAGTTTTTCTTCCTGCTTCATCAAGCCTTCAGCCGTAAAATGAGACCAGGTCATCCTGTTTTCCCAAACAGAAACATCATAATCTCCGGTTGCTGTGGATTTGAACTTGTAGGTTTTGTGTTCATTTAAACGGAATGCATATATTTCATCTGTTCCGCTGATGTTTGCGGTAAAATACACTGTGCTGTCCTTCACGAAGGGAAGGGCAATATAACTGGATAAAAAAGGTGTCAGTATTTCCCAGGAATGTGTAGAGAGATGATAGAGTCCCAGGGCCATTTTAGCATCAGTGGTTCTTAAACCCGCAATGAAACTGTTCTCATCTACAAAACGAGGGCAGGTATAGTAGACATTATTTACAGAAGGAATGGTTTGAAGTACACTTCCATCCTTCGCATCCAAAACATCGATATTCGTTTTCAGTGAATCTGTAAAATGTATGGCGGCGATCTTTTCTGAAGAAGGGGAGAGGTCAGGCGTAAAATAGCGTTGCCTGGTGGTAATTCTTTTTTCTGAATGGTTGCTGAGATCCAGCAGTACAATATCACTGTAATCAATCAGGCTCCATCTCGGCCTGGGTGCGTAGGCTGTGTACACAATTTTTCCATTTCGGTAGGCAAACCAATCTTCCGAACTGATGCTGCGAAGGGAGATGCGCTGTTCCTTTCCCTGGTGCAGGATATAAAATGCGGGGATCTTATTGTAAGCTGTTTTCTGGTAAAGGAGCGAGTCGTCACCGATATACTGGGGAAAATGAAAATTGGTTAGGGTCTTGTAACGAGAAGAAGTTTCAACTTGTCCCTTGAGCTCCTGCTTATAAAAATTCAGTGCCTCTGTACGAAAGGTTTTATAATTTTTCCCTGTATATTTTTTGATCGCATGCTGAAAAGGATAGAACAGTCCTTTAAAGTCGGCAGCATCCTGTGTGACATTTTTCCAGAACTCGTCTCCGTATTTAAGATAGCCATAGTTGGTCAACAAGTATCCTAGTTGGTAGTGGTCAGGAACGTAATGCTTGAGAGAACCATTGCGCAATTTCATCCAGCTGTAATTTTTTCCTTCGAGCCAAAGGCTTCGATATCCATTGAGAAAGAACGGCAGTCTGCCTCGTCCCTGATGGGTGAGAGCCGTTTCGCTGTGAACTGCATCACCTTCAAAAAACCAGTCGGGAATGGTGATGGCATTGGCCAGGGCCAGTCCACCCTCACCAAAGAGATAATAAAATCCTTTGCTGAGGCCATGCCGGAAATTATTGTACTGCTGCACATGATGGTATTCATGAATGGCGAGGTTCTCGTACCATGGAAGATTTCCAAATTCAAAAACATCAGAGCCCGGAATCAAATAGAATTCGCTTCGAAAAGGTGCCAGTGCCACATAACCATTGGCCAGTGTGGTGCGGCTCTGAAGGATGATATTAATTTTTCTCAGTTGGTTGCCCAGGGCAAAGGGCGTATCGGCTGCAGCTTTATGTATGAGGGTAGCAATTCTTTGTGCTTGTTCTTCGGCACCGGCCGTAAAGATGATCCTGGCTGTGTCGGAATTGATTTGCTTCCATCTGGTATAGGGTGGAAATCCGCCGAACTGCTGCCCGTCTGATTTTTCAATTGAAGCTGCTATCAATACCCATAAAATAAAAACTCTGCCGATGCTTTTCATCCAAAAAAGATACGGCTTGATTGCATGTTTTAAGAGTTTTTTTTAATGGCGATTCTTCTTTATTGGTTTGTGTTTTTGAAGAGAGGGATTTTGTCGACAGTCTTTCCTTACTGATTTGATTTTTTGGAGAGAGTGTTTTAAGGCGGTCATTTCTTAGAGGTTAGTTTTTTTCTTTTTCCACTTTTGGCATTGCCCCAAAAGTGGAGCAAAAACTCTAGGCAATCCGAATCCCGTACGTGCGGGAGGATTGCCGGCCGCTGGCACAACGGTTACCCCAAGTTTGTCTCGAAGAAACGTTATGCTAGGCAGTCTGGCCTTCAAAGAATAAAGCTCACTACTCGTATCAATGTGTTTTATATTCGAAGAGCTTTAATCGAAGATGCTGAAGGCGCTGTGTTCCCCCCGTGGGGGGGCTGGAACGGTCTTGTGAGTTTTGCGATGGTGTTAATGAATGATCTTGGGTTTGATTGTTTTGGAGCGCCTTACTGCTTGTGAGTGTACTACAGGGCGGTCTTAGAACTGGTGCTCGCTTCGCTTGCAAGGAGATTGCCGCGCTACGCTCGCAATGACGCCTAAACTAAAATGCTCACTACCGGTTTATTGCTGTCTTTAAGACAAGGACAGTATAAGACGTGATACTCGCGTCGCTTGCAAGGAGATTGCCGCGCTCGCAATGACGCCTAAACTACAATGCTCACTACCAGTTTTATTGCTGCCTTTAAGACAAGACAGTTTGAGGCCTGGTGCTCGCTGCGCTTGCAAGGAGATTGCCACGCTTCGCTCGCAATGACCCTAAATTACAATGTTCACTGCGGGTTTCAACCTTCCCTTATAGTTGGAGTGTGTACTTACGCAAATACTTAATTAGTATGATCGAAACAGCAAAGCATTTTTGATTTGGCGTTTATTGCGAGCGCAGGGAGCATCAGGTCTTAGACAGTGCTTGCATTAAAGGCAGCAATAAAAACCCGTAGTGAGCACTGTAGTGTAGGCGTCATTGCGAGCGCAGCGCGGCAATCTCCTTGCAAGCGAAGCGAGCACCAGTTCTAAGACCGCCCTGTAGTACACTCACAAGCAGTAAGGCGCTCCAAAACAATGAAACCAGCATCATTCATTAACATCATCGCAAGACTCACAAGACGGGTCCAGGCCCGCAGAAGGCGGGATCCTTGAACTTTTTGCTCTACTTTTTCTTTTCAAGAAAAAAAGTAGAAAAGAAAATCAACCAACCAGTAAGGAATGACCCCTGACAAAAAATGTCTCCAAATATCTAATAAGTAAAGGCTGACTGCCGACGAAGACCCTCTTCTAAAAATTGCAAAGCATGAAAAACAATAGTTTTTTGCAAAACAGCACATCAAGCCAAACCCTCCTTATCAGAAGAACTCTTCATTTAGAAATACTGATTAACTTTACCACAACCCCATGCTTGCCGGAAAAATCCATAAGGTCTTTCTATTCTTTTTCGCGCTCATTCTCATCGCCGGCATTTTTATTTTCAGTACTCACAAGACAGCCATAGACTTCAATACAGAAGTAAAACCCATTATCAATAAAAAATGCATCATCTGCCATGGCGGTGTTCGCAGGCTGGGAAATTTCAGTTTACTCTTTCGTTCAGAAGCCATCGGCAAAACCAAGTCGGGAAGGTATGGCATCGTTCCAGGCGATCCCGATCACAGCGAAATGATCCGTCGCATCCAACTCAAAGATCCAGAAGAGCGAATGCCCTATCATCATGAACCCTTGAGCCAACGAGAAATCAGCATTCTCACCAAATGGGTGAAACAGGGAGCACCCTGGGGCAATCACTGGTCGTATGTGGCGGTTGAAAAACCCGAAGTGCCGCAGCCACAAAGAAGATTTTTTGGATTGCTGAATCCAAAAAAATGGGACTGGCCACGAACAGATATTGACCATTTTATTTATCAGAAATTACTCGACGAGCATATTCAGCCTTCTCCGCAAGCCGATCGCCAAACTCTGGCCAGAAGAGTAAGCCTCGATCTCACAGGTCTTCCTGCACCTGCAACATGGACCAGGCGGTTTGTCAACAGCCATGATGAAAAAGGTTATGAGCAGCTCGTTGATTCGCTCCTTGCTTCACCCCATTTTGGAGAAAAGTGGACCTCGATGTGGCTGGACCTCGCACGCTATGCCGATACCAAAGGATATGAAAGAGATGCAGGCAGAAATATCTGGGCTTACCGCGACTGGCTGATCAAAGCTTTTAACCAGGACAAACCTTACGACCAGTTTCTCATTGAGCAACTCGCCGGAGACTTGTTGCCAGATGCTACTGACGAACAGTTTATTGCTACCGCTTTTCACCGCAACACCATGACCAACGATGAGGGTGGGACAGACAATGAAGAATTCAGAACTGCGGCTGTACTTGACCGTGTGAACACCACCTGGCAGGCGCTCATGGGTACTACATTTGCCTGTGTGCAATGTCATAGCCATCCCTATGATCCATTTACGCATGAAGAGTATTATAAATTCATGGCGTTCTTTAACGACAGCCGTGATGAGGATACGCAGGCAGATTATCCTTTGCTTCGTCAGTATCCTTCAAAAGACAGCTTGATGCTGGAACAACTCGTGCAATGGCTTCACACAAACAGTCCGCAACAGGAAAAAAATATTTACCGGTTTTTAAAAACCTGGCAGCCTTCCATCAATTCCATTCGCACCGACAGCTTTACCAACTGCGAACTCAATGATACCAAGTGGCTGGCACTTCGCAATCATGCCCACGCAAGACTGCAACATGTGCAGCTTGATGGAAAAACAGAACTGGTGTACCGTTACATGGGATTTCTTCCGGGTGGCGTCTGGAAGATCCATCTTGACAATAAGGATGGTCCTCTCCTGCAAACTATTTCAGTGGATACTTCCAAAGGCTGGAAGATTGCACATGTCGGTTTTAAGACCGTAACCGGATGGCATGATCTCTGGTTTGAATATTCCAATAACAGACTGAAAAAACCGGGAGACAATGGAATGATGTTCGACTGGTTTTATTTTACCCAGCCTTTTCGTGGAGAGAAACTGAAAGGTTTTGCCGGCATGCAGAAAACCTATTGGCATCTCCTGGCCGAAGATGTTCCCACCACGCCGGTGATGATGGACAATCCAGCAGACATGCATCGAACCAGCCATGTTTTTGAAAGAGGCAACTGGCTGGTGAAAGGAGAACAGGTGAATGCTGATGTTCCACATGCACTGAATCCTTTTCCGAGGAATGCATCACACAACCGGCTGGGCCTTGCGAGGTGGCTCACGGACAAACGCAATCCACTAACAGCACGCACCATGGTCAACAGGGTGTGGGAACAATTATTTGGAACCGGGATTGTTGAAACGCTGGAAGATTTCGGAACACAGGGTGCAGAGCCCACGCACAAGGAATTACTCGATTTTCTATCCTGGCAATTCATGAATGAAGATGGATGGAGTGTGAAAAAACTCATTAAGAAGATCGTTCTCTCTGCTACTTATTGCCAATCTTCCGTGGCCTCAAAAGAATTATTGGAGAAAGATCCTTACAATAAATTTTATGCAAGAGGAGCAAGAGTGCGACTCTCCGCCGAGGAGATCAGGGACCAGGCCCTTGCCGTAAGCGGATTACTGAGTGAAAAATTGTATGGACCGTCTGTGATGCCCTGGCAACCCGAAGGCATCTGGATGTCGCCCTGGAATGGCGACTACTGGAAGAGCAGCAAAGGCGAAGATCAGTACCGGCGTGCGCTTTATGTTTATTGGAAACGGACAGCACCTTATCCATCGATGATCAGTTTTGATGGAGTAGGGCGTGAAGTATGTACGGCGCGGCGTATTCGCACCAACACACCGCTGCAGGCGCTTGTGACACTAAACGATTCGGTGTACATCCTTGCCTCAAGGGCATTTGCCTACCGCATGCAGGAGATGGCAAGCAGCAGAAAAGACCTTGCCTCTATGATCAGTGAGGGCTATCAGTTACTGACGTTTAAATCTATTAGCAGCCAACGGCTATCCATACTCGAAAATTTGTACCAACAGGCATTCATTAAGCTGAAAGATCATCCCGATGATGCCTGTGAACTGATTGGAGAGAACAGTGTCCATAACAATCCGGAAACAGCTGCGCTGGTGGTAGTGGCCAATGCCATGCTGAATCTGGATGAAGCGATCACCAGGAATTAATAAGCCGTGTGCCGTGTGCCTTGAGCCCTGAGCCATGAGCTGTGAGTACTGTTTAAAATATAAATGACCGAATGAATAGTGAGGATCGATACTAAACATCAGTGAAATCCAATTTTAATCTGTGAAATCCGTGATATGACTTCAAGGCAGATACATGAACAAAGAATGATGAAGGAAGCAGAGAGCGCCATTGCCCGAATGCATAGCCGCCGGCATTTTTTAAAGGAATGTGCTTTTGGTTTCGGTGCACTGGCTCTGGGTTCGCTTCTTCCTTCCTGCAAAAGCGGTTCAGGCGCTTCGGCATTTACCGTTCCCTTTGATCCGGCACATCCGCTGGCGCCAAAACTTCCTATGTTTCCAGGAAAAGCAAAGAGTGTGATCTATCTCCATATGGCCGGCGCTCCTTCGCAACTTGAACTGTTTGATTATAAACCGGAGTTGATGAAGCTCAATGGACAGGATTGTCCTCCTTCGCTTCTCGAAGGAAAGCGATTTGCTTTTATCCGCGGCGTTCCAAAGATGTTGGGACCTCAAGCCAGCTTTGCCCAGTACGGACAAAGCGGTGCCTGGGTGAGTGAACACCTGCCGCATTTTTCTTCGATCGTAGATGAAGTGAGCTTTCTCAAAGCTGTGACCACCGATCAATTCAATCATGCACCTGCGCAACTATTAGTGCACACGGGCGGCCCTCGACTGGGAAGACCCAGCATCGGTTCCTGGGTAACGTATGGACTGGGAACAGAAAACCAGAATCTTCCTGGCTTTGTCGTGCTCACTTCTGGTGGAAAATTTCCGGATGCTGGAAAAAGCGTGTGGGGTAGTGGTTTTCTTCCATCCGTTTATCAAGGCGTTCAATGCAGGAGCGAAGGTGATCCCGTTCTTTTCATCAAGGATCCAAAAGGAATGGATAGAGACTTGCGCAAGGCTTCCATTGAAGCGATCAATCAGGTTAATGAAGAAGAATACAAAGAATACAAGGATCCGGAAATTCTTTCACGGATCTCGCAATATGAAATGGCATACCGGATGCAAATCTCTGTTCCGAACGTGATGAACATCAACGACGAACCAGCCTACATTCACGAGATGTACGGAACTAAACCGGGACAATCCTGTCTCGCCAATAATATTTTGCTGGCACGAAAACTCGTGGAAAAAGGAGTTCGCTTTGTACAGATCTTCGACTGGGGATGGGACAGTCATGGCACCGATGCCAGCCTGGCCATCGATATCGGCTTTGTCAATAAATGTCGTTCAGTGGACAAACCAATGACTGCATTGATCCTGGACTTGAAACAAAGAGGACTATTGGATGAAACATTAGTGGTATGGGGCGGTGAGTTTGGACGAACGCCCATGATGGAAAACCGTGAAGGGAAACAAAATCCATTCAAAGGAAGAGACCATCACGTGGAAGCGTTCACGATCTGGATGGCTGGAGGAGGCATTAAGAAAGGTGCGAGCTATGGAGAAACAGATTCCATTGGTTACAGTGCGCTGAGTGGAAAAGTTACTCCCTTTGATATCCAGGCCACCTTACTTAATCAAATGGGTTTTGATCATGAAAAATTTACTTACCAGTTCCAGGGAAGACCCTACCGGCTTACAGATGTTTCTGGAAAGCCCATTGAGGAGATCATTGCTTAATTTATTATCAGGTTTATTTGCACATGCGTCAAAACCGAAGAAGATTTATACAGCAAACCACAGCCGCTACTACTGCATTATGGTTATCTTGTCTCAAATTGTCTGCTTCACCGCGGCCATCTTTCACCATGAATAAAAATTTTGAATTAAAGATCCTTGCCACCGACTGGGGTTTTCATGGAAGCCTGGATGAATACTGCGAACAGGTAAGCAAGGAAGGATATCATGGCATCGAGATCTGGTGGCCAATGGAAAAAAAAGACCAGGATCAATTATTTACCGCACTTAAAAAATATAAACTGGAAGTTGGATTCCTCTGCGGTGCTTACCAGCCTACATACAAAGAGCATTTCGATTTTTTCAGGCAGATGATTGATGCTGCGGCGAACAATACCATGCAAAGGCCTCTTTACATCAATTGTCATTCAGGAAGAGATTTTTTCAGCTACGAACAGAACAAAACTTTCATCGATCATACAACAGACCTTTCGCAAAAAACAGGCATCATCATCTGTCACGAAACGCACCGTTCGCGCATGCTCTTCGCAGCACCGGTTGCCAGACAGTACATAGAAAAAAATCCGGCGCTCCGAATCACCTTTGATGTATCGCACTGGTGTAATGTAAGTGAGTCCTTGTTACAGGACCAAAAAGAAAATCTTAACCTTACATTGGAGCGCGTTGATCATATTCATGCGCGCATCGGTCATCCTGAAGGTCCACAGGTGAATGATCCACGTGCACCGGAGTGGGATGCTGCAGTAAAAGCACATCTGGCCTGGTGGGATGAGGTGGTAGAAAGAAAAAGAAAAAATGGCGAGCGGTTGACGGTGCTAACAGAATTCGGTCCTCCTGATTACATGCCTACCACTCCTTATACAAGGCAGCCTCTTGCCGATCAGTGGGCCATCAATGTGTACATGATGCAGTTGTTACGCAAAAGATATTCAGGAGTGTAAGATGATGCTGCTTTCTCTAACAGATTTCATTGGAAGATTTCATCCCGTGCTCGTGCACCTGCCCATTGGCATCCTGCTCATAGGATTATTGCTGCAATGGTTGTCGGCCGAAGAAAAGTACAGGATCTCACAAGAGGTGATCAAGATCGTTCTTTTGTGCGGATTGTTTTCTGCCATCATTTCCTGCATCACCGGCTACATGCTTTCCCTGAATGGAAACTATGATGAAAATCTTGTCGCCTGGCATATGTGGATGGGAATGGCTGTAGCTGCATGCTCTCTTTTGCTCGTGTTCAAAGTGATGAAGCAACAGTTGGACAGCACCCACCGTATCGCTTCTATAGCACTCCTTGGAATTATTATCATCACAGGTCACCTGGGCGGATCGCTGACGCACGGATCGGATTATCTGAGTGCTGCATGGAACGACAATGATTCCGTCTCTAACCGTCCTCCAAAAATTATTGAACACGTCCAGGAAGCGAAAGTTTACGAAGACCTGGTGCAACCGCTTCTGCAAACACGCTGTTATAACTGTCATGGTCCGCAGCGACACAAGGGTGGACTAAGACTCGATGGTCCGCAATGGCTGCTCAAGGGTGGAAAAGATGGAGCCGTGGTGCAAAGTGGAAATGCTAAACAGAGTGAATTGATCAAAAGGCTTCTTCTTCCAAGGGAAGATGAGCACCATATGCCTCCCAAAGACAAGCCTCAACTAACCGACAGGCAGGTAGCTGTTCTTCAATGGTGGATTGACGAGGGAATGGATTTTACAAAAAAAGTAAAAGAACTTCCGCAGCCTGATCCCGTAAAACCAGCACTGTTGTCGATGCAGGGTGCATCCACTGCAGGCAGGGAATCTATTCCTTCCACACCTGTTGAAGCTGCAGATCCACAGGCTGTGAAGGCGCTGGAAGCAAAGGGTGTGGTAGTGATTCCACTGGCTCAAAATACACATTACCTTATGGCCAGTTTTGTTTCTTCGCCCAATTTTTCCGATAGTGATATGCATCTTCTTTTGCCCCTGCAAAAACAATTGGTTTATCTCAAGATCGGTCGCACCAGGATTACAGATGCATCCATGCAAACGATTCAAAAGTTTTCCCGTCTCATCCAGCTCGACCTCGATCATACTTCCATCACCAACAAAGGAGTGGCTCTGCTTTCAGTATTAACCGGTCTTCAGTGGCTCAACCTCGTGGGAACAAATACTTCTGCATCGGGGCTTCTTGCACTAAAGTCTTTAAAAAAATTACAATCAGTCTATTTGTATCAGACAAAAATTAATGCGGAGGGATACAGCCAGCTGAAAAAAGTTTTTCCCAAAACGAGTTTGGATACAGGCGGCTATACGGTTCCTTATTTTGCAAATGATACAACGGTGAAGAAGTAGAATTCGTTTAGCGAAGCCAGTCATTGCCAGTTCGAGGGGGTTGCTTGCGCCACCGCTATAGCTTTAGCCCCGCACCCTGCGGAGGTCGCTTCGCTCGCAATGACGTTCATAGGTTTCGAAGTTTACCTTCATTCGAGTGCATGTCTTACGCTGTGTACTTGCCTTTAACTTTGATTGAATGCCTTTCCCCTGCTCCTTTAAAATTAGCCTGAAACCTTTAGTAACCACTTTAAGAATTAAAGTAAACCCCGAAACCCGCAAACGTCATTGCGAGCGAAGCGAAGCAATCCCCAGAATTAAAAGGGTGCGCCCATAGAAAGATGGATCGGACTTATGGGAAAAAAACCAGAGAGTACAGCTCATAAACACTGGAATAATTGGTCAAATCACAAGTATTTTGCCTGCATAAAAAGGGAGGCTGCGTGTACATACTTACTAATAAATACCATTCAGTTTTTTATATAGGGGTCACTAGTAATCTGCCTGCCAGGATGCAACAACACTTTGGTAAATTATACCGCAATAGCTTCAGCGCCAGATATAACCTCAATAAGCTCGTTTACTATTGTTGGTATCATTCTATACAAGATGCCATTGAAGTGGAAAAAAGAATTAAAGCGGGAAGCAGAAAAAGCAAACTGCTACTCATCCAAAGCATAAACCCGTTATGGAACGATTTGTGGCTAACTGAAGTTTCAAAATGGTAATTCTTCCCTGTTTCCAATAAATATGTATCACTTGCCTCTCATAACACTCGTATATCATTGCGAACGTAATGAAGTAATCTAAATCGAGGGTCTCTAATTCGAGGGGATTGCTTCGCTTCGCTCGCAATGACGTTTACGGGGTTTCTGGGTTTGCCTTAATTCGAGTGCATGTCTTAAGCCATGAATTTGCCTTTAACTTTGATTGAATGCCTTTCCCTTCTGCTTTAAAACTGGCCTGAATCCTTTAGTAACCACTTTAATAATTAAAGTAAACCTCGAAACCCGTAAACGTCATTGCGAGCGAAGCGAAGCAATCCCCCGCCTACCTGTAGTACGCGTAGTACTGTGATCCGTCGTTACAATGACTATAGTGGTAAGGTCATGTTGGTTCGAACCTGAACCAGGATGTAGTTCAAACTGTATAGTATTGTCATTGCTTCGCTCCGCTCGCAATGACGCCCTAATGTAGGGCGTGTACTACAGGGCCCAAACCTTTCTAAATAAGCGCCAGCAGGAGAACATAATCAAATCAACTACCAGATAAAAAACAAAGACAAATCGCCTTACTCTGCGAAAACCTCTGCACTCTCTATTCTCCGCGGTTAAATTTCACTGAACACATCATCCTACATCTCTCTCTTCTACCAACCATCAACTATCAACTACCAACCTTCTCCAGCGCAGCCAGGCTCTCTTCCAGAGCCCGTATTTTCTGTTCGGCGTCTGCTTTTTTGCGGCGCTCTATATCCACTACGTCGGGGCGGGCATTCTGGACAAAACGTTCGTTGTTCAACTTCTTTTCAACGGAAATGAGGAATCCTCTCTGGTAGTCCAGTTCTTTTTGCAATTGTTCTTTTTGTGCAACTGTGTCCAGTTCCTGTGTGGTGCCAATGAAAAATTTATTTTTTCCTACCACAACGGCAATGGTGTTGGCAACAGATTCCTTTGTAAAGAAAATCTCAGAAGCATTTACCTGTTTTAGGAGGATGTGCTTTATGGCCGAAAAACTTTTTTGTTCACCCGTTTGAATGTGCAGCACAATGCTGTCCTTTGGCTTGATATTATTTTTATTCCTGGAGTCGCGGATAGCGGAGATGGTCTGCTTGAGCAATTCGGCTTGAGAAAGAACAGAAGCATCCGAGTTTCCTGCTGGCCTGAACTGTTTGATACAAAGATCATCGGTGCGGGGAGAAAGCTGATGATAGATCTCCTCTGAAACAAAGGGCATGAATGGATGCAGCAGCTGCATCAGCTCTGAAAAAAATCCCACAGTCTGCTCATAAACCGATTGTTCAATGGACTGCTCAAAACCAGGTTTGATCCATTCGAGATACCAGCTGCAGAAATCATCCCAGATCAGAGAGTAAATAGTTTTGAGCGCTTCGCTCAGTCGGAACTGTACATACATTTGTTCTACTTCGCTCTTCACTTCATTCAGCCTGTTCTCAAACCATGCTGTAGCAAAATTATTTTCCGTGCTTTGCTGATTGGAGCTGGTGCGCTCCTCCCACATTTTTACCAGCTTCAGTGCATTCCATATTTTGTTGTTGAAATTTCTTCCCTGGTCGCAACTGCTGTCGTCAAATAAAAGATCATTGCCCGCAGGAGTCGAAATCAGAATACCAAAACGTACAGCATCTGCACCAAAACGTTCAATGAGGTTGAGAAGGTCGGGAGAGTTGCCCAGGCTCTTGCTCATTTTTCTTCCCTGCTTGTCGCGTACCATGCCCGTGAAGTACACATCGCTGAAAGGCTTCTCATTCATAAACTCTTCACCTGCCATGATCATCCGCGCTACCCAGAAAAAAATAATGTCATTGCCGGTGACAAGAACTGATGTAGGATAATAATATCGAATGTCTTCATTGTCTGGACGCGTAATTCCATAAAATACCTCGATGGGCCAGATCCATGAAGAAAACCAGGTGTCCAATACATCTTCATCCTGTCGCAAGGAGGAAATGGCAGCATTTTTTTCACGAGCTGCTTTCAGTGCTTCTTCATTGGTTTCAGCCACAAAAATATTTCCCTTCTCATCATACCATGCCGGTATTCTTTGTCCCCACCACAGCTGGCGGCTGATGCACCAGTCCTTTACATTCTCCAGCCAGTATTTGTAAGTAGCAAGAAAGCGTTCTTCCGGATGAATTTTTACTTCACCACTGAGCACCGCTTCGAGCGCGCCACCCGCAAGCTCTTTCATTTTCACAAACCACTGTGTGGATATCTTTGGTTCCACTACGGCGTTCGTTCTTTGTGAAAATCCAAGACGGGTTTGATATTCTTCCTCTTTTAGAAGAAGGCCTTCTTTTTTTAGTTTTTCAATCGACCTCTTTCTTGCTTCGAAGCGATCGAGTCCAACAAACACTTCGGCGGCTTCGCTCAAGGTTCCATCAGGATTGAGTGTATCAATAGCAGCAAGATTGTGTTTGAGTCCGAGGTTATAGTCATTGATATCGTGAGCCGGCGTTACTTTCAACACACCTGTTCCAAATGCCGGATCTACATATTCATCGAAGATCACCGGCACTTCCCTGTTCACCAGTGGAACAATTACTTTTTTTCCTTTCAGATGACGGTAACGTTCATCATTGGGATGAACGCAAACTGCCGTATCACCCATAATGGTCTCTGGTCTTTGCGTGGCAATGGTGAGATAGTCGTCAGCGGTTTGCGGACTGCCCGTGATCTTATATTTTACGTAATAAAGTTTGCCCTGTACATCGCGGTATTCCACTTCTTCATCACTCAGCGCTGTTTGTGCAGCGGGATCCCAGTTGATCATGCGCGCTCCACGATAGATCAGACCTTTGTTATAGAGCTGAACAAAAACACGGATCACTGCTTTATAATAGTGATCATCCATAGTGAAGCACACGCGGTTCCAATCCACACTGCAACCCAGCTTTTTGATCTGGTGGTAAATGATTCCGCCGTATTTTTCTTTCCATTCAAATGCATAGCCGAGAAATTCTTCACGTGTGAGCTGGTGTTTGGAAATTCCTTTTTCTTTTTCCAGCATCTGCACCACCTTGGCTTCCGTGGCAATGGAAGCATGATCGCTTCCCGGCACCCAGCAGGCGTTGAATCCGCTCATGCGGGCTTTTCGTACCAATACATCCTGCACGGTTTCATTGAGGGTATGGCCCATGTGCAACACACCAGTAACGTTTGGAGGAGGAATGACAATGGTAAAGGGTTTTCTTTCATCCGGACTGCTATGGAAATAACCTTTTTCCATCCAGTGCTGGTACCATTTATCCTCCGTGTTCCCGGGCTCAAAATTCTTAGAAAGTGCTGTGCTCATGCCTTCAAATTGGTGGGCG
Source organism: Flavisolibacter sp. (assembly GCA_045805145.1). Classification (GTDB taxonomy): domain Bacteria; phylum Bacteroidota; class Bacteroidia; order Chitinophagales; family Chitinophagaceae; genus Flavisolibacter. The sequence continues at coordinate 7,689 of JBJMLU010000027.1, read as the reverse complement.
AAGTTACGGCGCAGATGGCAAATGGAAGCAAGCGGGTGAGGGCTGCTGGCTGTTGGCTATTAGCTGTTAGCTATTAGCTGTGAGCTGCTAGCTTCTTGCTGAAGCCTTCGGCGTGAACGGTGTTCTTATAGTTGCAATGGAGGTTAGCCACGAATGATTTACGGGGATTGCTTCGCTCCGCTCGCAATGACGTTTAATTAGTATGCTTACTACAGAATTCAGATTGGCGAGCCAAAAGTCGTTTCAAATAAGTGAAGGCAAAAAATAGATACATGCACGTGCATCATCGCGGACCACGTAAGAGAAGCGAATGACTCTAATTTAAACGTCATTGCGAGCGGAGCGAAGCAATCCCCGTAAATCATTCGTGGCTAACCTCCATTGCAACTATAAGAACACTGTTCAAGCCGAAGGCTTCATCAAGGAGCTAACAGCTCATAGCTAACAGCCAATAGCCCGCATCTCCATACTTCCCTTAATTCTCAAAATCCAATTGACTATTGTTGATGAAATTGACAAGGGCAGCAGCGTTCTTGAGGTTCAGTTTTTTCAGAATGTTGTAACGGTGCACTTCAACGGTCTTTACCGAAATATTCAGAGAGTCGGCAATTTCTTTGGAAGAATGTCCTTTCTTGATGAAGGCAATGATCTCGATCTCCCTTTGAGAAAGTGAATTGAGACCACCTTGCTGGTCTTCACCGCTGATCACCTGTTCGGAAAGAATATTCTTGATCTCGTCGCAGATGTATTTTCTTCCGTGCTGCACTTCCAGGATCGCCTTGAACATTTCTTCACGGGAAGAATTTTTTGTGACATATCCCATCGCGCCCTTCTGGATCATCTTGCGTGCATAGGTAGGCTGGGTGTGCAAGGAAACACCAAGGATCTTTGAAGCAGGTGAAAACTTGCGAATGAGTTGAGTCGCTTCAATTCCATTCATGCCGGGAAGATTAATATCCATGATGACAACGTTGGGACGAAGCTGTTTGGCCAGTTCTACTGCATCTTCTCCGCTTCCGCTTTCAGCAATTACTTTAAAGCGTGGATCGGTGTTGAGGATAAAGCTCCAGGTTTCTCTTACCAGTGTGTGGTCATCTGCAATGAGGATCGTGATTTTTTCCATAGTAATTGTGGTGGTCATTTATTTTGTTAGAGGGAAATTGATCTTGATGGTACAACCCTTGCCAGGAGCGGTTTCTATGCTGTGCGAACCGTTGATCAGGTAAATTCGGTTCTGAATATTTTTGAGTCCTGCGCCCTTCCTGACCTGTGAGGGTTCAAAGCCGATGCCGTCATCCTGGATCAGCATATTGACGATTCGTTTTTCTTTTTTGATCGTGATCATGACATGACTGGCCTTCGCATGTCGAATGGCATTGTTCAATGCTTCCTGGATGATCCGGAAAATAGTGAGCTTCTGGTTTTTGTTGAGAAGGTCTTCCATCCGGTCGTTTGCCTGGAGCTGGACATGCAGTTTCTGCGTGAGGTTAATATTTTGGATCAGGTCGTAAATGGAATCGATGAGGCCCAGGTCACCAATGCTTGGATCCATCAGGGACCGCGATAGTTGCCTGATCTCATTGATCACACTCACAATATTCATGGTTGATTTGGTAATCAGTTCATCTTTCAATTCATTGTTGGTGAGTGCAAGGTCGAGATAGAGTTTGGTTGTGGTGAGCACCTGGTTTACATTGTCGTGCAGTTCTTTTCCAATTTCGCTGCGCTCCTGTTCCTGCGTGTCCACGGTGGCCTGGTTGATGGCCTTTTGCCTTTCGAGTTCATTTGTCAGCAGTTCCTGTTCCAGTCTTTTTCTTTCCGTTACATCCTGCGCAGCACCTATGAGTCGGACCGGGCGGCCTTGTTCATCCCTGATTACAATGGCACGGTCATACACATGCGAATAGGTTCCATCGTCTCTTCGAAAACGATATTCCATTTCAAACACATTTTCTTCTTTCGACTCCAGGATCGTCTTCATCAGTTCTTCGGCCTTGCCCTTGTCTTCGGGATGAAGCCTTTCCATCCAGTCAAATACCTCACGAATCGGATCATTGCTGTTTAGTCCATACACTTTTCTCAATCCGGGTTCATCGCGGTACACCATGTTCGTCCCCAGGTTCCAGTCCCAGATCAGATCATGGGTTGCTTTCATGATGATGTTGAACCTTTCGTGTGCCAGCTTCACTTCGTTCACCGACCAGTAATGTTCGGTAAGAATGCGTAAGATATTTCGAACTCTCTCCAACATGGCGCGCTCGCCGGTGGATGGAGATTTTATTTTTTTGTGATAGACAGAAAAGCAGCCCATCATCTTACCCGAGCTTTGAACAATGGGAAAGGACCAGCAGGAATTTAATCCATATTGAACGGCGAGGTCTTTATGGTTTTTCCAAAGAGGATCTTTCTGAATGTCGTTCACTATGACTGTTTCCTGTTGATGCATGGCAGCACCGCAGGAACCTTCGCATTGAGAGAGCTTCGAGCCGCTGATCGCCAGGCAAAAATCTTCCGGCAGCCTTGAGGAAGCCAGTGGTTCCACCGTATCATCATCTTTAAGCAGGAGAACAGAGCTGAAGGCGTCCGGATAAATTTCACAAACGCCATCGAGGAGGGCCTGAACCGTTTGTTGAAGCGACACTTCAAGCTTTGCAGACATCTCAAAGGCCATGCGCTCGAGGAAAAGGAGTTGCTCATTTTGTTTTCGCTCCGTTATGTCTTCCATCGCACCGGTAAGACGAATGGCCTGTTGAAATTTGTTGCGGATCACATAACCACGGTCGGATATATACGCATAATTTCCATCTGCTTTCATGTACCGGAATTCCTGGTGCCAAAGACTTTCATCCGGATCGCGGATCACTGCTTCCAGACTTTTTTCAACACGTTCTCTGTCGGAAGGATGAATATGTTTGAAGCAGGACTCGGCATCCAGCTTTTTATTCACCGGCAATTCCCATCCCAGCACACGGGTTAAATTATCCGACCAGAACACCAGGTTGTCCTGAAGGTCCCAGTCCCAGATGATATCTGAAGTAGCAAGGATCACATTCTGGTAGCGATCGTTGCTGATGCGGAGTTGTTCTTCTGTATTTACCTGCTCGGTAATATCGGTATGTGTACCGATCATGCGCAAAGGTTTTCCTTCTGCGTCGCGGCTGATCAAAAGTCCTCTTGCAAGGATCCATTTATAACTGCCATTCTTCTCTCTGATCCGGTAGGTGCTTTCATAATATGGATCGTTGCTGCGGACATGTTCTTCGATGGCTGTTTCAATTCTCTCCCTGTCGTCGGGATGGATCATATCCATCCATGCTTCAATGCGGTCGGCCAGTTCATCACCGGAGTATCCGTAAAGTTTTTTTAAGGAATCGGAATAATAAGCCTGGCCGCTCTTCATATCCCAGTCCCACACGCCTTGCTTTCCGCCTTCGAGTGCAAAGCGCCAGCGCTCTTCAAATTCTTTCAGCAGAATTTCGGCATGCTTGTTCTCGGTTACATCCCTCGAGCTTACAACGGCGCCGATGATCTGGCCCGCACCATTGCGCGCAGGACGAAAGATATTCTCAATAAATATTTTTTTTCCTTCGTATGGGAGTTCGGTGAGACTTTTTTGTTCGATGCCCTTAAATACCTGCTCGTATAATTTGATAAGGTCGGCGTGGCGTTCGGGCGGAGCCAGTTTCAATACGCTCATCTCGGGAGAGACGATGACATGAAGGAACTGCTGCATTTTTTGTTTGGTCTGTTCGCTCAGGGCAACGATGCGAAGATTGCGGTCGACCAGGATGAAAGTATCTTCGAGATTATTGAGAATAAGACCCAGCGCTTCTTCAGCAGAATAAGTGGTTTGCTGATTGTCGGTAATGAATATGTCGGAGGCCCGGTTCTTCATTGCAGATTCTGGTGGTTGATTCAAAGCTAGATATTTGGCTTTTCATCAATGCATTTAGGGAGCAATATAGAACAACTATGCGTTTTTTCTTTAGTAACTAGGTTTTAACGTATCTTAATTCTGGATAAATTGTTTGCGATCAAGAGTAGCATATGGAAAGACAGCTTCATTCATGGTACAGCCACCGCCTGGGCAAGGACATGCCGGTAGCGGTGTACGGACATTATGGTTTTGCTCTGCTTTTAGTTCCCACCGCAGCAGCGGATTACCTGGAGTATGAACGTTTTCAGTTGATTGATACAGTGGCGCATTTTGTTGACAGTGGCAAGGTCAAGATTTTTTCCATCAACAGTATCAACAATGAAAGCTGGATGAACAACCACATGGATCCCCGCCACAAGATGGTGCGGCACCAGCAGTTCAATGAATACGTTTATGAAGAAGTGATTCCTTTTGTTCGCAGTCAAACGAGTCATGATACGCCCATCATCATATGCGGCGCTTCTTTTGGAGCACTACACAGCATGAATCTGTTTTTGAAAAGGCCCGATCTTCTTCAGGGTGTGATCGCCATGAGTGGCGTGTACGATCTCACAGAATATACCAAGGGTTACTATGATGATGATGTGTACTTCAACAGTCCGCAGCACTACATGCCCAATCTCACCGATCATTCCGTTCTGGAGCAGATCAGAAGGGCTCATCACCTTCACATATTTTCAGGTAGTGGCGCCTACGAGGACCCTGCAGCCAGCGGACGCTTTGCGCGCATCTTATACGATAAGGGAATCAATTATGAGCTCGACATCTGGGGACCCGAATGGCCGCACGACTGGAATACCTGGAGAGCGGTTCTGCCTCATTATTTAGGAACGCGGTTTTAGAGCAGATGTGAGATGAGAGATGGGAGATGTGAGAAGAGAAACGAACGGCTTTAAATGGTTTCACGCAAAGACGCAAAGGAGCAAAGAGTCCGGTTAGCTCAAGCAATTTATTTTGGATTGGAGAGCAGAGAAAATTTTTCTTTAAGGTGTGAAAATGAAAATAGCATGAATCTCATTTATATTTCGCAAAACTCAAACCTCAAAAAAACCAGGTAAACGAGCGAATCCTTCCCGCCTTTGCGTCTTTGCGTGAAACCATTTAAAGCGGTTAATTTCTCTTCTCACATCCCCCATCTCTCATCTCACATCTCCACTCACGCTGGAACCATTTCCACCGTGGCGCTGATGCCTCTTTCAGTGATGGCTTCGCAAAGCGGGCGGAGGTCTTCGTAGCGTCCATGCTTGACGGCATATTTGCCTTTGAAATGAATGATATAGGCGCATTGCTCCGCCTGTTCATAAGAATGATTGCAGATTTCCATGAGCGTTTCAATCACCCATTCGAAGGTGTTCACATCATCATTCCACACGATCAGGTGAAAGGGATCAACCACCTCCTCCAGCACATCGGTGAATTCCCGCTCCTTATTTTGTGTCTGATCTTTCATAAGAGCAAAGGTAAGGACGTGAATTGTGAATCGTCAATCGTGAATATGAATCAGGACCCGGGTTCACAAACTAAGGGAGGTTCTGAGTTCATGTCGTGAAAAAATAAAGATGACTCTAAGATGTTATTGACTATGAAGAAGGGATAAATGGGGAGAGGGCTTGTTCCGGTTTCTGAATTCGGATTAACGTATAAGGATTCACCAAAAAATTGACGACTGAGGATTGACCATTCACGATCACACTGCGAAGTAGGAGTAAACTTTATCTGTGGTTGCAATCGATTCTGCGCGAAACTGGCTGAGGGCAAGATCAATGTCTTCCTGGGTGAATTTGCCAGTGAGGGTAAAATTGTTTGTATTCATCAAATAACCAACCGAAACAAGTTTGGAAAATTTGGCCATGTCGACCAGGCACTGGAATTTGAGGGTTCTTTTTTCCATTGGTAGTTAGATTTTACAGGGTTAAAACTATTAAAAAACTTTTTTGATCAAAATCAATTTTTACCCTGAATCAGTTCTTCGGCTTTATGCACACAGCGGCTTTGCTATTGTTTACAGGGATAAATATTTTTCACGGTAACTTATCCACAACCCAAAAAAATTCAGTTCCTCCTTTCCAAATCCGTGCCGAAGACACCGCGAAACGACACTATTGAGTAGATTTATCAAAAGCTTTTATGCAATCATCCATCAGGATCCTTTTCTTCGATATCGGCGGTGTACTGCTAAGCAATGGCTGGGGACATGAATCGAGACAAAAAGCAGCACGCAAATTTGGCTTCGATTATGAAGAGATGAACTATCTGCACGATTTTATTTTCAATGTCTACGAGATCGGGCAGATCTCGCTTGATGAATATCTGGACACAACCTTGTTTTATCAACCCCGTTCTTTCGCCAGGGAAGAATTGAAGGAATTTATCTTTTCACAATCAATAGAGCAACCAGGCATGCTTGGATGGCTGCTGGAGTGGAAGAAAAAAAAGAACGGCACCGTCAGGATCATTTCCCTGAACAATGAAGGGAAGGAACTCAATCAATACCGCATTAAAAAATTTGGTCTCTCAAACCTGTTCGACGCTTTTGTTTCTTCCTGTGAAGTGGGCATGCGCAAACCTGATCCAGGAATTTTTCAATTGGCCCTCGGCATCGCGCAGGCCGATCCGGAGGAATGTCTTTATTTTGATGATCGCTTGATGCTGGTAGAAGCAGCAAAAAAACTGGGCATACAGGCCCGCCAGCATAAAGACTTCGAGTCGACCAAAAAAATCATCGAAGATATTCTGCCTCACCAAAAAAATTCGGATGAATTCAAAACAACTGGCTGCAAATAAAGCTTTAGAAAAAGTGAAGGATGGTATGACGGTGGGACTTGGAACTGGAACCACAGCCTATTTCGCGATTGAAGGCCTTGCAGCACTGGTACGAGCTGGCCTGCATATCCGGACAGTCGCGAGTTCTGTGGCTTCCGAGAATCTTGCGCGCGAGGCAGGCATCGCTGTTAGTGACTTTAGCAGGATTGACTGCATTGACCTCTACATCGACGGAGCTGATGAAGTAGATGCCCGTACGAACCTTATCAAAGGTGGAGGAGGAGCGCTCACAAGGGAAAAGATCCTTTCTTTCAACAGCGAAAAATTTCTTGTGATTGTAGACGAGTCCAAAATGGTGCAGGAACTTGGAAAGTTCCCATTGGCTGTTGAAGTTCTACCCTTTGCTTTTCCATTCACTCTTTCTCATCTCGAGCAACTTGGATGTAAGGCTTCCATCAGAAAAAAAGATGCAACAAACTTTCTTACCGACAACGGAAACTTCATTGCCGATTGCCAATTTAATTCCATCCCTGATCCCTCCGACCTCAATCGTTCTATCCGAGGAATTCCTGGTGTTGTTGAATGCGGATTATTTGAACATCATTTTGTTGATATGCTCATCGTAGGAAATAAAGATGGAACGGTGAGAGAGATAGCTGTTGGCTATTAGCTATTGGTATGTAGTTCGGAAATAACCGCAGAGAGGTTTCACGCAAAGACGCAAAGAAGCAAAGAAGCAAAGAGTTCGCTGCGCTCACAAGGGTTTTTATTTCCAATACCTTGGCATACCTACAGATTTATCTCTTCGAAATTCTTAAGGTTAGCCCTTGCTTCAACTACTCGATTATAATGATTTTTACCGACAGGAAGAATGTTAGAATTAAGGGAAAAAAAATCTTCGCGCCTTTAACTCTTTGCGTCCCTGCCTACCGGCAGGCAGGTTTGCGAGAAACCCTCTCTTCTATCAACTATCAACTTTCCCTCAGGCT
>JBJMLU010000026.1:0-10791 GCA_045805145.1 Flavisolibacter sp. | reverse complement strand
TTCCGACCTTCCTTTTTAAAAGATCTGGATTCACCTCATACACTGTACTCAATTCCTGCTGCAGCACGGAACCAAAGAGCTCACTTTGCTTTTGGTAAAAAGGCTCCTTGTCCGAGACGTAAATATCAATTCCCTGTGTAGAGGCTTTAGCGGAAGAAGCTCCTGCATCCTGAAGATTTGCGCCCATATGAAGAGAAAGAAAAAGATCGGCCTTATTGTCCCGGGCGATGTCCACTCTTTGGTGCAGTTCAACGGTTTCACTGGACGAACGGGTGAGCACGATATGAATATTTTTGTCTTGATTGTCCTGCTGAATTTTTTTGGCCAGGGCAAGTACGATCTGTCCTTCACTCACTCCATTTACAACTGCGCCATCTGTTTTTCCACCAGGTAAAACGCCATGACCGGCATCTATGACAACCGTAACGGATTTATCGACGGGCAAAATCTGAATGTGTTTTGTTTTGATCGTAAAAGCAAGCACGGTGCATACGAGGACAGGTAGTGCCAGTACACGGCTCAAATAGGAGAGCCGAGGGGTTTGCAATTTTTTAAGCATAAGAATTCTCCTTTTTATAGAGGTTTGGAAAAACGAGTTGACGAGTGAATCGTAATGCTGCGGAAAGGAAGATTGCAACACCATAGCGGCAAAGGCGGCTGTGCCATGTTCTGCCACAGATTTTCTATCAGCAATAAATTCATGAATCAGTTTCAGCTCCCTTCGAATGAGCCAGAAAAACGGATTGCACCAGAATACAGCGAGGATGATTTGCATGAACAGTTTGTCAAGCGAATGCTTTTCTTTTACATGCACCAGTTCATGCTGAAAGATCTGCAGTCCCGTATGCGACTGAATGTCGATGGCTTTATTCCAGAAGATATATCGAAAGAAAGAAAACGGCGCTCCCTCAACGCTTGTATTAATAAACCTGATACCCGCCACCTGCTGCACGACATGCGAACGAATGATGGAGAAGATCCGGACGAGCGAATGCAAGAGAAGAAGAAAAAAAGCAATCGATACAGAAAGGTATAGTGTCAAACCCCACTGACCTGTGGCTGCAGCAGTTTGCTTTGTAATAATGACTTCATCCAGATATTCATTGGCGGATTGAACCACACGCAATAAGTGAACGGATGGATTCGCATCCGGAGTTGCTTTTGCAAAAACATGGAACTGAAGTAGGGGAGCGGTGAGCGATATGACGACCGCCACTAAAAGATAAAAACGGTTCCATTGATGAAAAACTTTATTGCGTAAGGCCAGGTGATAATACAGGTAGAGCAGGCCAGAGCCAATGCATGCTTTGAGCAGATAAAATCCGAGAATGATCATTTCTTTGATTTTTTGAGTTGTTGCAACAGGGTTTCCAGATCTTCGAGGCTTATGCTGTTTTCTTTGACCATGAAAGAAACAGCATCGCTAAAAGAACCACCGAAGTAAGACTTCACCAGACTTTTCATTGTGGCCTTCGAATAGGTTTCTTTGGCCACGAGTGGATAATACTGGTGCTGGCGTCCGAATACGCGGATGCCCATAAATTCCTTGTCCACTAAAATTTTCAGGATGGTAGCAATTGTGTTTTGATGAGGCTTGGGAGGAGGAAGCGCGTCCATGATGTCGCGGATGAATCCTTCTTTTATTTTCCAAACTATCTGCATCACCTGTTCTTCGGCCCTGGTTAATGTTTTCATGAAAGATAATTTTCTGAAATAAATGTATAACTAGTTTTTTAGTTTAACAACTAATTTTTTAGTTTTTGTAAAATAATAGGGGCAGCTTGAGCATTCTTCTTTTATTTTGCAGCAAAGAACAGGAATGGCCGAACCAATAATTGAAGTCAGGAATGCAAATGTTTACCAGGGTGAAAGCCTGGTGCTGCAAGACGTGAACCTGACGGTGCAAAAAGGTGAGTTTGTTTATCTCGTGGGCAAGACCGGGACAGGCAAGTCGAGTCTGCTTAAGACCTTGTATGGCGAATTACCGATGAAGCAGGGAGAAGCAACTGTGGTAGGCTATAATCTTCGGCAACTAACCTGGAAAACCGTACCCTACCTGAGAAGAAACATGGGCGTCGTGTTCCAGGACTTTCAGCTCCTTACCGACCGCAACGTGAACGAGAACCTCAAGTTCGTATTGAAAGCAATAGGGTGGAAGGACGAAAAACTAATGAATGAAAAGATCGCTGATGTATTGGACAAGGTTGGTCTCAGATCAAAAGGATTCAAAATGCCATTTGAAATGAGTGGTGGTGAACAGCAAAGAGTAGACATCGCACGTGCGCTTTTGAATTCACCCAAACTAATTCTGGCCGATGAGCCCACCGGAAATCTTGATCCTGAAACTTCGGACGAGATCATGCATTTGCTGATCCACATTGCACGTGATTATGGAACCTCGGTAGTGATGGCCACGCACGACTACATTGTGATCCAGAAGTTTCCTGCGAGAATGGTGAAAACGGAAATGGGAAGGGTTATTGACAATGCTTCTATCGTTCACTGATCATTTTTGCATTGGCTGCATTGTCATACACCGTTAGCAGGTTCTGGCGGTTTTTTATTTCTGCTTCTGAAAAATCACGCTGCCATAATTCTTTAATCTTTTCAATAAATCCTTCTGCGCTATCAGCAATAACTGTAAGATTTTCCACAGCACTTCCTTTGGCGCCGGCAGCATTTGCCAGGCAAAATCTTCCTTCCGCAAGTGCATGAAGCAGCTTGAGTTTTACTCCCGTACTATTGAAAGAGGGCAATACATGGACCTGCGCTTGCTGTACCAATTGGTCAATTTCTTCCATCGAAGGATGGTTCACGAGGCGGATATGAGGGTGTGGTTTACTCAATTCATAGAGATATTTCGAAACAGAATTACCTGCGATGACAAATGGAACTTGAAGCTTGCTGAATACCTGTGTAATGAGCCAGGCGGCAGCCGCCTGATTCTCAGAAACAGACATGTTGCCATGATACAGGCAATATGAGCCCCGTCCCGTTGTTGATCTGATTTTCTGCCAGGGAATAAAGCAGGGAATGAAGCGAGTATTGTTTAACCCATAATTCTGCTGGATCAATTCTTCATCTGATTGAGACAAACAGGATATGGAAAGGCTAGAAGGTAATTGCCTGTACCATTTTTTTAGCAAACGGCTTTCTCTTTTCAGGTAGATTTTTTTAAGAAGGCTTCTCTCGGTGATGGATAAACGCCTGTAATATTCTGCTTCTTCATTGTGCAGCCTCAATGAAATCCTTGTTTGATCTTTGATGGCGGAAACGATCCCCGTGCAATGCAGTCCTTCCAAAAGAATCTGGCCTTTCTCTGCGTTCAGTCTCTGAACAAGTTCATCGTTCGTTCTAGAGCCAATAATATAAGGCTTTGAGAAAGGCATTGAAGCAGAAAAAGATTTACGCGGATAGGAAAATATTTCTTCGCAGTCGTGCTCCAATCCCTCGACGCCTCTTTCTTTCCGGTAATTGAAGTAATGAAGTACTGGTTTTTTTCCAATCGAAGCCAGAGCCCTGATGGTATAAAACATATCGATCGCACCTCCATAATCGGGAGGTGATGGAGCGTCGAGACATACGATGTGCAGGCGCTCGTTCAATCTTCAAAGATTTGCCTGTAATAATTCAACAGAATTTTTTCTTCTTCCTGCCAGCAATAAATTTCTCTTGCTTTCAGGCAATTGTTGCGCATTTCCTGCAGCAACTCTTCATTGTTCATGATTCCCCTGATGGTTTCTGAAACCTCCTTTGCCGAAAGTTCGCTGATCAACACTGCAACTTTGAATTGATTGTTGATCTTTTCGTATTCAGGATAGGCCATGCTGAGTTGCGGAAGTCCGGCATGCATGTAGTCAAAAAATTTATTCGGAAGTGCGAGGTATTGATTGAGGCCTTCTTTTTCTGCCAGGGCAATTCCAAGTGTGGCTCTTTGCGCAATTGGAAGAAGATGTTCGGGACGAAGCATTCCCATAAGTTCTACTTTTTCCTGAACACGATATTTACGCAGCAGTCTTTTTAGTCGTCTCATAAAATTTCCATCTCCGCAAACTACAAGGTTATAATCAAGCTGGCGCAGGGCAGGTATGAGGTATTCAAAACCACGTCCCTCATTTACGGCACCCTGGTACAAAATAAATTTATCTTTTTTCTCTACAACCTCCAGTTCTCGCAGCACCGGAAGATTCCGAATAACTATATAGTCGCGGTCATAACGATTTTTATACTCATTTGCGAGGCCCTGGCCTACCGTATATCCATACGCGAATTTGGGCACGCAGTATCGCTCAATGGAGCGCCAGCATCGTTGTACAAATGGACGGGTCCTTACTTCTTTGAGCTCTGTAAAATATTCATGTGCATCGTAAATCCGCGTTACTCTTTTTATTCTTGATGCAAAAAGACAGGGCAGGATGGTATCGAGGTCAATGGCGCAAACGCCGTCCATTCTTCTCCTCAGTAAAAAAAAGAACAACCGGAGATTGTACTCCGCATAAAATAAAAACCCGCTATTGAAAAGGCAACTGATCCTTTTTTGTTCATAGCTTCTTTTACGAAGAGGCAGAGACCCTTTTTGTTTTCTTCCCACCAGGCAAACATCAAATTTTGCTTTGGCCAACGAATCACAGATGCGGTGCATGCGCTGGTCAAACGAAAGGTCGTTGGTAACGGTAAAGAATATTCTTTTCAATTGTTGGGAAGTGGATTTAATAAAACCGCTTTATATATTTTCTCGATCGCTTCCACCGTTCGCACACTATCAAAAAGACTGGAAGCCTGACCTCCGTTCTCCAGGGTGGAAATAAATTCACGATACATCATCTGATATTCCGGCAATTCGGGCTTCAGAAGCCGGTCCAGGTTTTCCAGATGAACAGGCTTATTCAAAGGCGATACGTCCAGGTAAGAATTATTTTGACTGGAATCCTGCAAGACCCAGCTCAATTTTCCTTTGATGCCGGTTTTCATCACAAGTTCCGCTTCCCCGGCATCTTCAGATTCCAGCAGGTCCTGGTGCGAAATGTTTTTACAAAGTCCACGAACGGAATCAATTTCTCCAAACAGGTAAATCAGCACATCCACATAATTACTGAAAGAAGTATAGAGTGCACCACCGCCCGGAAAAAGTTTTCCTTTCCAGCTTCCTTTAGAAATAGGCTCTGAAGAAGAACCATGAAGGTCAAAATGATAGGGATGACCATTGGTGTGTGCGCTGATCTTTTTTTTCAGCTCTGTAATTTCCGCCCGGAAGGAAACCGGGTTGAAGACGAACAGTTTCCTCCTTGTGTATTTTTCGGTTTCAAGGATCTGCCAGGCACCGGCCTTGGTAAGACAAAGAGGAGATTCACAGAACACATGCTTGTTTGCCTGTAAAGAACGGATGCAATGTTCGGCATGATAACCATTGGGCGTGCACACACAAACAATATCAAGCGAATCATCTTTCAGCAAAGATTCCAGGCTTTCATGTTTGGTAGCGCCATATTGCTCTGTATAGTGTTGCGCATGGTCCGGTATCAGGTCATAGACTGCGCTCAGGGTGCCGATGCCTTCAATTACCCCTGCATGAAGCCCTGCAATTTTCCCGCAGCCTACCAGACCAAACCTGTACATGGTCTCAAAAATAATTAGTTCAAAACAAAAAGCCCCGCTTTTGCGGGGAAATCAGTCGTCGGTCTTCAGAAGATCCAAAATCATCCCGGGGGATAGCCTTGAGCATCATCGAAGATTGAAGATGCTATAAGATTCTTTAGAAAAATTCTCAAATCTTCTGAAGACCGGGGTCTGAGGACTGACGACTCTTTAAAAACTCTCCAGGTTCACATTGTTCTCGGCCTTAGTATCCTTACGTTTGAAGAGATTGGCGTCAAACTTTCCAAATCTCCAGCTGAAATTCAAACGGGCCACCTGCGCATCTCTTCTACGCCAGGAGTCCTGGATAAAATAGGGAGACTCAGAATGGGAATCGTACTTCCTTGTTCTGAAGATATCATTTACATTGAGGGAGATCGATGCTTTCTTTTCTTTGAGGAACTCAAACCTGAGCCCGGCATCTACACCATAGCTCGGACGGATAAAGCCTTGTGCTGCAGAAGCACCTCCACCTCCGAACATTCCACCTCCACCGCCAAATCCGCCGCCACGGCCACCGCCGCCACCTCCGCCTCCACTACCACCTGGAGATGTAATCGTTTTCGACTGGTAATCGGCCGAAACCTGCAAGGAAAAATTCTTCGGAAGCCTGATATTGTTGTTGATCTTTAAAAAATAGCTCAAAAACTGGTCGGGATCGGGTGCGTTGTCTAGATCAATCTTCGAAGTGAAGAGATTTGCATTAGAGGTAAGGTCCCACCATTTCGTGATCTTGTTTTTCGCTGTCAGTTCCAGTCCTGTAACATAGCTACGGTTGGCGTTGATATAACTGGTCACCAACAGTGTGTCTTCGAATGCAGGAACATATTCCCGGTCCTGGAAGCGGGTGATCAGGTCATTGGTGTTCTTGAAATAAATTGATGCAATGAGGTTATCACGATTCTTGAAGGTCTTTGAATAAGACAGCTCAATTGAATTGGTGAATTCGGGCTTGAGGTTCGGGTTACCCCTGCTGATGTTGAGCGAATCTGAAATATCGGTGAATGGAAAGAGCTGCCAGAAACCAGGCCTGTTGATGCGGCGGCTGTAGTTCAATTGAAATTCATCATTGTCCGATACCTTGTCATTGAGGAAGAGGCTCGGGAAAAGACTTATGGGAAAATCGGTATGGAAAGTCTGATTCTTTCCGGGAAGTTCACCTTCATATTTGGAACTCTCAGCCCTCAATCCAACCTGGTATCCAAAATTCTTGATGCGGTTGGAATACGTGCCATACGCAGCGAGTACCTGGTCCCTGCTATTGTACAGAACATCCTGTTCGGTTATGGGCGTTTTTGATCCGTTGGGATTCAATACAAAATAATCAGTTGAACTATTGATCTTGCGGATAGATGCGCGCGCACCTGCTTCCAGTTTAGAATGATCATTGAGTGGGTTGGTATAATCGGTTTGCAGAATCAGGTTCTCGTTATTACCGCTTCCTACCTGTTGCTGGTTGTAATCGCGGTTGAAAGTTTTTCCGGGCATTTCATAATAAGAAGACATGATGTTATTGTCATTCTCATTCTTTCCCTTGTTATAAGTTACATCGGCGGTCCATTCCTGTCCCGCATGAGGAAAGTTATGTTTGTAACTCAGTTGTGATCCCATGTTTCGGAAATGGTTCACTGAATTGGAATTTCTTTGCTGCAACGAATCAATGGTTCCATTGCTGCCCATGTCTGTATAAATAGAGCTGGTGGTATAAGGATTCATGTTTCCACGCGCAATGGTTTCGCTGATGGTTACCGTATTTCTATTGTCAATGAAATAATCAAGACCCACACGTCCAAATCCAAACACTCCATTCATGGTTGAATTGTCGTCCTGGGTAGTTGTGCTGGGACGATAATCAAGGTTTTGCCTTTCGGTATGTCCTTCGCTGATGGATTTGCGCTGGTTGTACATGCCGCTCGCGAAAATATTGATCTTGTTCTGGCGGATGTTGATGTCACCGCCACCGCCAAATTTTCCTCTGGAGTCTACATTAGCACGAAGGTTTCCGCTGTAGCCTACTCTTTTATTTTTTTTCAGCACGATATTCAGGATACCTGCGGTTCCACCCGAAGCATCGTACTTGGCAGAAGGATTGGTGATGATTTCCACGCTTTCAATAGCATCGGCAGGGATCTGGTCGAGCGTAAGATTAGTAGGACGTCCGTCCACAAATATTTGAGGTGCTGCATTGCGGAGCGTTACATTCCCATCTATGTCCACATTAATTGAAGGAACATTCTTCATCACATCAATCGCAGTTCCTCCTACAGAAGTCAGGTTCTTGTCGACATTAAAGATCTTGCGGTCTATACCCATTTGGAACAGGGGCTTGGAAGCCGTAACAGTAACATTGCCCAGGACCTGGTTGTCGATTTCAATTTTAATATTTCCCAGGTCCTTGTCCAGTACACTCAATAAAGCAGAGGGGTCGCTGTTGTTGCCCATCGCATTGCGGTTGGGGAGGTCGAAAGCCACAGCCTGATCGTGCTCTTTATAACCAATGCCCGTAACTTTTAATTTATAGCGTCCAAAGAGAGCAACATTTTCAATACTGAAATCACCCGAGTTGGTGGTGAGCATTCCGCCTACGATCACTTCTCTTGTCTTTTTAGTAACCGTATCCATGCGACTGGTTACCAGGGTTACTGAAGCCGCTTCAACTCCTTTGTTTGATGCATCTACTACTTTTCCATAAAACCTCCCGGCCATTTGTTGTCCTTGTCCTCTTCTCTGGTTGCCAGGAGCCTGGCTAAAAGAGATAAAACCAATGCACAGGAAACAAATGAGACTAAATACTTTCTTCATGAGTTGAAATTGATTGGGCGCAAAGGTAATAGAGAAGCAAAGCCCAGTTGTTTCCCGTTAACCTTATTTAACATTAAACAACAATACATGAAGAAGAATGGTCATAAAAAAACCTTCTCTGCAAAGAGAAGGTAGAGGTGGGTGGCTAATGGGGCTCGAACCCACGACCCTCAGAACCACAATCTGATGCTCTAACCAGCTGAGCTATAACCACCATTTGGGAGGCAAAAATAATGAAATGCGGTTGAAAAAATTTTATTCTTGTCGGTGATTATGATCGTCTTGAATTTTTTCTTTCAACAAACAATTTTTCTTTTCTGATCTGGCACTGTTCTCGTACTGTATTTTCTTTCAGTTCTACCTTTGTTCTTTCATTTTTTCCGTCCGTCAAAAACGTTTGTTAAAAGGGAAGGATTGCTTTTACTGAGGAATTTTTGAGCTAAATTTGAAGGATATGCCCAAGGCAATAAAATATCTGATAAGTATGAAGAGATTACCAATTTTGATCGTGATGCTGATAGCGGGGATTTTCCTTGCATTCAACAGCATGGGAACTTCCAACAAAACCTACCCTCCCTCCAAATATGACAAGATTTTGCAGATCGTAGGCGAGATCCTCAAACAGGGTCATTACAGTCCCAAAGATATCAATGATGATTTTTCCAAAAAGGTTTACACCAAATACTTCGAAGAACTGGATCCTGACAAGGACATGTTCCTGAAGCAGGACCTGGATGCACTCAATCGTTACTCTACAAAAATTGACGACGAAATTAAAGGTGCTCCGGTACAGTTTTTTCTTGAAGCAGGCAAGGTGTTTAATCAAAGAGCTACTGAAGCCAGTTCTATTTACAAAGAACTTCTTTCAAAGCCATTTGATTTTACCATCAACGAAACGGTAGTCAACGATCCCAAACGAATCAATTTTCCGTCTTCGGAAGCCGAGCGCAAAGACCAGTGGCGCCGTCACCTGAAATACCTGGTATTGCAACGCTACGTTGACCTCCAGGAACAAAGAGAAAGCAATAAGGGCAAACAGGGATTTGTATCGAAGACCGACGCGGAACTGGAAAAAGATGCGCGTGAAAAAGTAATGGCTTCCATGGACCGCACCTTTGAACGTTACCGCCTCAAATTTGATGATGATGAAAAATTTAGTGTGTTCGTCAACGTGGTAACGTCCATGATGGATCCATACACTGAGTTCATGCCTCCAATGGATAAGAGCTATTTCGACGAGCAGTTGAGCGGTTCATTCTTTGGAATCGGGGCTCAGTTAAGCTATGATGAAGGAAATATCAAGATCGCTAGTGTGCTTCCCGGCGGTCCTGCACAAAAATCAGGTGAAGTAGAAGTAGGTGACGTGGTGGTAAGAGTGGCACAGGGGGCAGAGACTCCAGTGGAACTGGCTGGCTTTACGGTAGAAGATGCGGTGAAGATCATTCGCGGAAAAAAAGGCACTGAAGTAAGGCTTACGCTGAGAAAAAAAGACGGCACCTTAAAAACACTTCCCCTGATCCGCGACAAGATTGTTCAGGATGAAACTTATGTACGCAGTGCCGTGATCAATGAAGGAACTTCCAAGATCGGATACATTTTCCTTCCTGAATTCTATGCAAACTTCAACGATCCTACCGATCCGCACCGCAGTTCAGTGGATGTTGCCAATGAGGTAAAAAAACTTAAAGATGAAAAGGTTGATGGTATCGTGATCGACCTTCGCAATAATGGCGGTGGTTCTTTGTATGATGTGATCCAGATCGCTGGTCTCTTCATTGACCAGGGACCCATCGTTCAGGTGAAGGGCCGCGAAGGACAACCGGAAGTGATGCGCGATAAAGATGGTGGCGTATTGTATGATGGTCCGCTTGCCGTAATGGTGAATGAATTCAGTGCTTCTGCTTCAGAGATCTTTGCAGCAGCGATCCAGGACTATGGACGCGGCGTGATCATCGGCAGCACCAGCACTTATGGTAAAGGAACAGTTCAACGCAGTTTCGGACTGGATCCGGAATCCAATTTCATGTCCACCAATTCTGACCTCGGTTCATTGAAACTCACACTTCAGAAATTTTACCGCATCAGTGGTGGTTCTACTCAACTTAAAGGAGTAACACCTGATGTAGTGGTTCCTGATTATTATGAATACCTCAAGCTCAGGGAAAGAGACAACTGGAATGCTCTTCCCTATGACGAGATCAATAAAGCTTCTTATTCTTTGTGGCAGCCAGGTTATAATTTCCAAACCGTGGAGAACCTCGCCAGAACCCGCATTGCCAGTGATTCTGTTTTCCGCCTGATCAAACAGGAAACCGATTTTCTCGCCAAGCAGGATGACAAAGAATATCCTTTAGA